>DATJWZ010000859.1:0-15626 GCA_035500795.1 Candidatus Eiseniibacteriota bacterium | reverse complement strand
CAACGTCTGCCCTGGAAAAAGATGCTTGGGCTGGGTGACCGGTGGCTCCCTCGACCCCGCGTGCTCCATTCTTATCCCGCAGTTCGCTTTGCCGCCAGTCATCCGAGATAAGAACCGGATGCGCTAATGAGCGCTCGTCCGGGTCCGTCCGGGGGGTATCACGTAAGTGATATCCCTACCGGGATCTCAGAACCCCCCAAGGGCGGGGCATTTTGAGTGCTATCGCGATTTATCAACAGTGATTGCCCACGCGGTTCAGATGGAAGGCCGTGGGATCTCCGGACTCGTCTGGACACGGGCAGAATTAATTTGGTTTACTTGTGGCGCCTGCACCATAGGCACGCCTTAGAAGAGGGCCGACATGTCCAGAATCCTGCTAGGCATCATCTGTGGTTTGGTGTTTGGTGCTATCGACATCGGAATCATGCTGCCGATGAGTTTTCCCGATAAAAGGGCCGCAATCACGGCTGCTTTTATCGCCCGTTTTGGAATTGGATTCGTGATAGGTGCTGCCCGTTTGCCTTGGCCCGGATGGGCAGTGGGTCTGATTTTCGGGTTGCTGCTTAGTATTCCCGACGCGATCATCACGAAGGCTTACGGCCCCATTATCGGCATGGGGGCCATTGGCGGGACCATCATCGGCGTCATCGTTGGGCGGTTCGGGCGTTAGCTTCCTAGCCGCACCGGGGGATTTGAGTGCTATCGCGATTTTGCGTCAGTCTGGCTGCGGTCTGGTAATGCTTCCTCGTTTCAGGTCTGAGGAAATTCCATTCGGAAGATTTCATAGAACTTTTCTTTTCGCCCATCTACTTTGTGGTTCTTCGGCACGTAGTAGACTCGCAGCCTAGTTCCAAGCGGAATCATCGCCAACTTCAACTCTGCAGTTTTGCCATCCTTGAGCTTTACTTGGTATCCCTGCTGCAACACCCCGACGAACGTTTCGGCACCGTTCTGGCCTTTGTAAACGAGCGTTATCTCCCGTTTGCCTCGTCAACTGCGGCGACCGCACCTGTCCAGGTGTCCCCGGAATAACCCATAGGGAAGTAGCCGTCTGAAGCCGTACCGTGTTGCGCTTCCATAGACCCAATCATTAACGAGATGAAGGCCGCAAGAATCACGTATCGCATCTGAATCGCTCCTCGGTTCCCAGATTGTAAGCGATTGTTGACGAAACCAGATGGAATGAGAAGGCCGGTCTCCCACGGGATGCGGTGTACGCTCCCAAGTTATCGACGTGCTCAAGGCACAGATAAAAAGGAGACCGGCAATGAAGAAGGTTAGCACTGTAGCGACGAAGCAGAGCAGGAATATTTCTCGGCAGAGACTGACCATCGGATTGGATCTGGGCGATCGCAACAGCTGGTACTGTGTGCTCGATGAAGGGGGCCGGATACAACTGGAGCAGCGGGTGCGTACCACCGCGAAAGCGTTGCAGGAAGTTTTCGGCGCCATGCCACGCAGCCGGATCGCATTGGAAATCGGGACGCATTCGCCCTGGATCAGTCGCTTGCTGAGCGATTTGGGACACGAAGTGATTGTGGCGAACGCGCGCAAGGTGCGACTGATTGGAGAGAGCCGCAAGAAAGACGATCGGCTGGATGCGCAGACGCTAGCGCGGTTGGCGCGGATTGATCCCGAGTTACTGTATCCAGTGAAGCATCGCAGTGCGCAGGCGCAAGCGGATCTGATGACGATTCGGGCACGCGCCAGCCTGGTGCGGGCACGCACCGGGCTGGTCAACACGGCCCGCGGGCTGGCGAAGTCTTACGGCGAACGCTTGCGCGGCTGTAACGTGCGCAACATGGATCCGGAGAAAGCCGAAGGGCTGAGTCCGGAGCTGCAACGGGCCTTGGAGCCGTTGCTGGCGACGATCGAAGAACTGAGCGAGCGCATTGTGGAGTACAACGACCGAATCGAAGCGCTGTGTCAGGTCAGGCTGGCTCTGGAATTCCAGGCTAGTGGGCCCGTTCACACATCCGCAAGCTGTCCAGATGATCCTCGATACGGCGGATACCCATAGTCCATGGTCTCGACGGAAAAAGCGGGGGAAGGCGGTAGAGCGCTGACCACCCGGAAGACTGAACGATTCTTTCTCCCCAGCCAAGGCTTCCGAACGGATTCGTATCGGTCTGGGTTGCGATGAAAGTGCAAGTTCTGCCTCGTGCTATACCTACTACACCTACATCGCAGTCAAAGATGAGAATCGGCATTCCGTTTGACTGGCCCTCGATCACATTGCGCACAAAGCGGAGGTCATCTGCCGGGTAGCTGGTCATGCGAAACGACGCTGGAAGAGGGCCGCCTATGTACTGGAAGCCCCTTCTCGCAGCGAGGGAGCGCATGGCTCGCACGCGTAAGCCGGGTACGATTTTGGATAAGGCAAAACATGTTGCTAGCAGGCCGAAAACGACTAGAAACGTTTCCATTCGCTCGATTCTATAACCGCTCCACAATTACTCAGGAAAGACAGTTGACAAAAGCAGGCGATTACACGCTTTGAGCGGCAAAGTGGGATTCTGAGTGTAATCGGGATGTTACGCCAGTTGACTAGCGAGTGCTTCGCTGGAAGCTGAATCGGAAGCCGATGTCTTTAAATACAACAGAGCGAAGCCGACGAACATTGTAGGCTCGACCACCGTCACGCCGATTATCGACGCAATGGTCAGAATCCAAGGAGACCATGACGGCAACGGCACGGAGATGTGAACAACAGATGCCAGCCAGAAGGGGCACATCGCTGCGACGTATCCCCCGATTAAGGATTTCGCCAGAAGCACCGCGAGTATTAGTGACTTTCCGTGAGCCAGTTCAGCGCTGCGAACCGTGGCTTGCCAAACTCTGCAATCATCCAAAACCACCGCTGGCACTGCCAAAAAAAGCGTGAAACGATGAGAAGTGCGGGGCCAATAAGTCCATATGAAATCGCCGTAATCAGAAGGGCGGTGGGGTGCACCTTCCATTGATGCAACGTCCAGAACACTCCTGCTCCCAATAGCACTGAAGCGGCTCCCGCCGCCATCACCAGTACCAAAAGCAACATAGATAGGCGCAAGAAAGAACCCAACCGTTCACGAACATTCAACCAAGAGTGCCATGCCGATGGAGAAAATCCGACTGCCCTCTCTTCCACCGCAATGCACGTGGCACCGAACATGAAAGAGAACGCCATCCAAGTAACAAACCACGCTGAGTAATTGATGAGACCAATCTCTAAAATGTGGTTCGCAAGCAATCCAGCGCCTCGCGGGAGATGGCGCAAAATCCCTCGTACCTCATGACGACTTGTGATGATTGCGAAAGTACTGATAATCACGGCTGGAGCAGCGATTTTAAAGTACAGCCAAAAATCAGTGTGGTATGTCCGAAGAGTCTCCGCGACAAAATCACCGACACCTTGACGTCCCACCTGTTGCAATCTTCGGCTAACGGCCACCTGAACAGCATCATTGCTATCTCCGTAGCGTTGAGATACCGGGGAATCTTCTACGATGTTGATTTGGCGTCTCGACAGTTCCCCGTGAAGTGCGATGTGTGCCTCAGCCGTAAGTTGGTCTGGTGCCGCTGCCAACTGAATAAGTTCTTCATCGCTCTTTACTTGGTAGCCCTTTACGAAGTCCGCGATTTGCATCGACGGGATGGTAATTCATTTCCATACGCTAGGCGAGTTGGACAGTTGGCGAAACCAGCCACAGCGCTCAAAATGCCCGCTCACAGGATGATGAGTGGAGGCGGACATCTTGGCTATCCGCGAGTGGCCCATCCCTAGCGCGCTTTGTGCAAGGGGTGGAGATTCCCGAGACTGTCCTGCGAAGCACCAGGAGAAGAAATTCCAGGTCGAGAAGGGAAGGCCCCGCATCTCGGAGGCCTGCCCTATCCGTTTATCTCATAGCGACCCTCTCATGAGCGTTCTCGGAGATTTTTCTTAGCTCTGAAAGAAGGGGTTGGCTCGCGGCCGGCGGAGAGACTTTGCCCGTGAGGATTGCGTTCGGTGTTTCCATGTGGCCAAACAGAAGGGCGGTCTCATCCCTATCCTGCTTCACAACGGTCCCGGAAAGATCCACCCCAGCAAAAAGCCCGCGGGACCGGGAATAAGTAAGAATCTTATCTTTCATCTCAACATCCGTATCTGCACCAGCGTTCCGTCCCACTGGTCCTGCTGCAGCGGACGCATCTCCCCCGATTTTGAAGTGGTCAGACACCAGGTGCTCCACTCCTCGGTCGCCCATAAACACCAGCACCAGATCGGTGGCCTCGCCACCAAGTTGGAGTCCCCAGCTTCCGCCGGTTATGTCGATGGGAAGGGGAGCGCTCCATCCGTTTGCCGTCCGGCAGGACGCCACTCCGTGCCCATGCTGACCACCAAAGCCAACCGCGATCTTGACCAGCGAGGGCACCACCGCGATGCACTTGGCACGGTCGAGAATTTTGTCCGGAATCGCGTGGTCAGGGGTATCCATCACCTGAGACAGTACGTTGGCAGACGTGGCAATACGCTTATTAATACTGGATTCGTTGTTCTCGGCAACGGCCAAGCTGACCGCGGCAAGAACCACAGCGACAACACCAAGAGTGAATATGTACTTCATTTCCCAGATCACCTTCCTCCATAGACTGACTAGAACTTAAGAATATTGCCCATAAAACCTAAACTCCATAATGTGCTTGTCCTATATCCATGCTTTCCATCCCCTACGTACCACCTACGCGCGACAGAAGGGTAACCACCTTTCAACCTAGAACCTGTTGCCTGATTTGGTCGCTCGCCACTACGAATTGCCCCGCCGCTACTCAATTCATTTAATTAGTCCTTAGCGCTCAAATTTCGGCTGCTTTCGATCGTTTTGCATCGAAGCCGGAAGACAACAATCTCGCAAGGCAAAGGACTGGGCAAAGGTAGAGAAATCAAATCGGCTGGAGCGTGCCAAATAAGCAAAGGGCCGCGACGAGTCGCGGCCCATTGGTACTTAGCTTGACTGAAAGCTTACTGCTCGCCACCTGTCACGTTGCTGCCCCAGAGGACATTGCTTCCCCACAGTACGTTGCTGCCCCATAAGACATTGCTGCCCCAGAGCACGTTCGATCCCCAGAGGACATTCGATCCCCACGGCTCGTTGCTACCGCCCCAAAGCGCATTGCCGTTCATAGCCGAGGCGGGTGCACCGACCAGGAATTGCGAGGACCCCCATACTGCCGTGTTCGACCAAGTCGACGAAGTGTTCCAGACAGCCGTCGAGCTGTCGTGGAGATATACGTATCCGCTGCTCGAGTCATAGGTAGCTGAAGGCGACATGGCAGTGCCCCGGGCGAGGTCCGTATTGCTTAGCGCGGCTTCTACATCGACGTATCCTGCACCGATTGTGAACACATCATATTGATCGGTGTAAGTCACACCGCTCGTAGGATCGGTCGTGCTGCTGTAGGCAGGAAACGATTTCCACGCCGTTTTCATCAGACGGGCTTTCACCTGGTCCGGAGTCAGGCTGGGACTCTTCTGCAGAAGGTCTGCGACGACTCCGCTTACGACACCAGTCGCCATGCTCGTCCCACTCAGCGTGAAGTAGCTGGTTGAGGATGCACTGCTGCCGCCGTTCACGTAAAAGCTATATGGAACGTGAGTGACCGGATTGTTGTTGTAGAGCGTGGATCCGGGCGCTTCGAGCGAAACGAGAAGATTACCCGGAGCGACGATATCAGGCTTCGCGATCGCATCGATCGCCGTCGGTCCCTTCGAGCTGTAGCTTGCAATGAGATCGTCGACCCGCGTTGGAGTTCCCATCGGCTTCATTGCACCAACCGTAATCACGTAAGGGTCGTTGCCCGGAGCCGTAACGGTCGCGTAGCCGTTCGTCGGCTGATAGCGTCCGTTATTGCCCGCTGCGACAACCACGACGATTCCGTTCTTCCACGCGTTCTCAACCGCCTGGCAAAGCGGATCAAGTGTGTAGCTTTCGTAGACCGCGCGTCCGAGCGAGAGATTAATGACTCTTATGTTGTAAAGAAGCTTCAGCGTGATCGCCTGATTGATAGCGGCGATCACGGCGCTATCGCTTCCGGCGCCGTTTTGATCGAGCACGCGAAGGTTGATGATGTTCGCCTGCGGAGCAATCCCCTTGAACGTTTGCGAGTACTGCGAACCGGTTGAGCTCGAACCGTTGCCGGCGATCAGCCCCGCGACGTGAGTACCGTGACCGTATTGATCATTGGCGCTCGAGTTGCCCGGAACGAAGCTCTGATTCCAAACGACGCGCGACAGTCCCAAAAACCCACCCTTCAGGTCGGGATGGCTGCTCACGCCGCTATCGATCAGCGCGACTCCAATTCCTGCGCCCGTGTATCCGGATTGCCATGCAGCAAAAGCGTTCACTGCCGGTGCAGCATTGCTGAGTGTCGGGCTGAGGGTGCGGTCCAAGCTGATGTACTTCACGTTGCTCTGATTCGAGAGCGACAGGATATTTGCCAGTGGCAAATCGGCAACGATCGCGTTGACCAATGGCAGCGCGTTGAGGATCGATCCCAGAGTGGACAGCAGTTGCAGATCCAGAAGACTAGGCGCGCCGTTGTACTGCACAATGACCCTCGCCGTAGGAGAAGTCGTCTTCTGCAAGTCCGGCGAGAGCTTTGTAGTATCGGCAGCGCAGGCCACCGACAAGGTGGCAACCAGAACTAGAACCAAGAATCTCTTCACAAATCCCCCATTGAGTCGCCCCACACTGCGAGTAACAGGACCCAAGTGACATGAGTATGTGCAAGGCCAAGGCCAACTACGCCCGCCGGAGTTCCTGCGGTTTCAATCAGTTACAAAGAAGTGTTGCGAAGCACAACGGACGATTTGTCCCATGAGGTGCATCGCGGGACAAAATGGCGCGTGCATGGCCTTCAGGACACGGCGCCAAGGTGTTTTTGTTATGCGCAAGTTGCTGATTTTTAAGGAGTAACGTTGGTAACAAGTCGACTCCGTTTTCCGGCGACTTGGCTTCGCAATTCGTTGAAAATTTAAGCACTTGTCATGTCTGGGGTTCGTTCCATAGCTGTCCGCGCCTTTATCGCGGGGATGGCGCTCTCCGCTGTGCTTTTGTGCACGCTGGCGGTCGCACATTGGCATACCAGCGATCCCATCAAGTTCGCGAGCTACTTGATTGCCGCACTGCTGGCCTCTTCATTGAAGGTAGGTCTGCCCGGGATTGAAGGCACGCTTTCAGTCAATTTTTTGTTCACGCTGTTGGGGATCCTTGAGCTCAGCCTTCCGGAAACTTTGGCGATTGGCGTGGCCAGCACACTGGCGCAGTTCTATTGGAAACCTGCACGCCGGCTCAAGCTCGTACAGCTTGTGTTCAATCTGTCACAGGTAACGATTTCCAGTGCAGCAGCGTATGCCAGCTACAAGTTCGTGGAGAGCAATATCCTTCACGCAGCCGGTCCGCTGGCATTGCTGGTCGCCGCGGTCGTGCATTTCGGATGCAATACGGCCGCGACCTCGACGATCATCGGACTCACCGAAGAAAAGTCGATTGCGAAAGTCTGGAGCGAGAGTCACTCCTGGCTGATTCCCTACTTCATGGTGGGAGCGGCAGTGGCCGGGCTGGTGCACTTTCTCAACGGGCATATCGGATGGCAATCGTCGTTGCTGGTGCTGCCGCCGATTTATCTGATGTATCGATCGTACCGGCTGTACTTGGGCAAACTTGAAACCGAGAAGATCCACGCCCAGCAGGTCTCGAAGTTACATCTGCGAACGATTGAAGCTCTGGCGCTGGCGATCGAGGCCAAGGACGAGACCACCGGCGAGCATCTGCAGCGCGTGCGCGTCTACGCAATGGAACTCGCAAAGGAACTTGGGTTGAGCGCGGATGAGACGGAGGCATTGCAGGCTGCATCGGTGTTGCACGATATCGGAAAGCTCGCGGTGCCTGAGCACATCATCTCCAAGCCAGGCAAACTCACGCCGGAAGAATTCGAGAAGATGAAAATTCATCCGGTGGTCGGCGCCGAGATTCTGGAGCAGGTTCATTTCCCGTATCCGGTGGTGCCGATTGTGCGGGCTCATCACGAGAAATGGGATGGCAGTGGATATCCGTTTGGACTAGTCGGCGAGGACATCCCCATCGGAGCGCGGATTCTCTCCGCAGTAGATTGCCTGGATGCGTTGGCGTCGGACCGGCAATATCGCAAGGCACTCCCGCTAGACGAAGCGATGGCCCGCGTCGCGGCGGACTCGGGAAAAAGTTTTGATCCGAAGGTAGTTGCCATTCTGCAGCGGCGCTATGTGGAACTGGAAAAGCTGGCAACCGAGCAGCCGGTGCAGGCCCCGCCGAAGCTCTCGACGGATATAAAAATTGTTCGCGGATCGGCGCCGGATGCTGGATTTGCCGAGTCTGCTCCGCAGAACGCAGTTGGTTCGAGTGCGAATGCGGGCTCCCTGCTATCGCAGGCGCAGCAGGTCGCGGATGAAATTATTCAGCTTACGCGCGATGCGGGACGACTGCTGCGGTCCGAAGACATCTTTTCTTTGCTATCCGTCCGCCTGAAGGACATCGTCCCATTCGACGCGATGGGGGTGTATTGTCCGCAGGACGACGCCTTGGTCGCGACATTCTCGACAGGCGACAACTACCGCCTGTTTGCGTCCCTGCGAATTCCATTGGGTGAAGGTCTATCCGGCTGGGTGGCACAGAATCACAAGGCGATACTCAATGGGAATCCATCGGTTGAGCCCGGCTATTTGAACGATTCTACAAAGTACAGCACGCTGCGCTCGGCGCTCGCGGTACCAGTTGAGGAAGCATCCCGCGTAATCGCCGTGCTGGCTCTGTATCGGGCAGGGCAAGATGCGTTTAAGGTTGACGAACAGCGAGCGCTCGAGCAGGTTGCGAGTGGCATTGGAAACTCGATCGCAAAGCCCCTGCTATCCAAGAGCTTCAGTGCTGCCGCGAGATAACGAACCCATCCTCACACTCGAGCTGGAATGAGTCCAGCAATACTCTTTATTCGTATCTCAACGCTACCATTGGATCCACTTTCGTCGCACGTCTGGCGGGAATATAGCAGGCAAGCGAAGCGATTGCAGCCAAAGTCAGCGCTACCAAGAAATAGGTAAATGGATCCGTCGGTGTCACTCCGAACAACAGCGCGGAGATCAGCCGCGTTAGTCCAATTGCCAGTGCGGCACCCACAGCGATTCCGATGGACACCAGCTTGAGTCCGAGTCTGGCAACCCACTTGAGAATGTCTGCTGGATGAGCTCCCAGAGCCATGCGGACGCCGATGTCATGCGTGTGCCGGCTGACAAAGTACGACATCACACCGTAGATTCCGATTCCGGCCAGAAAGATCGCCAGGACCGCAAATATGCTCAGAAGTTGCATATAGAAACGCGTGAGGCCAGTAGATCGATCCAGAACGTCGCGCATGGGTATCAGCCGGCTCATCGGCTGGTCGAGATCAAGTTCGGCCACAATCTCCTTGATCGGCTTCGATAGGTCCGCGGCATGAGTTGTCGGGCTGACCCGGATGGCGAGATCCTGCCACAGGTGAGCCACGATTGAGCCCCCGGGATACACGTCTGGCTGCTGGTAAAACGAAGCGTAAATAAACGGAGGCGTTGGCCTTCCTAATCCGTATTGCTTCACATCCCCGACCACACCCACAATCTGGCGCGTGCGATCTTCTTCAGTCGGATAGGGATCGAAGCGCAAACGCACCTGTTTGCCGATGGGATCTTCGTCGGGAAAGAACTTGCGCACGAATGCCTCATTTACGACGATCGCCCAGGGCGCTGCGTTGGTGTCGTGCTCGTCTAGATAGCGTCCCTTCTTCAATGGAATTCTGAGCGTCCGAAAACACCCAGGCGTTACCTGGTCATAGCCCGCTTGAGGCCTTTGGTCCGGTGGTGTTGGATGGCCAATGATCTGGAACGAAGGCTGCTCAGAAAAAAAAGTGGGAATTCCGCCTGTACCAACAGATTCCACTCCCGGCAAAGTTGCCATGCGTTCGAGAAGGCGCCGATTGAAGCTATCCACTGCCGGTTTGGCTTTTTCCATGTCGCCGCCCACTCGTTCTACGTATTGGTCCCCTTCGGGCAATTGGATCGTCATGGCAAGCAGGTTGCTCGTGTCAAATCCGGGATCCACTCCGCGCAGGCGCAGGAGGGTATTGATCATCAGGCCGGTGCCAACGAGCAGCACCATCGCCAAAGCGACCTCAGAAATCGCGAGCAGCCGGCGCATGATTCCGCCAGGGACGGGAGCGGAGCCGCGAGCGCCATTGCGCAAATCATGGTTCAGATCAGAGCGCGATGCCTGCAGCGCCGGTGCGAGACCGAACATGAGAGCGGTCAAGAGTGAAATGCTCAACGTGAATAAAACCACCCGCAAATCAACGGTCATCTTGTCGGCATTCGGAATGTCCGGGCCAAGAGTCGATGCAGCGATCCAGAAGAAAAGCCGGTTCCCCCAAAATGCCATGAGCAATCCAAAAGTGCCTCCTATGCAACCGAGCAGCACACTTTCCGCCAGCGATCCCTGCATCAGCCGCCCGCGGCTTGCGCCCAGCGAAAGGCGCAGCGCGCACTCGCCGCGACGGACTTCCGTTCGCGACTGGATCAGATTGGCAACGTTCGCGCACGCAATCAGCAACACAAATGCGACCGCCCCAAGCAGCGGATAGAGCGCCTGCCTGGCCCATCCGAACAGCTCTTCATGCAGTGGAACGAGTACCTTTCCGATTCCTTTATTCGTAGCGGGATACTGTAATTCCAGCCGTCGCGCAATCGTATCCATCTCGGCCTGTGCCTGCGCCAGAGTTACTCCTGGTTTGAGCCGCGCAACCGGCATCAACCAGTGATCCGCGCGTTCGATGTAGCGCCTGCTCTCAGCATCGATCGGCTGCCACATGTCAACCTTGCTTCCATCCAGAGAGGTAAGTGACTCTGGCATCACGCCAACTATGGTGGAGCGCATGCCACTCAGTCGAAAAGTCTTGCCGAGAATATTGGGATCGCGATTAAAGTGAGTCTTCCAGAACGATTCGCTGATCACCACAGTCTGATCGTGGTCACGCATCTCTTCAGGGAATGAGACTCTGCCTAGAATCGGTTTCACGCCAAGCAGTTCGAACAGGTTGGGCGTGCAGTCCTGCACGACAATGCGCTCCGCCTCGCCGGCTCCCGACAAAACAGCGCCCGGTTCGGCAAAGCTGGTCAACGCAATGTCTTGAAAAACGTGACTTTGCTTTTTCCAATCAACTGATTCCGCGATGGGTGGCGATTGCCTTGACTCAGGATGAGTGAGCTGAGTCTCCCAAATCGCGACCAGTTGCTCAGGACGATCGTAAGGAAGATGACGCAGCAGCAGCACATCTGTCACGCTGAAGATTGTGCTGTTCGCGCCGATACCGAGCGCGAGCGACAGCACCACGACTGCAACGAAAGTCGGACTCTTTCCGAGGCTGCGCACCGCCAGACGCAAATCCTGGCCCAACGACTCGAACCAAGTCACGATTCCGGTCATGCTCCCTCCTCGTTACAGGAAGAGTCAGTCTCGCGGCTGCATTCTATTCCATTTCAAAACTCACATACATCAGTCCGCCATCGCGCTCGATCTGGAGGACGACGGGGGCTCTTTTCAGCGCGTCGAGGCCGCTGCGCAACTGAGCGACGGTGTCGATGTGAGTCGTATTCAGCTGATGGATGACGTCGCCGGCCTGCAGGCCAGTCTCCGGAGTAATCAATTCGGCGGCCCTCCCTACAACGATCACACCAGACGGGATGCGCAATTCAGATTTGACCTTGGCGGCCAAGTCGCCGCTGATATCGATCGCAAGAACGCCGAGTCTGGCAACCAAGCTGTTCTCCGGATTCACCGCGTCGAGCAACTGGTCCATCTGGTCACGATGCTCGATCGCCGGGACGTAAAGTGTCTTTCTCTCTTTTCCGCGCAGCACATCCAGCTTCACAACCTTATCGATGCGATGCAGGTAGAGCGCGGCAGTCAGGCCCGGTAGAGTTTCGATGCGGCGGCCATCCGCGCTCAAAATAATGTCCTGAATCTGCAGGCCTGCCGCAGCCGCGGGGCCATCAGGAGTCACATCCACCACAACAACGCCCCAGCTCTGCGGCAGCTTTAATCCATCGGCGAGAGTTGGCGTGATGTCCTGGGCCGCCGCACCGATTTCCACCCGATGCACGTGTCCGTACTTCCGCAGGCTGTGGTAAACGAAATCGACGACGCGGGCAGGGATGGCAAATCCCAGACCTTCGCTGCCGCCGCCTTGGGACAATATGAAGGTGTTGATGCCCACCACCGATCCATTCATATCGACCAGCGGGCCTCCACTGTTGCCCGGATTGATGGGAGCATCCGTCTGGATGTAAGTCATCGCCTTGGTGGGATCGGGTTGCCGCGCCAGAGCACTCACAACTCCCATGGTGACGGAGTTCTGCAGACCCTCCGGGCTGCCGATTGCGAACACCAGCTGTCCAACATGGGGTGGTTCATGGCTCACGAGGGGCAAGGTTGGCAAATCGCGCCCATCGATTTTCAGAAGTGCCAGGTCGGTCTCCTTGTGCTGTCCAACCAGCCGGGCGTCCAAGATGCGGCGCTTGCCAATCGGCACCAGCCCGGAGGAATCCGTCGAAGTCCCCAACGGCAGGGCCACGCGAATCTGTTGGGCGCCTTCGACGACATGAGAATTGGTCACGATGTAGCCAGTGGGATCGACGATGACCCCTGATCCTACGGCGTGTTGCCGAACGATCAGCGCCGTCTGCGAACGGTCTTCTTCACGAATCGGGCCAAACCCAGTCACCAGAATCTGGACCACGGCCGGAGACACTTTCTCGGCGAGTCCTTCGAGGGCAGCGTTCAATTGAACGAGCACGTTTGGAGCTTCACCGGTCTTTGAAGCCGCCGTTGGCGGTGCGGGCTCGGTTGTCGGCTTCTGGTTCGCCGTTTGCGCGCCAACAGAAGCGACTGAAAACACAGCTATTAGGGCAATGCAAACAGCTTTCGGAGGTGATGTGCGGACTCGCCGCGGACTTGGCATGGAATGACTTCCCTTCTCCCTGCGGAAGAACACCCGGTGTAAAGAAGCTATCACGTGGCGTGGTTCGGGAATGTAAAGCTCGGTCAGACCGAAACCGCCAGGTGCGGTTCCCCTTGGCCATGAGGGGAACCTAGTTTCTACCGTTAACTAACGGGTTATCAGGCTTTTACACGGGTAACTTTCCGTGATATAACCGCCCGTGAGCACTAAAGCGGGCCCCAGCCCGCCAGGAGCTTGATTTGATGACGTTGGCCCCACTCACAGAAGCCATGCAGACAGGTCAACATAGAGGAGGTACCGTGGGGGAAGAAGCACGGACCGGAAAAAGATTTCCGCTGGAATTGCCGATCAAAATCCATAAAGGGGAAGGCGGAACAGCGAGCGGCGACGCCAAGGGCGTAACCGGCAATCTGAGTGCGGCCGGCGTGTACATTCGCGCTGACGCGTCGATGGAGATTGGTTCGCCGGTTGAATTTGAAATCACGCTGCCGCCGGAAATGACGGGCGGGCAGGAAAACGTCACCATTCAGTGCAAAGGACGCGTGGTACGCGCCGACGAAACTGGAGAAGGCGGCGAAGGCCGCGGGGTGGCGTGCGTGATCGACTCTTACGAGTTCGTCCGCAACTCTTAACATTTGTGAACCGGATTATTTTTGGAGAGCTGAAAACATGCTCAAACTGATTCTGGCCGATAACCAGGCGATCTTCCGGGCGGGCATTGCCAAGGTCCTCGCGGTGGAAGACGAGATGCGCATCGTGGCCCAGGCGCAAACGCCCGAACAGATGTTCATGGCGCTCGACAAGTTTCGCGCCGCCGTGCTCGTCGTGGCTGCAGGATTTCACAATGACTTCGCTGCGATCATCCAGGGAGCGACTAAGGCAAAGACACGCGTGATCGTGCTGGCCGACACAGGCGAGAGCGCGCAGAAGCATATGTCGAATGGCGCGCACGGCGTGGTCTATCGCAACGTCACCAGCGCCGCTCTGGTCGATTGTGTCCGCAAAGTAGCGCGGGGCGAGACCTGGGTACAGGATGTCGCCGTCCCCAGCGAGCTCACCGAGAACGATATGGTCGGATTGCGCGTTCGCGATCGCCTGACGGCGAAAGAGCTCCGAATCGTAGCGCTGATCGTCCAGGGATACAAGAACAAGGAAATCGCTTCCCAGCTTGGCACGACTGAACAGGTGATCAAGAACTATCTGCGGAACGTTTACGACAAGATCGGCGTGTCGGACCGGCTGGAACTGGCTCTCTTCACGATCCACCACCGGATTCTGAACGAGGCCGCTGCAGCGACGACAGCAGGAGCAGCACCTCAACCACCTGCGGGAGTTTCGCCGTAGTTCTAACGCGGTATAGAACCTGAAGGCCGCCAGGGATGGCGGCCTTTTTCTTTTTCAGGTCAGACCTTCCACTCGCGTACCGCATCTCCGGCTCCGCTCAAATCCGCAAGGGGCATTTCAGAATACTTACGCGACAGGATCACTCCTGGCGCACCCGCGCGGAACGCCGCTGCAACAGCCGCCTTCACACTTTGCGGCGAGCACTTGCTGTGGTTGGCTTCGGTCGGAATATCAATGTCGATCCCGGGCCAGATCAATGTCTTCGTTCCAGCGACACCTTCCAGCGCGCGTTTCGTTTCGCGATAGACGTAATCAGGAGAGAGCCCGGTGTGCGGGATCTGCTCATAGCTGCCCTCTTTGAAATTCATCACGGCGTAGTTGAAATCGAGCAAGCCCTGTTTGGTGAGATCGCCATAGAGAGTCGAGCCGGCATTGTCGATATAGAGGGCCATGCGCTCGCCGCCGCAGTTGTTGTACATTACGACCTTGATGAAATCGGAATAGTTCGACAGTTCGTGCAGATCCTGCTCCGCGCGGTAGATCGGATTGAACGAGTTGTTGTGCCAGATATGCCAGCCCACAGGAACGCTTGGCTTGGCCGTTTTCACAGTCTTGTAGATTGCGGCGTAGGTCTCGCGGAGACTGTCGGTCCAGAGCATTTCCCACGCAGCGAGTTCTGGATAGCGCAACAGCAGACGCCAGAATTGGACGTAGTAGCCATCGACGGGGCGCTTGCCACTGCGAGAGGCTCGTACGAATTTCTCCAGTTCCAGAAAGCCCTGCCGCGCACGATCTGGATTGATACCACGTTCTTTCGCTTTCGCTTGGCAGAATTGGCAGAAGCACGTCACCGTTCCCGGATCGATTGGCGGCGTGTCGTGCGTCATCGCCAGGCTGTCGCAGAGCGCTCCCTGCCGTTCCGATCCCCACATGATTCCGTCGATGTCGTACGAACGGGCGTAGTCTTCGACCAGCCCAGTCAGGAAATTCCGGTAGTCCGGATTGTTGACGCAGAGCGTCTCTGCATTGCGTCCGTAGAGATCGCGCTCCTGCACTTTCTCGATGTTCGGCAAATCCGTGCGGAAGACATCTTCGAGCCAGCAGATCACTTTCATGCCACGCTTTTTCGCAGCAGGCACCACTTCCGCCAGGATGTCGAGATTGCCGTGGTCCGGCGCGCGCAGATTCTTCAGAACCGTATTCTTGTAGTACTCAGGATGTGGCGTCGCGAAATTCCCGCCGTG
>DATJWZ010000858.1:0-22098 GCA_035500795.1 Candidatus Eiseniibacteriota bacterium | reverse complement strand
GCATTTCAGAAAGAGTTTGTGACTCCGAATGGACGGCTGGCTTCGAATACACAGACTGCTTATGCGCTGGCTCTGGCGTTTGATCTGTTGCCGGAGTCGGAACGCAAGCAGGCCGCGGAGAGACTTGCGGCAGATGTGCGGCAGTTCGGCCATTTGACAACTGGGTTCCTTGGAACTCCTGTGCTCTGCAAGGCGCTCAGCGACTACGGTTACTACGATGAAGCCTACATGCTGCTCAACCGGACGGAGTATCCGTCGTGGCTGTATCCAATCACGAAGGGTGCGACGACGATCTGGGAACGGTGGGATGGAGAGAAGCCGGATGGATCATTTCAGGATGCGGGGATGAATTCGTTCAATCACTATGCATATGGGGCCATCGGAGAGTGGATGTATCGCGTGATCGCGGGGATTGAGATTGATCGGTCGCAGCCTGGGTACAAGCATGTGCTGATTCAGCCGCATCCGGGTGGGGGGCTGACGTCGACGAAGGCTTCAGTGCACAGCATGTATGGAAGGGTCGCGTCGTCGTGGGAAGTGAAGGGTGGGACGATGACGATGTCCGTGGAAATTCCGGCGAACACGACTGCATCCGTGCGTTTGCCTGGGGCGCGTTTGGAAGATGTCAGCGAGGGCAGCAAGATGGCGGGTTCGGGCGGATCTATCTCCGGGGCTAAGCAGGTGGGGGATGCTGTGGTGCTCGACGTGGGCTCGGGGAATTACGAGTTTGTTTATAAGTATGGGAAATAGTCTGGGCGCGATTTAGTGAAGTCAAAGGCTTTCACCACAGGGATCACAGAGAGCCACAGGGATTCGCAGGCCGGCATTCGATTAGGTTTCTGGCGAAAATCCCGATCTTCGACCCTCAAAACAAACTTTTAGCCTTTGTGGTCGCGGCGGCGGAGGTAGTCGATGAACATCTGCTCTACCGGTTTGTCGTAGGCGATGAGGACGTGACGGACGGGGCGTCCACTGACAAAGTGGCAAACTTCTTCAGCGAGATTCTTGGCGTGGTCGCCGGCGCGCTCGAGGGATTGGGTCATAAAGATGACTTGCAGGCTGGCCTGGCGATGGATGTTTTCGGGATTCTCGATGTGGCGCAGAAAGATGAGGTTGCGAAGGCGGTCCATTTCGGCGTCAGCGCGTAGGACCTCGACGGCTTTGGTGACGTCACGACGCGAGAAGGCGTCGCCGCAGTCTGTAAGCATCTTCTCGAGCAGCGTGGCCATTTGAGTGAGATCGCGGGTGTCTTCGGAGTCGATGCGCCCTGCGGCGGCCTGGGCGCTGCTGCCGAAGCTGAGCAGCAAGTCTCCGATGCGCTCGAGGCCAATCATGAACTTCATGCAGGCGAGGAGCTCGCGGGCTTCGGCTGGCGCAACCTCGGTGATCGCACTCGTCACGCCGTTGTCGATTTCAAGATCGAGGGTATCGAGTTCGCGCTCGCGCTGCCGCAAGGAGTTGAGCAGGGCGGCTGAGCCAGTTGCGATCCCTTCGGCAGCAGCTGCGGCGGCGTCTTTGGCCATCTGGCAGGCTTCGACTGTGCGGCGGACGATGTAGTGATGGGCCGGTTCGGGGTTCGGACTCTTGATCGCGGTACTCATGGGCACGTCCACCGGGTGGGGATACGAGCGGCGAGATAATCTGCGAGCGCCATCGCTATTACTCTGCCGTTTTTGGGATTGGATCTCCAACGGCTCATCATAAGATCTTCTTTGCGCAGTGCGGTTAAAAAGCTGTGAATTTTCGATTAACTTTCGTTGCCTCATAGAAGAGGTGGTTTACGAGTAGTTAATACCATCCAGTTAATCGGTGCAAGCAGGCACAGCACTTTGCAGGCGGAACACGATATTCGCCGAACAGCTGGGGAAAAGCTTTAGGCGGCCGGAAGCGTGAAAACAAAGGTGCTGCCATGGTTAAGTTCGCTTTCGGCGCGGATGGAGCCGCCGTGGGCGCGCATGATGTGCTTGGCGATCGCGAGTCCGAGGCCGGTGCCGCCGGATTCGCGGGAGCGGGCTTTGTCGACGCGATAGAAACGCTCGAAGAGGCGCGGCAAGTGCTCGGAGGAAATCCCGGCGCCGTAGTCGCGAACGTAGAATTCGATTCCGCGCGGACGGCCGGGTGAAGAGGCTGGCACGAACTGAGCGCCGAGTTGGATGCGTCCGCCGGAGCGGCCATATTTCATCGCATTGTCGATCAGGTTGGAAAAGACCTGATGAATGGCTTCACGATCGGCGAGAACCATCGGGAGGGACTCGATGGAACCGGAGCCGTTGTTGGAATCGATGATCTGGAGATCGACACCTTGTCCCCGGGCAATCTCTCGGAAGCTTTCTTCGGCGTCGTGGAGTAGTTCGGCAGGAGGGATGGGCTGGGTCTCAAAACGAGTTTCCCCGGACTCGACGCGTGCAAGAGTGAGCAGGTCTTCGGTCAGACGCGCCATCCGAGTCGTGTTCTTGCGGATGATTTCCAGGAATTCGCGAGTGGAGCCGGAGTTTTCGGGGATAGTATCGAGGAGAGTTTCGCTGTATCCCTGAATGGAAGTGAGCGGCGTGCGGAGTTCGTGCGAGACGTTGGCGATGAAATCGCGGCGGGTTTTTTCGACGCGCTCGGTTTCCGTCAGATCACGCAGCACGGTTACAACACCGCCGTCCGGAAGAGGGGCGGCCGTGACGTCGAAGGCCCGTCCAGGGACGATCGAGGTGGCTCGAGCAGTTTTCACTTCTTTGGTGTTAGTTGCGGCTTTGACAGTGGCGAGGAAGTCAGGGTCGCGGATTGTTTCTACAACCGGAGCGTTGAGACGAGTACGTTGCGGAACCAGACGGTCCATGGGTTGGTTGGCCCAGCGGACGAGGCCATCGGAACTGACGGCGATGACAGCATCTTGCATGCTGTTGAGCAAAGTTTCGAGCTGGCGCTGACTGGAGCGAACCGCGGCGAAACTGCGTTCGACTTGCTGGGCGCCTTTGTCAATGGCGGCAGCGACGCGTCCAATCTCATCGGCGACGGAATCGTCGACACGGGCACGAAGATCGCCGCGTTCGATGCGCGAAGCAACATCGACGATGCGTTCCAATCGACGCGCGATCCAGACCGCCGTGGCACCTGCGATCAGCGTTGCGACGATGAAAGCGACGAGCGATCCCCATAGGAGGCGGCGGCGAACCTGGGCCTGAACGGCTTCGACATCGGAGAGAGGATAGGCGAGGCGTACGGCGCCACCCGAGATAGGCGCGGCGACATACAGAAATGGGATGCCAAGAGTGGCACTACGACGTTCGTTCTCGCCAGTCTTGCCGGAGAGAGCGGCGGCGAATTCTGCGCGCGTGGCGTGATTCTCCATCGTGGCAGGATTGCTTTCGGAATCCGCGAGTACTTTGCCGGAGGCATCGATGACGGTGGCGCGGGCTCCGGCTGCCTGGCCTTCCTGGGAAGCGATCTCGACGAGAGAGTGAGTGCGATCGATTTCGACGCGATGGGCGAAGAGGAGAGTTTTTTGCGTGAGGTTGCGTTCGATTTCAGCGCGCAGGGAGGCTTCCCACGCGCCGCCGATCATCAGGTCGAGGATGAAGGCGGTGGCTGCTATGACAAGCAGGAAGACGGTAAGCAGCTTGAAGAAGATGCGGTTCTTCAATTGGTCCTCACGAACGGCACTCTAACTCGACCTCCAAAATTCTGAACCACCAAGGGCACGAAGGAACACGAAGGTTCTTGAAGCGACACTTTTGGAACGCTGGACATTTTAACCCTTGGCGGAGTTGTACTCACTTCGGGGCTTCGAAACGGTAGCCGGCGCCGCGGACGGTTTTCAGATAGCGCGGATTTTCGGGATCGGGCTCGATTTTTTCGCGGATGCGGCGAACGTAGACATCGACGGAGCGTGGAGTGACATAGGCGGTGTCACGCCAGACAGAATCGAGCAAGTGATCGCGGCTGAAGACGCGTCCTTTGTGGCGGGCGAAATAGTCGAGCAGGCGAAATTCGGTGGCGGTAGTCGGGACTGTGGCTCCTCGAACAGTAAGCGTCATTGCAGACGGGTCAATTTCAATATCGCCAACTTTCATCGGACTGGGCGGAAGCGGGCGCTCAAAGCGGCGCAGGACGGCCTTCACGCGGGCGACAAGCTCGCGGGGGCTGAAGGGCTTGGCGATGTAATCATCGGCGCCGAGTTCGAGTCCGAGGACGCGGTCGGCTTCACTGCTTTTGGCGGTTAAAAAGATCACCGGAACAGCGGCCAGGCCAGCCGTCTGGCGGATCGTGCGGCAGATCTCAAGTCCGTCCTTGCCCGGGACCATGATGTCGAGAATGAAGAGGGACGGGCGCTGTCGCTCAGCATCGGCAAGGACAGTCGATCCCGTGGGATAAACGCGGACGACGAAGCTCTCGTTTTCCAGATGATGGCGGACGAGGCGGGAAATGTCCGGATCGTCTTCAACCACGAAGATGCTAGGTTTCACGTTTTCATTTTAGCTAAGAGAGTTGCGAGTACCTAGTGCCGAGTGGCGAGTTCGGAACGCTTACGCGTGATTTTCATCGGATTTTAACAATTACAGACAAAAACCTTTCACCACAGAGATCACAGGGCTCACCGCAAGGAAATGATCAGATTTGCGCCTTTGTCTATTTTGAAGCTGCGGCCCAATGGGATCACTGTCGTCGCGCTGTATTCGGTGATTACCGCCGGGCCTTTGTAGGTTCGGTTCGGGGATAGCTCTTCCCTCTCGTAGATTTTCGCTTTCTGTTTCTTGCCATCAAACATGACCTGGGCCTCGGGCGAGGAAAGCCTGCCAACCTTTTCTCGGCCTGAACGGCGCAGGGCGGCCGTTCCCGCATGAACTTTTCCTTCACGAGAAGATTGGGTTTTCAAGAGTGCTCGGAGGCGTAGCGTTACTAATTCGATTTCACGTCCGGGATGGGTGTAGCCGTAACGGCGATGGTGTTCTTGTTCGAATTCGCGAAGGAGAGTTCTGGTCAGAGGAAGATTCAGTTCGTATCCCTGGCCGCGATAGCGGACGTCAACGCTGCGGGTGCAGGTTGGTCGGCCCTGCCAGGATTCGGCGGCGAAATCTGCCTTCGCGGTTTCTTCGAGATTCGCGAGTTCTTCACTGAGCTTGTCGTAGGGAATATCCTTCTTCACGCGCCAGAGGACTGTGCGCGAGTAATCTTTCACGACGTTGCTGGCGAGGATTCCTAATGCGGAGAGCGCACCGGGAAATGCAGGGACGATCACGTGCGGGATGCTGAGCGATTCGGCGAGGGCACAGGCGTGAAGACCTCCTGCGCCGCCGAAGGCGACGAGAGCAAATTGGCGCGGATCACGTCCACGCTCGATGGAGACGACGCGGATTGCTTTCTCCATCGTTGCGTTCACTACTCGGATGACGCCCGCCGCAAATTTGTCCAGCGTGAGATCAGAACCTTGCACCTTCAGCCAGTCTTTGGTGATAGTGCGGGTGCGTTCTGCGTCGAGCGTGAAATCGCCACCAAGGAAATTTGTTGGACGGAGACGGCCTAGGATGAGATTGGCATCGGTGACTGTGGGCTGGATTCCGCGACCGTAGCAGATGGGACCGGGATCGGCTCCGGCGGATTCGGGGCCGACGCGGAGTACTCCTGCTGCGTCGAAACGGGCAAGAGAACCTCCGCCAGCGCCGACGGTGTGGATGTCGAGCATGGGGACACCGATGGGGAATCCAGCAATTTGCGCGTCCGTGGCGGTTTTGATTTCCCCTTCAACGAGAGAGACGTCGGTGGAAGTTCCTCCCATGTCAAAGGCGATGATGTTTTCGAATCCGCTGGCGCGGGCAGTGGTGAGAGCGCCGACGACGCCCCCTGCGGGGCCGGACAGGACGGTGCGGACGGGTTCGCGAGCAGCGGTAGCCAGCGCGGTGATGCCGCCGCTCGATTGCATTACGAAAATGCGGGAGGCGGCTTCCAGCTTTCGGCGTTCGGCTTCCGCGGATGCGGGGGGTGAAGCCCCCTTGTTCCTGCTTCCTTTCGCGGCGCTGAAGCGCCGCTCTTCCACGGTAGTTCCGGCGGTTGCGGCGCTGGAGATCCGTGCCACGCCACGGTCCTTTGTTTGGATCGCGCCGCTGCGTGTGCGTTGCTCGAGGTTTTCGAGGTACGTTTGCATTACCGGTTGGAGGTAAGCGTTGATCACCACTGTCGAAGTCCGTTCGTATTCGCGGAACTCGGGCAGGATCTGGTGCGAGATGGAGAGCGGGACGGATAGTGATCTTAGGGCTTTGGCAGTGGCTTGTTCGTTATTAGGGGCCGCGAAGGAAAACAGCAGCGAGATGGCGATGGATTGGGGATTAGCGCTTCTAACGCTTTCGGTAAGCTTGCGCAATTCTTCTGGCCTTGGTGTGGTGAGGATCTCGCCATCCGAGGCTGTGCGTTCGTTGACTCCGAAGCGAAGATCCTTTGGTATGAGTGGTTCGACCCGATCGAAGAAGAAGTCGTAGAGTTTGGGGCGGGCTTGCCGCCCGATTTCGATGGCATCTTCGAAGCCTTCGGTCGTCACCAAAGCTGTGCGTGCACCTTTTCTCTCCAGCAGTGTGTTTGTACCGACCGTGGTGCCGTGGAGCAGGATGAATTCGCCCTCAGGCGCGATCTTTCTTACTGCCTCGACGATCGCTTGGGACGGATCAGCCGGGGTCGAGAAAACCTTCAGCATCGCAAGACGGTGAGTTTTCGGATCGATCCAGATGCAGTCGGTGAAGGTGCCACCTGTGTCGATGGCGATGCGGAGTGGTTGAGGCGGCCGGGCCATGTGAAGAAAGGTAGGTTAACATCTGCGGCTATGAGATACGCATTTTTGGTGGACACGTACGCAACCGAGCGGCTGAAGGTGGTCAGTGTCTGGAGTGAATTTCTTGATCAGGACCTACCGGTGCGGCCGCGAGAAAGCGATCCGCGCGGACGCAGCGTGCATGAACAGATGGTGCATCAGTGTGTGAGCGAGGATCTGTGGTTCCGGAACATGCTGGGAATTGATGTGAGCGCACCACCGCTGCCCAGCGAAGAGACAAGGATGAAATTCATTAAGAGATATATAGAAGACAGCGGAAAGCGACTCGTGGCCTTAGAGGGAAAGCCGGAAGCATGGTGGGAGGAAAATGCTCAATTCTTCGACGTAGCGCGAAATCGTGCATGGATCATGGTACGGAGAATCTCGCATACCTCTCATCACCGGGGACAGTTGATGGCTATGCTTCGGATGCTGGGGCGTGGCATTCATAGCAATTACGGTCCAACCGCCGATACGGGCGGGCTAATGCAGAATCATGCTCCAACAATTTATGCGTACCGGAGCATCGAGGAGCTTCTGGGTGGCGCGGAGAAGACGCGACTGCCGGGCTCGCGAGGGAAAGCGGTAACGGAGCGGCCTGAATAGATCCGGAAGAGATCAAAATCCCCACTTCTCACGCAACGAACGCGCGAGCACCCATCAGGCGACAAAGCGGGTAAAGAGCAAAGGTCTTCGTGGCAGGCCGGACGGCAGGTTCCTCGCCGCTTTGCGGCTCGGTATGACAAAATCCATTTGAGAACGCCTCGTGCCGCGACGGCGGACGAGGGCGTCCGCCGCTCCGGGTACTACTTGATTGTGAATGCCAGCGTTAGCAGCGTTTTTTGTTCTACCTCGTGGGCTTTTGCGCTGCCCGTTGCCGGGCTTGGGCCCGAGCTTCTCTTTACGGTCAGGACTGGCCGTTCGCCGGCGATACGCTTAAGGCGCGGGAGCATGTTGAACATCGCTCCCTGATTGGCGGGCTCTTCCTGAACCCAGACGATGTCGGCGTTTTTGCCATGACGATCGAACTCAGCGATGACTTCCTGTTCGGGGAATGGGTACATCTGTTCCAGGAACACGATCGCGGTGCTTGTATCTTTTCTCTTTTTCCTTTCAGCCTGAAGTTCGTGGCCGATCTTTCCTGTGCAGATCAGGATTCGCTCGGCTTCTCCGACCGTTGTGTCTGGGATAACGTTCAAGAAATTCTTGTGCGTGAAATCTTCTATCGAAGAACTCGCGTCCGGATGGCGAAGCATACTCTTGGGCGTGAAGACGATCAGCGGTTTGCGCCAATGGCGCAGAGCCTGTCGGCGTAGCAGGTGGAAATATTGCGCGGCATTCGAGGGCTGCGCGATCTGGATGTTGTGTTTGGCCGCGAGCTGGATGAAGCGCTCGATTCGCGCGCTTGAGTGCTCCGGGCCCTGACCTTCATATCCGTGCGGAAGAAGCATCACGAGGCCGGAAAGCAGGTTCCATTTGGCTTCCCCGGCGCTGATGAACTGATCGATGATGGCCTGGGCGACGTTGACGAAGTCGCCGAACTGCGCTTCCCAGAGAACGAGCGATTCGGGATAGTCGCGGCTGTATCCGTATTCGAATCCAAGCACTCCGGCTTCAGAAAGCGTTGAGTTATAGATTTCGCAGCGAGCTTGATCGGCTGCGATGTTTTCGAGCGGCACGTATTCGTTCTCGTTTTCTGTGTCGATGAGAACGGAGTGACGCTGGTTGAATGTGCCACGACGAGAGTCCTGCCCCGACATGCGAACATGCGTGCCGGTCTTTACGAGACTCGCAAAGGCCAAGGCTTCCGCCATGCCGTAGTCGACCAGGCGCTTACCTTGTCCCATCTCGGCACGCTGTTCCAGAAGCTTTTTTACTTTCGGGTGAATATGGAAGCCGTCCGGATAGGTGGTGAGGTGGGTAGTCAGTTCTGCAATTTCCTGTGGCGATAATCCGGTTTCGACTTCATATTCGTCTCGATGGATGCCGCCAAAATATTTATCCCAATATTTGGGAAGCTCGCGCAAAAGCGGTTTGTGTTTGATGCTGCGGGCATTCTTCTGCGCCGCTTCGAACTCGGTTTTGATGGCATCGGCTTTCGCCTGCGCATCGGCTGCTCCGCTGTCATCGGCGTAGATTTCCCAGAGGGGCGGATGATCTTTGATCTTCTTGTAAAGCAGCGGCTGCGTAATGGTTGGGTCGTCAACCTCGCTGTGCCCGTGGCGGCGATAGCCGATGAGATCGATGACGACATCGCTTCCGAATTCGTAGCGGTACTCGGTAGCGAGACGGGCGACGCGGACCACGGCATCGACGTCTTCGGCATTGACGTGGAAGATTGGAATCGACTGGCGGCGGGCGATGCAGGCCGCGAAGCGGGTCGAATGTTCTTCCGTATAGCTGGTCGTAAAGCCGAGAAGATTGTTGACGACGACGTGAATTGTTCCGCCGACGGTGTAGCCCGGAAGGTCGGCGTAGTTCATGGTCTCGGCGAGAATTCCCTGCCCCGCAAACGCGGCATCGCCGTGGACGAGAAGAGGCACATACTTTTCGCGGCCGCCTTCGCCGGTGCGGTCTTGCTTGGCGCGGGTGCGGCCGATGGTGACGGGATCCACGGCTTCGAGATGGCTCGGGTTCGAAACCAAGTGAATGTGTACTTTGCCACCGCTTTTCGTGGCGTATTCGCCAGTGGCGCCCATGTGGTACTTGACATCGCCAGAACCCAGGACACTACGCGGATCGACATCTTCAAAACCGGCGAAGATTTCTTCCGGTGGACGCCTGGCCACGTGGGCGATCACGTTGAGGCGTCCGCGATGGCTCATGCCCATGACCAGTTCGATCGCACCGAGGCGTGATGCGGTATCGAGCACTTCGTCGACGAGCGGAATCAGCGCTGTGGTGCCTTCGAGAGAGAATCGCTTGCTGCCTAGATAGCGCTGCTGCATGACCTGCTCGAAGACGTCAGCGCGAGTGAGCAGATCGAGGATGCGCGCGCGGTCGATTTCCTGGTCGTTGGGCTGAAGGCCTTGTTCCATGCGCTCGTAGATCCAGCGGCGGCGCTCGGGAGAATAGATGTGATTGATTTCGACGCCGATGGTGCTGGAATAAATGGTTCGGGCCTCACGGGCAAATTCGCCATCGCGTTCGAGTTCGGGTGTGGGGCGCGGACGGAGGAACCCTAGGGGATCGAGGTCGCCTTCGAGGTACCCCCATTGGCGGTAAGCGGCAAACACACGCTCTCGTTCGGGGTTGGAGCCGTTTTGGTTGGATTTATCGAGGACGGCGCTGGCGGGAGCGCCGGAGATCTTGGTTTTAGGCATAAGAATGCAGTTCTTAGAATAAAGGATGCGGCGGCCTTCGTGGGGGATTCGAGGGAGGAGCTTAGTCCTTTTTTGCCGGCGCCGATGATGCGATCTGGGCAGAGAGCGTTAGCGGACGGTTCAGAGTGATGCTCATTTCGGTGTGGCCGGGGAGAACGACATCCTGGCCTTTGCGAGTAAGGAGGAAAGCTCCTGAAACCGCGGCGGCGGCGATCCTTGCGGTACCAGCGGTAGAGGCGTCGGTGGCGGTTGACACGACCGACTCAATAATAAGTTGAAGCGTATCGTCGGTGACCTTGGCGAGACCCGCGGAGACTCCGCCATTCACCACGAACCAGATGGCGCCGGGACGTGAACCGCGGAGGCGGCCTTCGCGATCGAGTTTGGTGGGTGAAGTAGAAGTGACTTCGACTTGGGATACCGAAGCCGAGACTTCAATGCGGCCACGCTGGGGCAAAGTTACCGACTCGAAGGCGATAGTGAGAGATCCTGCGCGCGCCGGAATGCGGGGCGGGATGGACTTCAGGACACGCCCTTCGAAAAGGCTTCCGGCGGGAAGAAGAACGTGGGAATCGACGATTACCGGTTCCAAAAGACGGGCCTGAATCGGATCACCGGCGTGGCTCTTCGCCCCACTAAGGCTACTTAACAACAGGACCCGACAGAGGGTCCCGGCGGGAGCGGTGCCACTTGTGGCGATTGGAGTCTGGCCTGCTTCCGAATAATGCGTAGCCTGATCCGCGTTGAGGTGCGCCTCCAGGTATAAAACTGGCGCGTCGGCCGATTTAGGTGCGGCCTGAGACTGCCGAGTTCGATCACTGGTCACCGGAGATGCAGAACCGCTGCCTGACCTCGGGGCGGGCGACCAGATCTCCTTCATGCGACTGGATGAAACCATGTTTGCTTCGAGGCGGCTCGCTGTGCCATCAGGCATCGAGATGACTGCCTGTCTGAAGATTGGCACGTTTTCGTGACGCGGCATGAACAGTCTGGCGATGCCGGGCCAGCGCGCACCGGGGATCTTGCGCTTGCGCTCGACATGATCGACGGTAAGATGAACGGTGCTTCCTGCGGCGTAAAGCTCCCTGTCCAATGAATACACGTTGCTGGAGAGATGCCCTTCGACTGGATCGCCCGGTTTCAGCTTCGACAATTTCAGGGAGTTGTCGAGTTGGACTTTGGCGAAGACGGGGATGGCGTAGGCATCATTGGCGGAAGGGCCTTGGCCCAGCGAGGGGATAACACAAGCTGCGAGCAGGAAGGAAGCGAAGATCAGATTTTTCACGGGACTCTTTGATCAATTCTGTTTCGGGGCTCGGGACAGGATATCCGATCGAGTGTGGAGTTCCATAAATTTTCTATCAATTTTCGAATAATCTTTTCGGAAAACGCCAAGGCCGTGCAGAAAGACGGCTCAGGGGAGATCAATGATCGACGATAGTAGGAAGGTAAGTGCTCCGATGCTGCTTGGAGTCCCGTTTGATGGACAGTCTTCTCATTTGCGCGGAGCGGCGGAAGCACCGGGGAGGATCCGTGAGGCAATGGCTTGTGATGCCTCAAACAAGTGGACGGAGTCGGGCGTCGACCTGGGATCTAGCGGATCGTATGAAGACGCCGGGGATCTGGTTTTTAGTGAGGAAGAAGCATTTGGTGTGATTCAGTCATCGGTGGGAGCGTTGATCGACACACGCAAGCGGGCGGTTTCACTCGGCGGGGATCATTCCATCACTTATCCGATCGTGAAGGCGTTTGCGAGTCGGTATCCGGAGCTGACGATTTTTCATTTTGATGCGCATCCGGATTTGTATGACGAGTTCGAGGGGAATCGGCTATCGCATGCCTGTCCGTTTGCACGAATTATGGAAGCTGGGTTGGCGAAGCGACTGGTACAGGTGGGAATTCGAACCATGAATGGGCATCAGCGAGAGCAGGCGAGAAGATTTGGCGTCGAGGTAGTCGAGATGGGCGGACTTCCCGCTTACGAGAAGTTGAAAGCGGATGGACCCGTATACGTTACGTTCGACATCGACGTGCTGGATCCGGCATTCGCTCCAGGGATTTCGCATCGTGAGCCCGGGGGAATGACGGTACGCGAGGCGATTGCGCATCTTCATGCGATCGAAGGCGAAATCGTTGGAGCAGATCTGGTCGAATTCAACCCTGTGCAAGACGTCGCCGGGGTGACGGCGACTGTCGCAGCGAAGATTCTCAAGGAACTACTGGGGAAGATAATATCGGGCCGTTGAAGCAACCTATTCAAAATCTCCACTCTTAAGAAAGTGGACCAGACTATTCCAACCAACGCCTGTGCGGTCCATCACCGATTCGGGCCGTGGTTGGGGAGTACAATGCGCGTTTATGCAAATCGTGCAATTCGGGCTGCTCGCGGGATGCACGAATCGACAAGGATCGAACGTACCAATGATCCGAACACGGAAAGGCATCCCTCCGGTGGCGCGGATCAGTTTTGATTTCAATGGACGCTGGCTGGATTTCCTGCCATACACCCTGAGGACGTATGTTGCGCATGCAAAATAAATATAGATTTAAAACGATTGCTGGGCCCTTGATATCCATTTCCGCAATGATAGGTTGCTCGGGAAATGCGAAGCCGACGCGGCCGGCAGGCGGCTTTCAGGCTATGCCCGTAAAAATCATGGAAGCGAAGGCGATGCCTGTCAATGACGCGAGCGAGTACGTGGCGACGCTTAAGTCGCGCGATTCGGCCGTGATTATGCCGCAGGTGGAGGGCCAAATCACACAGATCTTCGTGCATTCCGGCGATCGAGTCTCGGAGGGCAGCGCTCTCATGGAGATCGATCCGCTGAAGCAGCAGGCGACTGTAAGAAGCCAGGAAAGCGCCCGTGCGGCACAGCAGGCACAGCTGAATTGGGCGAAACAGCAATACCAGCGCACCGAGAGTCTGGCAGGCGCTGGAGTTGTGAGCAAACAAGATCTGGATCAGGCAAAAGCGACACTGGACGCGGCGCAGGCGCAGATGGGCGCTCTGAACGCGCAAGTTCGCGAGCAGGAAGTACAGCTTCACTACTACAAAGTCACCGCTCTGCGAACCGGAATTGTGGGTGACATTCCTGTTCGCGTGGGGGATCGCGTCACGACGACGACGCAATTAACGACTGTCGATCAACCCGGCAGCCTGGAGGCGTACGTCTATGTCCCGGTCGAGCGATCGGCGCAGTTGAAGATGAACCTGCCTGTACAGATTTTGGACAACACAGGCAAAGTCATGGCAGAGACAAAGATCAGTTTCATCTCTCCGCAGGTCGACAATACGACGCAGACGGTGTTGGTCAAGGCGCGCATTGCGAATGGAAATGACGCGCTTCGGCAATCGCAGTTCATACGGGCGCGTGTGATCTGGGGGACTCATCAGAACCCGGAAGTGCCCATTCTTGCAGTGTCGCGGCTGGCGGGACAGTATTTCGCGTTTGTCGCAGAACCGCAGGAAAAGGGAGGGTTCATCGCGAAACAACATCCACTCACCATTGGCGAGACGGTTGGGAACAATTTCGAGGTGAAAGAGGGGATCAAGCCGGGCGACAAAGTCATCGTTTCCGGTACGCAGTTCCTGATGGATGGAGCACCGGTGGTTCCGATGAGCTAGATCCCCCTTTCGGGCTTCCGGCTCTGGAGTTCCAGCTTCGGTGAGTTAGCCGTGGACAGAGTAGCAGCCATCTTCACGTTTTTGTTCGTTCATAACGACAATCGGCAAAGGCTCTTTCATGTTTGCAAATTTCTTCATACGGCGTCCGGTATTCGCCTCGGTTTGCGCGATGTTAATTGTGCTGGCGGGGGCGGCGGTGATTCCGACTCTGCCTATCGCGCAGTTTCCCAATCTAGCTCCGCCCCAGGTTAGTGTTTCGAGCTTTTACATTGGCGCCAGCGCGCAGACTGTCGAGAGCGCGGTCACAATTCCGCTCGAACAACAAATCAACGGAGCCGAGGGGATGAAGTATATGACCTCGACCAGCGGCAATGACGGATCGAGCGGCATCACAGTGACATTCGATCTTACGCGCGATCCAGACCTGGCCACCGTCGACATTCAAAACCGGGTGAACACTGCGCAGGGGAGATTGCCAAGTGCGGTGAAGTCGGTGGGCATCACGACCCAGAAAAGTTCGCAGAACTTCGTTTTCGGCGCCGCCGTGACTTCAGAAAACAACCGGTACTCGACGCTGTTCATGAGCAATTATCTCGATGTGTATGTGCGGGACTCGCTCAAGCGAATCCCCGGCGTGGCCGACGTGATGATTTTCGGCGAACGCAAATACTCCATGCGGCTATGGCTCGATCCCGTGCGCATGGCGGGACGCGGTTTGACGGCACCTGATGTAGTGAACGCACTGGCAGAGCAAAACGTTGAGGTCGCAGCCGGGCAGGTTGGACAACAACCAGCAATCCCAGGACAGCAGTATCAAGTCAGCGTGCGAGTCGTAGGGCGATTGAGCGAGACAGGACAGTTCGAGAACATCATTCTTAAAACGAATGCAGACGGCACGCTGGTGAGGCTGAAGGATGTCGGCCGGGCCGAACTGGGCGCGGAACAATATGCGTCGGACCTGAAGTTCAACGGGCAGGACGCGGTGGGAATCGGAGTGACGCAACTCTCGACGGCCAATGCATTGGAAGTGGACCGGCGGGCCATCGCGGAGCTTGATCGATTGTCGAAGAGTTTCCCGCCGGGAATGCATTACACGCTTGCGTTCGACACGACCGACGCAGTGAGCGAGTCGATTAAAGACGTACTCTTCACTGTGGGCTCGGCGATCGCGCTGGTCATCCTGGTGATCTTCATCTTCCTGGGAGACTGGAGAACTACGATGATCCACTTCATCGCCACTCCAGTCTCGCTGATCGGTACTTTCGCTTTTGTGAAGTTGCTTGGATTCTCGATTAACACCCTGACGCTATTTGGAATCACGCTCGCAACCGGACTCGTCGTCGATGACGCAATTGTTGTCATTGAAAATATCGAGCGGCATATGGCAGGCGGAGAGCACGACTCGCGCAAAGCGTCAGCAGCCGCCACGACCGAGATTACGAGTGCAGTGATCGCGACTTCGCTCGTGCTGGTGGCCGTCTTTGTGCCGGTCGCGTTTTTTCCCGGAACTACTGGCATCCTCTTTCGCCAGTTTGCGCTGACCATTGCATTTTCCATCGCAATCTCCGCTTTTAATGCACTGACACTGGCACCGTCGCTAGCGGCCATTTTCCTCGCGGGCGGCCATCACAAGAAGATGTGGCTGCTGCAGAAGTTCGACGACGGTGTTACCCGGATGATCATTGGGTATCGCCGGTCCCTGCATCACTTCCTGGAACACAAGATCGTGATGGTACTGGTGTTCTTTGCGGGTCTGGGACTTACCTACCTCGTATTTACGCGCGTGCCGAAGTCGTTTGTGCCAGATGAGGATCAGGGATTCCTGATTGTGGTGATGCAGTCTCCGGCGGGAGCCTCGCTCGAATACACGACCTCAATCGGGAATCAGGTAACCCAGATCATGAGGCGGCAGGAGGAAGTAGAAAATATTTTTTCTGTTGCCGGATTTAGCTTTTCAGGCGCGGCGGCAAACCAGGGATTGATGTTTGTGTCGCTGAAGCCCTATTCGCAAAGGAAGGGTGAGCAGCACTCTGCGACGGCGATCTTGAATCGGGTTCGACCGCAACTGTTTGGCGTCTCGGGAGCGATTGTGTTTGCGACGCTGCCGCCAACTATTCAAGGACTCGGTGCCTTTGGCGGATTCCAGTTTGTGGTGCAGGACCTCGCCGCGCATAGGCTGGATGAACTGGCAGCAGCAACGCAGGGCCTGATTCGAAGCGCATCGCAGAGGAAAGATCTAGTCAGCTTGTACACGCCTTTTACCGCGAACGATCCTCAGTTCGTGGTGACGATCGACCGCGAGAAGGCTAAGAGTCTGCACGTTCCGCTTTCTCAGATTACGGACACACTAGGCGTGTACATGGGATCGGCGTACGTTAACGACTTTGATTTCAACAACCGATCCTATCGGGTATACGTTCAAGCCGACAAACAATTCCGATCGACAGCAAAGGACATGAAAGAATTTTATGTACGCTCCGATAGCGGAGCAATGGTGCCGCTCGATAACCTGCTCGCTATCTCGCAGACAACCACACCGCAAGTGATCAGCCATTACAACCTGTTTCGGTCGGCAGAAATCGATGGTTCGGCGGCGCCAGGATACAGTTCGGGGCAAGCCATTACAGCGATGGAGGACCTGGCGAAGAAATTACCGCAGGGATTCTCCTATAGCTGGACGGGGCTGTCACTTGAGGAATTACAGGCGGGCGGAACATCCTTGCTGCTTTTTGGATTGGGAACGCTAGTTGTCTATCTGACTTTGTCGGCGCAGTATGAGAGCTTCATTCTGCCCTTCATCGTGCTGCTGGCCGTCCCAATGGCTCTGCTGGGCGCCCTGGGGGCGCAGTGGATTCGGGGATTGAACAACGACGTGTTCTGCCAGGTGGGACTAGTGATGCTGGTCGGTCTGGCGAGCAAGAATGCGATTCTGATCGTCGAATTCGCCGAGCAATTGCGAGAGCGTGGATTGCCACTAGTAGAAGCTACGATCCAGGCGGCGTCGATCCGTTTGCGGCCAATATTGATGACGTCTCTGGCATTCATTTTGGGAGTTGTGCCCCTAGTTGCCGCGACAGGCGCTGGCGAAAACGGACGTCACTCGGTTGGCACGACAGTGTTCGGCGGGATGATCATGTCGACGGTGCTGAATCTGTTCTTTATTCCTGTGCTTTACCTGATCATTGAAGGATGGCGGGAACACGGCAAGGCTCCGGAGCAGCGGTAGAGCTAACTTCAAACTCCGCATCTCGACAGTCTTAGAGAGAGAGAGAGAGAGAGAGAGAGACGATCTCAGCGGCTGAACCCGACTGCCTCGGGTAGGTCTGAACCGTTACGAGTGGAACTCGTGACCTTCCCAGTGAGAACAATTCCATTCCGGGCAGAGACTCTCTTCTCATTCTTGGCTGCTTCCAGTTTTTTCTTTTTGCGCGCTTCTTTGCGGCGCATTCTTGCCATCCACTCCCGGGAGTACATTGTGCCGCGGCATTTTGGCGAACCGCAGTGGCATGGGGCAGGATCTTCGTCGTCGTAGAGGTTGTAATCCCAAACCAATTCTTCGCCAGCCGCAATGTTGCGCATCGCGAAAATCCAGACCCGACCTTTGATCTCATCGACCTCGCAGTTTGGATCGCAAGAATGATTCAGATACGCTCCGAGGCCGTGGCCATCGATCACGGTCTTGCCATCTTCCAGCCCGTAGAGATAGGTGCGGGTCTCGCCATCATAACGGCGGTCGGCCTCTTCTGGAGTGATGCGCTCGCCTTCGTACTCAACGATGCGCATGCCCTTGCGGATAGGCGAAGAGGTGTAAACACCGACAGAATGAATGGGAGAGGGGCGGACAACGAGAGCCATGCATTAATTTCGCATGAGAGACGCTGTTTGGGGAATGGTGAAAATTTCTAGCGCGGCGGGTAGTCGGAAGGGCTTCGGGCTTCCAGTTGCGGGCTTCCGGCCTTCGGTTTGCGGCTTCAGTTTGTGGGCCAGGTTTACGGATCGTAGATGGAGCTGCCGAATCCTTGTTTGCGGGCTTGCTCTTGCATCTCTTCCAGATGGTGCTTTTGCTCGTCGAGCTGCGCCTTCATGGTCTCGACTTGCTCCTGCTTCCGCTGTTGGTTTTCATTCCACTTCTCGCAATTGGCAACGCAGTTTGCGCCGGTGTAATGGATGGAGTTGCTGAGTTCCGTGATCTGACTCTCAAGAGACGCGATAGCTTCCTTTTGCGCCTGAATCTGGGACTTCCAATTATCGCCCTGTTCTTCGCGGTTTCCATGGGCCTGAGCAGATGGAGCGATGCTTTCCGAAGACTGTTTGGGAACTACCGGCGTCGGATCGGTCGCGTTGGGACTGTCATCGTTCGTGATGACGCGCGTTGCCTTCGGACGAGAGCCGTCGGGCGAACTTGCGTCTTGATCTTTCGAATCACTGCTCGCTCTTGAAGCGCTGTTCTTGGCTTGCTTCTGGGCACGGGCCTGGCGTGCTACATCCCCGAGAGATTGCGAGTCCTGGCCGAGGCATACCGTAGAGAGAAGAGCAACCGCGATAAGCGCGAACGTGGATCTCTGCATCGGCTTCCTTTCCCGGGAACAGGGATGAAGAATGCTATCGCGACGACTAAGGGTATCTCAGGTTACGTTCGTACAGGGGGGTTAAGGAGCACCGCTCTCAAGCTCCCTTGACACTACTGTTCTGGCTGAGGAACTGGCAGGGCAACAGTATCGATCGTCGCGGGATCGTCACGAAGCTTGATGTAGAGCATCTTCCCTTTTGGGGGCGGGATCGCCAATGCATCTTCTACAAAGCCTTCGGGGACGGATACCGAGTTCGTAAAATCAGCGTCGGAGCTGACGGAATCGAGCAGAAAGAGCTTGTCTCCGCTCAGAGTGCATTGCTTCTCGGGGGCGGGGACGCACCGAACTGCTTTCAGCATTGGGATGCGAACGAGATTTACGAGCGGCTGCCAGTCGCCGTTGATGCCGTCAGGGGTCACGGGACGAATCTTCAATGGACCGAAGGCAGAGGGCCCGAGCAGCTTCATAGGATCAAGAACGGCAAGCACGGTCTTCGTATCCTGCATGGTGAGATTGCCATCTTTAAAGCTCAGCAAAACCCGGAAAGATTCGTCGGACGTCGCGACTTCAATTTTTTCCGTGGGAGAAAAGGTCTCTGGCGATTGCGTTTTGAGGAAGAAATTCAGTCTGGCATCCTGCGGCAGTTCTTCCTGGCTCCCGAGTCGCACGGCGGGCGGCGCGGACTGGTCCGTCTGGATGCTCTTGGTGAGGATCGTGACGGCGGGACGCGGGGCTTCGACCTCAGCCTTCACGTCGAGGGTCCGGCCGTCCTTCAGCGCAACGTGAGCTGAGATGGAGTCTCCGGTCTGGATCTTTGCCTTCGCGGTGGGATCGGTCGTGACAAGCTTCAGCTCATCCTGCTGGTTGGCACGGGTCAAAGAGTCCGGAGCGAAATGAATGCCGTTGAGATCAAGGCTTGCTACCTGATCGAGGCGCGTACCCTTGAGCAGGCCATCGGCGTCACCAGCGTGGATGGTAAACGTATCCAAGCGCGCGGCTTCTGCATAGGTGTGCAACGGAATCTGGTCGACTTCGTGGAGGCCGAACTTCTTGATCTCCATCGTCACCCATCCGGCGCTGGCTTTTTGCAAAGGAACTTTGACCTCAAGTTCGTCGGACTTGGAGTTCTTCCACTCGGTGGGAACGACCTTTCCCTGCTCGTCTTTCAGAGTGACTTCGCTGACACAACAAGCGTCCTGAGACTGAAGATGAAGAGTGTCTTCCCGGCCAACAATGAGGGCGCTCGCGTCCTTTGAAGCGACAATCCACTGGGCCGGGCGGGACGTCCGCAGGCGATAGTGTGGCCCTTCAAACGCGTGGAATCCCCAAAGGCCGCGAATGGTTCCGGTGACTTCGCTATCGAGGTCGGCAGACTCGAGAGCGTGGGTTTCCACCACAAAGCCGCCAAGTTCGGCGTCGGGCTTTGCAGGAAGATCGATGGCAGGACCGGACTTGGGCTCGACGTGAAGAACCAGATTGTGCGCGAGATCGGTAGCGAAAACCAAAGGCGCCCCATCAGCAGCCAACAAAAGCGAGGGCTTGCCCGCACAGAGTACCTGGTTCGGATCAATGGCGCGAAGAGGCGGAGGGGGCGCCGTACGGATGGGTGGAAGTCCAATCACCAGCACTGACTTTGGATTGCGAAATGATGGCGGATTATTGAGGCGCAGATTCAGTTCATCTTGCTTGGGCAAAGCCAACGCGGGGATGTACTGATATTGCGCAGTGTGTGTCGTGCCGAGGATGCGGACTACATCGACGACAGCGCCTATATATGGGCTATAAAAGCCGCTCCGTGCTGATGGCGTGGAACTGATCTGTGCCAGAAGATCGGCGGACGTCGAGGAAGTAAGTGTAGCGACCATATTCTGGCTGTGCGCGTCGTCCAGAACCAGATTTTCGGTGTTCTGCGTCAGGCAGGGGACCTGCTGTGCGCTGGGCTTGTCGAAGCATTGCTGGTCGAGACGCATGCTCAAACTGCGAGCCAGAAGCGTAGTGTGCGCCTTCAACTGCTCAGGTTCTGTCGTGTAAGCATCGCGGACGGAATCTAGATATTTTTCTAAGCGCTGACGATCAAGGCTGGCTTGTTGCAAATCCTGGGCCGCGCGAACGAATGCGCCGGGCTTTCCACGGACGGCCGTACGAAGCGTACTGAAGGCTCCCCCGGTTTCGGGGGCAAGAAAAATAAGGGCTTCCTCAGCCTCATCCGGGACTACGACAAAAATGCCTTCGTCGTGAACGGAACGACTCCAGGTCTCAACACGAGTGAACCAGGAGTCCGGCGGCGGGTTGGTAGCGCCGCGAAGGAACGCGACGATCATCAGATAATGAACCGATTGGCTCTGGGGGAGATCAGGATGGATCCAGAGGCGGTCGCCGGCCTGAAGGTTGGGAACTTCGGCGATCGGCAGAGTGGTCCCGGAACGCTGGACGCGGACATCGACTTTCGGCCCGATCAGGTCGAAGGCGGCGTTATCGGCACCCGCCGGAGATACACCCATGAGGACAACCGATACTAAAGCCGCAAGCAGCGGCGCGTCGAACAGACGCAGAACGCGAAGCACAGGTCCCGTGAGACGCACTACTCCCCTTTCACCGCGTGAGTTCAAGCTCAAATATTGGGCTCAGCTTAATTTTAACTGATCAACATCGGATTAGATGCGGGTTTAGGACTCGACGGGGCTAAAGCCGACGGCACTTTGTCAGTTCTAACGCGTCCTGCCGTCCCTCCACGCTTGTGCTGGTAATTGTTTGTTGCGCAAGAAATTGCACTTCGGGACATCGATTTCGGCTGGTGACCGCGTGATAGAGTCACTGGGCAGTCCATTCCTTCGCAAAGTCCATGTTGAATTCCACACAACCCGTTACAGCAGAGAGGACGACCGGTAACGTGCGGTGGTTAATCTGTGGGCTGTTGTTTTTCGCTGCCTCGGTGAACTACATGGACCGGCAAGTAATTGGGCTGCTTAAGCCAACATTGCAAGTGGAGTTGGGTTGGACCGAAGAGGGCTACAGCAATATCGTTGTGGCCTTTCAGCTTGCTTACGGAGCGAGTCTTCTATTCATTGGAAAGCTGATCGATCGCATTGGAACACGCAAAGGCTTTTCGCTGGCCGTTTTGTTCTGGAGCGTCTCTGCAATGGCGCATGCGGCGGCAACCTCCGTTTTTCAGTTCGCAATTGCAAGATTCAGCCTCGGAATCGGCGAGTCCGGCAGCTTCCCAGCCTCGATCAAAGCGGTCGCCGAGTGGTTTCCTAAAAAAGAGCGCGCGCTCGCGACGGGAATTTTCAATTCAGGGACGAACATTGGGGCCATTATTACGCCACTGATCGTACCCTGGCTAACGATTCGCTTCGGGTGGCGCATGGCTTTCATTTGCACCGGGGCACTGGGGCTGGTCTGGATCGCCGCATGGATGGCGCTGTACCGGCGGCCCGAAGAAAGCCGGTTTGTTTCGCCTGGTGAGCTAGCGCTGATTCAAAGTGATCCAGAGCAGGCGTCGGTCGTGGCCGTTCCATGGCGGACGATGCTGAGGCTGCGACAGGCTTGGGCGGTTGGACTGGGAAAATTCTTTACCGATCCCATCTGGTTCGTTTACCTGTTCTGGATGCCGGATTTTCTCAGCCGCAATTTGAAGCTTGATTTGAAAGGGATGGCCCTGCCGTTGTTCGTCATTTATAGCGGCGCAAGCGTAGGAAGCATTGGTGGTGGATGGCTGTCGTCAGCGATGATCAAGAGAGGTTGGGCGGTGAATCCCAGCCGCAAAACGGCGATGCTGATTTGCGCGCTGGC
>DATJWZ010000857.1:0-4224 GCA_035500795.1 Candidatus Eiseniibacteriota bacterium | reverse complement strand
CTTGTTTGATGAAGAGACAGGTGAGTGCGGGGAACGGCAGTTGAGTCACAGCGATGGCGAAGCTGCGCGCTTCTATCGTGACCTGCAGCAGCGAGGAGTCCGCGTGCGGGTAGGCATGGAGGCCACCGGATATTCACGCTGGTTTGAACGACTGCTGGCAGAACTTGGTTTCGAGCTGTGGATCGGCGATCCCGCCGAGATCAAAGCCAAGCGAGTGAAGAAGCAGAAGACCGACCGCAAGGATGCGCAACTTCTGCTCCGGCTGATGCGGGAAGGCAACTTTCCGCGGATCTGGGTGCCGAGTCCGGAGAACCGGGATCTGCGGCAACTGCTGTGGCACCGGCATCGCCTGGTTCAGATGCGCACGCGAATCATGAATCAGCTGCAAGCGTTGGCCATGAACGAGGGCCGGCGCTGGAAGACCAAGCTGTGGAGCGAACGCGGGCGAGCCGAGTTGGAGAAGTTGGCGTTGGCTCCGTGGGCCAGCCGGCGACGGCAAGAGTTGTTGGAGTTGCTGGATCGATTGCATCCGACGATCGAGGAACTCACGACTGCTGCCGAGCAGGAAGCCCGGAAGCGGCCCGAGGTAGTCCGCTTGATGACCCATCCGGGTGTGGGCCCGCTGACGGCACTGGCGTACGTGTTGATCATCGGAACGCCGGAGCGGTTTCATCGCGGCAAGCAGATCGGCACGTATGTGGGGATGATTCCGAGCGAGGACTCCAGCGCTGGCAAGCAACAGTTGGGGCACATCAGCAAGCAGGGAAATTCGTTGCTACGATTCCTTCTGGTGGAAGCAGCTCAGGCAGCGGCACGAATCAACCCGGAATGGAGACGTCGCTACACACACCTGGCGATGCGGCGGCACAAGAGCATTGCCAAGGTCGCGATGGGGCGACGTCTGGCGATTCGCCTGTACTGGATGTGGCGAAATGGATGTGCGTATTCGCCGTCGTTGGAGTTCGGTTCGTACGTGGGACAGCTCGGTACCGGACATGGTGTGCAGTAGAGCGCCGTCCACTTGATTGGGCATCCCGCTCCCTGCGAAGGGAGTCCGAAGAAGTAATCGTGGTCGAAGTTTTTTGATCGAAGAGATGTTTAGGTCGGGCCGAAACCGATCGAGAGATTACGGAACGAGCCGTGGTCGTCAAGCACAGCGAACGAAGCAAACAAGACCACTCGCCGGAGTGCAGGGAGAAGTGTGTTCAAAAAGAGTTTGACAGGGCCGACATTGTTAGAGATGTACGGTAACGGCGTTAATCAGGGCTTATGCTGATTTCAGTCTACTTTAGTGGTCGAAAGTCAGCTCGATTACGCAGGCGCTCTTGAGAGCTTTGATGCGCACGCGGTCGGCAAACTGCCGGATCATAAAACTTGATAAAAGCGCGATGCCCTGATCGGTGGCCAGGCTTTCCGGCGAAGGGGCTGTTTCCGCAAGCTGAATGGGAACGCCTCCGTATTCCACATCCGCACGGAGCTTGAATTCATCAAACTCGGTGATGACTCGCGCTCGTTCGAGGCCAGGATTGAAGGCCAATGCGCTGTTTACGGCCTCGTTAACCGCCTGTATCGCGCGAACGACGACTTCCCGGCGCATGCCCCACGCGGCGCCGTGTTCTTCCATCACGGAGTTGATTTTCTCCATGGCGTTGCCGGGGACCACTTCAAATCTAATGCGTTTCGCAATTCCCAAGCGGAACAGTAGGCTGAGAGAAACCACTAAGATGGTGGCAAGCGCGGTAGACGAGCCAAACACCGGGCGAAATGCCGAGGGCACATTGCGGTAGAGTTCGGGCGATATATCCACGCTCAAACCAAAGAGGAGTGCAATGCCCACGGCAAAGATGCGCCGGGAGTCCAGCATGCGGGAGGTCAAAAGTTGCATGCCTCCGAGCACGATGAAACATGCCGAATAAATCAGAATGGCCCCAACGACAGGCGCAGGCATAGCCGCCAAAACAGCGGCGAGCTTGGGAAAAAACGCCAGAACAAAAATCATGATTCCTGTGGGAATCGCCAGGCTGCGGCTGGTGGTTCCGGTTGCCAGTGAAAGCCCGATCGAGCTGGAAATGCTGGTCTGAGCCATTCCACCGGCGAGGCCCGAAAAAATCGTCCCCAGGCCGCTGGCGAGCAGCCCGCCACCTGCGGACTTCATGTCCGTGCGCTTCCAATCCGCATCGTTAATTTTCTGGCAAAGCGTAACATCCCCGACCATCTTCAACCCGGCGGTGAGAGAAGCAATCAGAATTGGAGCGAGAATAGAAAAACGGAAACCGATTCCGGAAACGACGCGATGGGGGAGATTGATCCATGGCTCGTTCAACTCATGCACAAGTTGCGACCACGGCATGACGCCCGAAGCAAGCGCCAGAATGTACCCCGCGGACAGACCCAGCAGCATGGGAAGAGCATGCAGCTTTCCTTTATCCCAGACGGTAGCGCCAACCATCACAAAAAGGGTTACTGCTCCGACCAGGAACGCATGCAACTCCGGAACACTTCCGGGCCCGGTATAGCCCACAAATCTCGGGCATCCCAAGCGGATCAACTGGAACCCTGCCATGGCCACCATGAGCCCAGTGACTTCGGGGGGGAACAAAACTTTAGCGCGGTCCAGGACCTGGGACATGAAACTCACCAGAATTCCTGCCACAACGACGGTGCCAAACAGCACCGGATATCCGCCGGCTTGCACCGCCAGGATAGAAGGCGGCAAGAAGATCAAGCTGGTGGTGAGCGGGCAAAAATAGCCGCTGCCAAGGACGCCGCGAGTGGACTGCAAGATGGTGGCGAGGCCGCCCGCAATCATGGAGATGCGAATGATGGATTGGGCCTGGGCCTCGGTTCCCCCGATCGAATTTACGATCACCACGACGTATAGCCATCCCACGGAGAGGAGGAAGACATGTTGGAAGGAAACGCCGAGGCTCACCAACAACGGTGGTGTTTCATCCACGTCGTAAAGGAGATTGGAAGGCCGTTTGCGAACCAAGCCGGCGTCAGCATCATTGCCACGCGGCGAAAAGAGTGGCGAAAACAGTTGGCGGATGGAAGACAAACCAGCGATGCGGAGTCCTTGTGAAGGCATGCTTAGGTCTCAGTGTGGGAAACAGTCAAATGTGGCCAGCGGGATTTCCGTCCGATAACGAAACGGTGACTTCACTGGAGATCGGACTCCTTCACTTTGGCCAACGGAATCTGGGAAAACAATTGCAGATCGATGATCATGTTGAGCCGGCGGTCCAATTGAAAAAACGTTGCGGCCTTTTTTCCCGGGAGGACCTGGTTCACCACCGGCACATACTTCACGCGCAACTCTTGCACCTGTGTATCCACCTCCAGCCAGTGCCGCACATAAATCACGGCATCCTGGTCCGACATCGTGGACCACATCTGCGCGTACTGCTTCAGGAGGGCATACTTCTGGTTGTTCACTTCCTGCAGGTCCTTCACGTAATGGTTGTAGATGGGCCAGAACTTTTGCGCCTCAGCATCGGTGAGGATCATATTCTGCCCAATGATTTGCATTTTCTTGGCGCGCAGATCTTGCCGCAGCAAGGCGATGTCTTGGTCGGTAATCGTGGGGTTGATGACGGGCGGAACGATAACTTGCTGCCCCTGATCTCGCTGCTGCAGCGGTTTCGATCCGGCCCATCCAAATAAGGCGGTGGCCATTACCATGCCGGCAAGGAACGCCCCCGCTAATGCAGCCGATCTCTTCAGTTTGCTCTTCATGCGATTTCTCCTTCGCCTGGACTTCTACATATCCGACCGCCGACGCGGCAATCAGTCCGCACAAGATACCTCATTGAGGCCCGTTCATGACAGTTTTCCTGATGATCGGGAACGCCCGTTAAAATCTGGATTCCAAGAGGGATGCTGTGAGCAGATTTTGAATGTCCGGCGAAGAGATCTTCTGGGGAGCATTTGCGGGTCGTGCAAGCCCACCTCAGAGACGTCAACTCCTGGTAAGTCGGGTGCATTCGACAGGTCGATGCAACACCATGGGATGTAAATCTGCGTCGCAAAGGTGGTGTTGCTATGAGGCGAGGGAGGCTTGGGCTATCTGCGCTGGACAGGCGCGAGATTTGGAGCCGATGGAAAGCTGGGGAGACGCTGCATGAGATCGGGCGCGTCTACGGCAAGTGTCACAACACGATTCGCGCTGTTTTACTGCCGCGGGGCGGCATCCCTCCGTTAGCTCGTCGCCGCTCGCGGTTGGCG
>DATJWZ010000856.1:0-1882 GCA_035500795.1 Candidatus Eiseniibacteriota bacterium | reverse complement strand
GCCACGCAAGGAAAAGCTGATGCGCGCTCCAGTCCCGCCGCAGATTGGCAGATCTATTCCAGTTTTCTGGAAGAGCGTGTGACGGCGCAAGCCCAGAAACTGGCAACCGGGAAATACAAGATCACCCCGACTTCTGAGCTGGCCTCAGGCGAATACGGTGTCGTGCTCCGTCCTATTTCGAAAACGAAAAGTTATTCCGGGGGTGACGTAGCGCGTGGACAGGGCGATGGCTTGATGTTCGATGCGATATGGACGTTTCAGATTGGAGACTAGGCCGAATAAGCCGAAGCCTCCGGCTCGGCGCCCCGCGTGGACGAGGTGCTCGGTGCGCAACGGCGGATGCAATCAGGAGCTAAGAATGACTTTCCGTTACCGGCTAAATGGTTTGGTGCTAACAGCAATCATGGTCCTTCATCTTTCCTCGTGCTCATCGTCAAAGAAGTCTGCCGCCGATGCAGCATCAGAATCGCATCTCCCACCTGGGCAACTGCCATCCAGTTTCTACACTCCACCTCACGCTGTATACGAAGTGACTTACACAGCGAACACCATTCGAATTGACTTCGCCACCACGCAACGGCTGCTTCGCAGCGTCAGTGAAGACGCTCGCGTCTTTGTGTTCGATGGCAGCGATCCCCGACTCGCCGACCTTCAGCCCGGAAAGATTATGTTCCTCGAGCATTTGGGAGCACGGCGTGTCGATGCTGTGCAGAGACAAGGCTCTCAAACAGATGTATTGACGGAATTCGCAGGCCTTACCGATTTCATTCAGAACGGACGAATTGAATTTTCCACGCCGATCAGCTCACAGAAAGCGAAGGCAGAATTACCTTCTACGCCGACTGACTTCGGTCTTTTTGACGGACTCCGAGCCTGGCTCCAGCCACCGATCGTTGCCTACGCAGGCGAAGCCAACAAAACTGCCGTAGGCCTGTCGACTTCAGGGAAGCTGAACGACTGGGAATATGAGTTGAAAGGCGAACCGGAGGGCGATGGTTTCAAGCTGTCTCTCGATGTTCAAAAGAAACTGGCAGGCATCACTGCGAAGGTAAGCACCAAGGGCGAAGTTAGTCACATCAGCACTGCATTCAAGGCCACTATCCAAAACGGCAAAATGCAGGACCTGGATTACAGCACGCCTTTGCAGGGAAACCTGCATGTGAGTTGGGCGGCTTTGACGAGCGGCGATAACAGCGGCATTGGCGAGGCGCGATTGAAACTCCCGCCCTTCGCAAAAGATGTGTTCGACATTTACGGACTGCCCATGCTTTTCCGGATTGATGAAGCAATCATCTTTAAGCCGGGATTTGGCACCAAGCACGACGCCGCGGAAGGAGGATTCAACGTCAATTATGACGGCTCGGGTGGCCTTTCAGTGAAAGGACAGCAGAGCACGCCCGAGGGAACAATGCAGGCGGAGCCTGAGCTGCAAAAGACAACTTCGGAATCCATGGCAGCCCATGGCATCGTCCTGGCTGTGAATGCGCCCAAGGTCTCGATCAGTGTTGGTACGGAAAGCATCATGGAAGCCATCAAAGAAGCCTTGCCAAAAACGCTCGAAGACAAAGTTGCGCAGGTGCTGGAGAACGGCCCGTTCGGACTTGGCGGATTAGTAAAGAAAGCGAAAGAAGACTTCTTCAAGTTGGAAGGAGCCGCTTATGTGCAACTTGTCACTGAGTTCGACTATGCCGGCTCGGGGCCGTTGAGCATGGTCCCCTGCACCATGACTCACTTTAATTTCTTTGCGCAGGCGGGAGCAGATGCCCAGATCGGAATGGTCACAGCAGAATCGCCACACTTCGATCTTTACAAGACTTCGAAAACAATTCGAGACCCCGACGCGGACATCTGTGGGCAAAAGTAGAACGTTCTTAGAAGGAGA
>DATJWZ010000855.1:0-15707 GCA_035500795.1 Candidatus Eiseniibacteriota bacterium | reverse complement strand
GGTGTTGGCTGGGGAAAGCGTACGAGCAGTAGCGCAGGAGCTCGGCATTCGGCGAAAGCGGCTATATGTGTGGAAGGACCGCTATGCAGAGTTGGGCGAAGCCGGCCTGGTGCATCGGCGAGGAGGAAGGCCGCGAAAGGTAGTGTCGGAAGATAGGAACGGACCGGCCGCTGTGTCCGGACGTGGGGAGTTACTGGCGGCGCGGAAGCGGATTGCGGAGTTGGAGCGCAAGGTGGGGCAGCAGGAACTGGAACTGGATTTTTTCGGCGAAGCCTTGCGGCGCATAAAAATGGGCGGGAAGCGATCTGCGGAGCGGGGCCAATATCGAGGCTTCTACAGAGCTGACTGGGGCGAGGGAGCTAACCGCCCCCTCGCCCCAGACCCCACTCCCCGGTTTACAATCCTTTTCGCAAGAAAACTGTCCCTAGTTTCTTTGTCTCACCTCAGGGGTGCACTCCAATGACGCGATCCAGGGTTTTTCGTCTCACGCTAGTGCTCACTCTGACGATGTGGGTACTCATCGCCGACAAGGCCGTCGGCCAAACCTACACGGACCTTCATGACTTCAACTGTGCCACAGAAGGCTGTGGTCCTGACTACACATCATTGCTGGCACAAGGCCGGGACGGAAATCTGTATGGGACTGCGTCATTCGGCGGCTTATATGGCGATGGAACCATTTTTAGAATAGCGGCAAATGGCAGCGTCACAACCCTGCATAACTTCGATGGAACGGATGGAATGTATCCCTACGGCGGATTGATATTGGGGGCTGATGGGAATTTTTACGGGACGACATTTTATGGGGGCGCCAACAATTTGGGAACGCTCTTTCGCGTGACGCCCTCCGGCGTATTGACGGTACTTCACGCATTCGGGGGAGGGGTGAGCGACGGAACATTGCCGATGTCAACGCCCACGTTGGCAAATGATGGCAACTACTACGGTGTGGCAGAAGTGGGCGACAACACGCACGATGGCATGATGTACAAATACAGTCCCTCGTCGGGCTATACGATTGTCGCCACATTGGGCAACAACATCCCAGGTTCGGGACTTTTCGCTCCGCTGATCCAAGGGATAGATGGGAATTTCTATTCGACATCTTACGATGGTGGAGTAAACGGTTCGGGAACTGTTTACAGTTTATCTCCCACCGGAGCGGTTAACGTCATCTACAACTTCGACACGCTTCATGGTGGTTGGGGATACGCTCCGGTGGTTCAAGATTCTCAAGGGAATCTCTTCGGAACCGAGGCGCAGGGTGGGACGGACGATGGTGGAGTTATTTTCGGCACCACGACAAGCGGGAATTTCAAAAGCCTGTACAACTTTATCAACTACTGCCCGGGCCAAGCGTACGGTTGCGTCCCCGCGGGTGGCCTGGTTTTCGGAAACGATTCTAATCTCTACGGCTCAACGTATCGTGGCGGCCCGAATAATGATGGAGTTTTTTTCAAGATAACAAGAGCGGGCGCGTACACACAGCTGGCTACACTCAACGGGGCGAATGGTGCAGGACTTGTAGGCACGCCGATCCAACACACCTCGGGGACTATCTATGGGCTTGCTTCAACGGGTGGCGCATACGGCGGCGGCGTCCTGTACAGTCTTAACGTCGGCCTGAAGCCTTTTGTGTCTCTTCTTTTCAGCAGCGGAAAGGCGGGCACACTCGTTGGCATCTTGGGTCAAGGATTTAGCACGGCGCACTCCGTCTCGTTCAACGGAGTCGCCTCCAGCTTCAAGGTCATTTCCAAGGGCTACTTGGTCGCGAAAATCCCAAGTGGCGCAACTTCAGGGTTCGTAGTGGTGCAGACATCGACAAAAACCTTCAAGAGCAATAGACAGTTTGTCATTCAGTGAGGGGTGTAGACGAGTCAGGGGCTACGTTCCCGCGTGTGTACAGTTCGGAGAGATAGTGAACGTCTTGTGCACTCCAGGGTTCCGTCCCCAGGTTTCTGTCCCAGGGAGAAGGACTGCCACTTCTGGAGAAAGCGGACGGGGAGTGAAGCCCCCGGGCAGTCGCCTTGACGCCTTGCGAAACGAAGGTGGGGTGGGGAGCGAGGCTCTTGGCCCTCAGCGGCTGAAGCCGCGGTATTTTTATCGTTTGTGGGCACGACTGGAAGTCGTGCCCTTCCCGGGGTAAACCGGCATCCTAGTTTCTTGTCTATCGACACGACTGGAAGTCGTGTCCTTCTTGATCTGTGTCGGCGGTTAATTCCGCCTTAACACTTCGGTAACCTTCCAGACCCCTTACTTCATTTTTCCTCTGTTTTCCTTGTGCTACCGTCTTTTTAGTCCCAAATTTCACAGAGGTTTTTGCCAGGAACGTGTCTTCCAACGACCGCAAACCGGGAGTTCACATTGCGTGGACAACGGTTACATACCGCAGTGTGGCGCTGCTGATTCTGGCAGTGCTGGGCGGGTTTTGCGCGTTCATGTGGTTCACCTTCCCGCAGTTCACCGGTACCGCTATAAAGAAGACCGATGAAGTTGCCAACCGGTTGTTGGAAAAGGTCGCCGGTATGGCTCCGGCGCCTGGAACGGGAGCGGTGACGGCGCAGCAAGCGCACTTCACCGCGCTTGATGGAACTGTGCGTGTGAAGAAAGGGAATAGCAATACGTGGATTGTGGGGGACTATCGCGTTCCGCTGGAGAAGGGCGACGTTGTTCAGACCGGCTCGGAGGGGATGGCGAAGGTCGTCTTCAACGACGGCACAAGTTATACGGTGAAACAGGATTCGCTGATCGTGATCGAAGAGAACTCGGCGAACGATCAGCAGCAGACGAATGTTGCTGTCGCTGTGAGTACCGGAACGGTAGATCTCTCGACGGCGACGTACAGCCAGGGATCGAAGTCGCAGGTGATTGTGGCGGGAGCGACGGCCTCGTTGTCTCCGGACTCGGCAGCGCAGGTGCATAACGATCCGAATGCTGACCAGCACGAAATCCTGATGAAGAAAGGTTCGGGCGAGGTCACGCGCAACGGCGAGACGGTACAACTGGCGAACTGGGAAAAAATCAGTTTCCAGGGACAGCAATCCAAGATGGAGAAGGCGAAGGAGATCGGGCCGCCGACGCCGATCGCTCCGGCGAACATGGCTCCGCTGTTCTCGAATGGCGAGAGCATGAAGGATGTGGAGTTCACGTGGACGTCGATGGCGAATGCGGTTGGGTACCGGCTTCGTATCTCCCGGAACCCGTATTTTTCTTCTACACTCGTTGACAAAAAGGTGAATACAGCGGCGGTGACGGTAACCAACCTGGGCGAGGGCGCGTACTACTGGATGGTGCAGTCCTATGATGCCGCGGGCAAAGAGTCGGTGGAGAGCGAGAAGAACCGGTTCACGATCATCTCTAAAGGCAAAGATTCGGAATCGATTGCGCTAGACCTAGATCCGTTTATTCAGCACGGGCATGTGATCGAGGTGACGGGCAAAACGCAAGTGGGCGCGCGCGTGATGGTGAATGGCAGCGAAGTCCCGCTGGTGAACTCGGAGGGCGAGTTCCACTACTTCACGCCGCCGTTGCCGTCCGGGGAAGCGGTGATTACGGTAACGGCGCAAACTGCGGCGGGCGGAGTGAATACGCAGCAGAAGAAGATCGTGATTCAGTAGCGCGTGTTGCAGTAATAAGGAAGCGCGCCAAACGCGTGATTTGTTCGCCCGCAAACTACGCGGGCGATTCACGCGGCGCGCTCAGATCCTTCGGCGCCGAAACAAGGCGCCTCAGGATGACAACGTTTTGAAAGTAAGCAGGGTTGGCCGGGATCACGTAGAATAGAGTTGCCACCCCTTAAAAAGATCAGGCGCCGCCGGGAAAATTTCCCGGGCAGGCAGCATTGTGAGATACGGACCGCTTTGTCATGTCAAATAATGGATTCCATTCCGCCGCGACGCGCAACCACAACCTCCGATCGCTGTTCAGCATATTTTCCAGCGACTTAGCCATCGATCTGGGCACGGCCAACACGCTCGTGTACGCGCGCGGAAAAGGGATCGTCGTCAACGAACCGTCGATCGTCGCCATCAACAAGAACACCGGCGAAGTGGAAGCCGTGGGCAAAGAGGCGAAGGAGATGCTGGGGCGGACGCCGGGAAACATCGTCGCCATCAAGCCGATGAAAGATGGCGTAATCGCCGATTTTAAAGTCACCGAGAAGATGTTGAACTACTTCATCCAGAAGGCGCATAACCGGAAGATGCTGGTGCATCCGCGGATTGTGATTGGCGTGCCGTCGGAAATCACGCAAGTGGAAAAGCGCGCGGTCATGGATTCGGCGTATCGCGCGAAGGCGAGCGAAGTGCATCTGGTGGAGCAGGCGATGGTGGCGGCGATCGGTGCGGGTTTGCCGATTACTGAGCCCAGCGGCAACATGGTGGTTGATATTGGTGGTGGCACGACTGACATCGCGGTGATTTCGTTGAGCGGCATTGTCTATTCGCGGTCCGTGCGTATGGCCGGCAACCAGATGGACGAAGCCATCATGAATTATCTGAAGCGGAAATATAACCTGCTGATCGGCGAGCGCACGGCCGAGCAGATCAAGATGGAAATTGGATCGGCGCATCAGCTCGACAAGCCGCTGACGATGGAGATCAAGGGCCGCAACCTGATCGAGGGCGTTCCCAAGACGATCACCGTCGATGACGGCGAAATCCGTGAGGCTTTGAGCGAGTGCGTTTCGACGATTATGAATGCGATTCGCGTCGCGCTGGAGCGGACCCCGCCGGAGCTTTCGGCGGACATCAGCGACCGTGGCATCGTGTTGACGGGCGGCGGGGCGCTGCTGAAGAATCTTGATAAGCGAATCCGCGAAGAAACCGGGCTGCCGGTTTCGATCGCCGACGACCCACTGTGCAGCGTGGTGCTCGGCACTGGCAAGATGCTCTCGGACTTCAAGCTGCTGAGAAAGATCTCAATTGAGTAGCAGTTTCAAGTTTCAGGTTTCAAGTTTCGAGCAAAGGGCTCGGCTGACGTAAACCTCTCAGTCTTGAAACTTAAAACTGGAAACTCGAAACTGGTGTTATGGAATCCGTCCTCGGCCGCTATCGCAACCTGATCGTGCTGGTGCTTGTGCTGTTTGCGCAAGTGCTTGGGCTGGCGGTGCAGGTGAAACGCGGCGGCGCTGCCAACGATGCGCAAGATACGCGGCTGATCCGCATCTGGGCGGTTGGGGCGCTCTCTCCGTTTGAGCGGAGCGTGGTGTGGATTCAGAACTCCTCTCGCAACCTCTGGCACAACTACTTCTATCTGCGCGGTGTGCGCGCGGAAAATCGTCAACTAAAAGAACAGATTGAGCAGATGCGGCTGGAGCAGGTGCGCCTGAGTGAAGATGCGGCGCAGGCGCGGCGTCTGCAGAACCTGCTTGCGTTTAAGGAACAGTTCATCGCCAAGACGGTTGCGGCACAGGTGATCGGGTCGAGCGGCAGCGATTTGTCGCGAATCGTTTATATCGATAAGGGCGAGGATTCCGGTATCAAGCGAGACATGGCCGTCATGACGGCCGATGGAATCGTGGGCAAAGTTTTGCTGGTCTATCCCAGTGAGTCGCAAGTGCTGCTGATCAGCGATCAGTCGAGCGGTGTGGGAGCGATTCTCGAAAAATCTCGTCTGCAGGGTGTTCTGCGCGGGGCTCCGAATGGCGAAGTCACTCTGGAGAGAGTCATGAGTGACGAGCAGGTGCAGCCGGGGGAGACCGTGCTGACCAGCGGTGGGGATCAAATTTTTCCTAAGGGGCTGCCGATCGGGAGCGTTACCAAAGTTGCGCCGGGGAAGGATTTGTTCCTGAACATCAAGATCAAGCCTGCGGCCGATTTGAGCAAACTGGAAGAAGTCCTGGTACTGGTGGAGAAGCAGGAGCGGCAGTCCTTCGCCGATGTGCATGAACGCGTGCGCGCGGCGGACATTTTGGCGCAGCGATTGCCGTCGGTACCGGACAAGCCAGCGGTGGATCCAAATGCGCCGGCCACCGCGTCGAATGCTGGGTCGAAGCCTGCTAATGGCGGTCCGGGCACGGCGAGCACCAAGCCGGCGACGAATGCGAGCACCACGCCGAAGCCGAACAGCGGAGTGACGGCACAATCGGCGGCTAAGAAAGAGGTTGTACCGGGACAGCAGGCATCGGGGTCTGCACCTGTGAGTGCGGCGACCAAGACGGCCAAGCCGGTGAACAGCAATCCGACCCAGACGGATTCCGCAAAAGTACAGCCGGGACCAGCGATCGTCGAAGAGAAACCTTCCAGTCCAGTCCCCGCTCAGCCAAAGTCCCAGACGCCCGTCGAGGACAATAGTCCACAATAACGTGCCCATCACCTATACATCGAACGAACAAGTTGAGGTTTATCGGTTCAGTGTGCCGGTGGCGATTGGCGTGCCTCTGCTGGCGCTGTTTCTACAGGCGTTCGTGCCGCTGCACTTTCCGCGATTTGCCGTTTACGTCGACTTGCCGCTGCTGGTTACGATCTTCTTCGCGATGGCTCGGCGGAGTCCGATTGCCGGGCTGTTTACTGGAGCCATTATCGGCTTGGCGCAGGACATGCTTGGGCATAATCCGATTGGGATTTATGGCATCGCCAAGACGATCGTCGGTTACGGCGCGTCATCGCTGGGTGTAAAACTCGACGTGGAAAACGCGGGGGCGCGGTTTCTCGTCACCCTTGGCTTTTACCTGATTCATTCGGCGGTGTATTTCACGGTAGCGCGGGCGTTGGTCAACATGACACAGAGCTGGAGCTGGCTGCATGGCATTTTGGCCGGGCTGGTAAATGCGTTCATCGGAGTGTTGCTGTACTTTGTGCTGGATCGGTTTAAGCAGAGAACGTGAAAGTCGCGAGTCGCCAGTCCTGAGCCCCGAGTAACGCAAAAACCAGTGGCCAGTTGTCAGTAGTCAGTGATCAGTAAAACCGGTACTCACCGTGACTTCCGTTACCCTTCCGACTATGGCGTCCGCGAACCAAAGCTTTACAATGGTGGTAATCCGAATTCAATCCAGCGAGGATAGTGACACGTTGCGGCCCGGAGTGCCCTCACGGCGCATAACTGGCAACTGGCAACTGGCCACTGAAAACTGATGTTTGGCCGCGACGAAAAAGTATCCGAGATCCGCCTGACGGCGGCGCAATACATCATCCTCGGCATTTTCCTGGTCCTTGCCTACGGACTGTGGCGGCTGCAGGTGATGCAGAGCGATTACTACTCGCTGGCAGCCGAGAAGAACCGCATTCGCAATGTGCCGGTGCTCGCGCCTCGCGGAAAAATTCTGGACCGCGAAGGGCGGATTATTGTTGATAACTATCCCTCGTTTTCTGCGCTGCTGCTGCGCGATTCTTCTCGCGATCTCAGTGCCGATGCTGATCTGATCGCGCAAGGGTTGCATCTCGATCCGAATGAAGTGCGGGCGCGCATCAAGCGTTTTGCATCGATGCCGCAGTACCAGCCGATTTTCCTGAAAGAAGACATCACGCCGGACGAGTTGCAATTTATCGAGGCGCACCGGAACGAACTTCCGGAACTCGACACGATCATGGCGCATCGCCGCTTGTATCCGCGGAACGGGTTCATGGCGCACCTGATTGGATATGTCGGCGAAGTCAGCGATGACATGCTCAACCAACCGGCGTTCGAGCTGTATAACCCGGGGGATGTCGTTGGAATTTCCGGTGTCGAGCGGCAATACAACACGCTCCTGATGGGCAAGAACGGATCGCGGCAGGCCCTGGTCGACAGCCATGGCCGCGAAGTTGGACGGCTTGGCGAGACGGAAGCGATTCCGGGGAAGCAGTTGAAGTTGACCATTGATCTCGATTTGCAGATTGCCGCCGAGGAACAGTTGCAGGGAAAGAACGGGGCGATCATCGCGATGAATCCGCACAACGGTGAGATTCTAGCGATGGCGAGCGGGCCGACGTTCGATCCAAATGATTTTGCGGTGCACGTTTCGCGCGATGAATGGAACAGGTTAGTTACCGATCCGGACAAGCCGCTGCTGAACAAAGCCATTCAGGCGCAGCTCGCACCCGGTTCGACGTTCAAGATCATCATGTCGTTTGCGGGATGGCAGGAAGGCATTGCGCAGACTTTGCACGTGAACTGCCCGGGGAGCGCTGATTTTTACGGCAGAAACTACAAGTGCTGGGTCTACTTCGAACACAGGGCTCATGGCGCTGTCGACCTGCAAACAGCGATTTACCAGTCTTGTGATGTCTTCTTTTACACGTTGGCCGACAAGCTTGGCATCGGGCGGATCGCGAAATACGCAACGATGCTGGGCTTGGGTGAGAAGACGGGGATTGATTTGCCGAACGAAGTCAGCGGAGTAATGCCGTCGGAGGAATGGAAGATCCGCAACTACAAGCAAAAGTGGTTCGCTGGGGAGACCATTTCGGTCGGGATCGGGCAGGGCGCGGTTACGGTGACGCCAGTGCAGTTGATCCGTGCGCTGTCGGCGATTTCGATGGGCGGCAAGATGGTGGTGCCGCACGTGACGAATCCGACAGACCTGCCGCCGGGCATGGTGGATGCGGCGCACTATACGGAAGTGAAGACGATTCCGATTGATGTTGAGGGATGGAACTACATCACGGACGCAATGGTGCGGGTGTTGCAGCCGGGTGGAACGGCGCCGTCCGCCGGCATCCCGGGAATAGAAATTGCTGGTAAGACCGGATCGGCTCAGGTCGTGTCGCTGAATCTGCGGGCGAAGGTCAAGAATGCGTCGGAATTCGCGCAGAACGGATGGTTCGTTGGATTCACGCCGCGGCGAAATCCCGACATCGTGGTGTGCGCGCTGTTTCAGGGCGGCGAGCACGGAAGGCTGGCGGCACGGCTGGCGACGCAAGTGATCAAGGCGTACGTGGATAAACAGCGGCGCACGCCGCAAAAGATGGTGGAGAAGCCGAAGGCTCCGGGGACGGTGGATGTGGGCGCGTTCTGGAGCGATGCCGGCGACGGCAACGATTTGCAGGCCGCGCGCATAGCGGTTGACCTGTCGAAGAAGAAGATGGTGTTGGCTACGGCTGCGCCGGGGATGAATTAGTTAGTCCTGAGTTGCGAGTAGCGAGCGAACACAAGGTCCTTCGACTCCGCCTCGGGATGACAGGGTTTAAGTGAGGTTTCGAGTAAGAGCTGGGAACTGAATTTCCGATGTCCAGATACGTTTCATATCGCGACTTTGACTGGCTGCTGCTGGTCTTTGTGCTCCTGATCTGTGGGCTGGGAGTTATGGAGATTCACAGTGCGACCATGCACACCAAGTTTGCGGGCGCGCATGTGAAGCAGGTCTATTGGGTTCTGGGTGGCGTGGGGGCGATGTTCCTGATCAGCCTGGTGAATTATCAAGCTCTGCTCGAGCAGATTCACTGGTTCTACATTGCTGGCATCGGATCGTTGATGGCTGTAATGGTGTTCGGCCAGAAGTACTTGGGTGCGCGCCGTTGGATCAAGATGCCCGGTGGTAATCACTTCCAGCCATCGGAATGGGTCAAGCTCATCCTCATTCTTGCGGTTGCGAAGTATTTTGCCGAGATGCGGCAGCGGGAACTGACTTGGCCTGACATGATCAAAGCTGGGGGCATCGTCGGGATTCCCATGCTCATGGTTCTGGCCCAACCCGATCTCGGCACGGCGCTTACCTACGTTCCGATCGCCGTAATGGGCATCTTCCTGGGTGGGTTGCAATGGAGACAGGGACTAGCGATCGGCTTACTGGCCCTGATAGGAATGACTGCCGTTTTTGCGGTTCCCAGGGTTCACGTTTTGAAGACCTACCAGAAGCAGAGACTAACCAGCTTTCTGGATCCCGAGCTCGATCCGCAGGGGTCGGGGTACCAAGTTGAGCAATCCAAAATCGCGGTGGGTTCAGGCGGCATTTGGGGTGGTAAAGGCTCACAAACACATGGAGCTTTCCTGCCGATCCCCCAGACGGACTTCATTTTTGCCGCGTTTTCCGAGGAACACGGATTCGTGGGCGCTCTCGGGGTTCTGCTGCTATACTTCATTGTGCTGATGCGTTTGACGCAGAACGCGCAAACAGCGCCCGACCGCGCTGGCACGTTTGTGGTGATGGGTGTGGTGGCTGTGCTTAGCTTCCATATCCTGGTCAATGTCGGCATGGTGGTTGGCTTTATGCCGGTCACCGGAATACCTCTGCCGCTGATGAGTTATGGTGGGTCTTCCGTGTTGTTCATGTTCCTGGCGCTGGGGATGGTAATGAACGTAAGAATGCGCCGCTTCGTGAATTAAGCCTGTCTGCCGGGTGAGCCGGCCAGGGCAAGCTACAGGAACAGAAGGCTTTACAGGGAAGAAGGCAGAGTGCAGTTGCTGCGCGTCACCGGCGAAGTCCGGAGCGTAGCCCAAAAATATATCGATCGCCTCCGCGTGAAGGGGGCAATTTCACCGGCCATGGAGCAGTAAGGCCGGGCAGGATTGAAGCTGAGCAGCCGGGCAGGGAACGGCCCCCCGACCAGAAGGTCAGAGAGTGCGGTCACAACCCCGGCAGACGTGAATGCGATAGTGCAAAAGATTCCCAAGCTTATGCAGCGGATTCAGCCAGGAGAAAGTCTCCTGCGCTCATGCCGCCCCTTGTGTGGGGCATCGCCAGCTTGATCCTCCCGTGCCTTTTCTGACTCCGCTCCGGTGAGCCCGTGCGGATTCCTTGATGAATCCGGCGGTACGGAGTGTTCAATGAACAAAGAACTGTTTGTGTCGTCCACGCCTCATGAGAGCAAAGTGGGGCTGGTGGAAGACGATCTGCTCGCGGAAATTTATCTGGAACGCGAGAACGAGTACACCTTAGCGGGATCCATTTACAAAGGGCGCGTGACGCGCGTGCTTCCGGGCATGCAGTCGGCATTTGTCGACATCGGCCTGGAGCGCGATGCGTTCCTTTATGTTTCCGATTTCATGGATCTGGAAGAGCACGACGATGATTTGACGGACGTGGTTCCGGCGAATCGCGGAGTGCAGGATATGCGGCAGCAGGGCGCGCCGGTTGGTCCCGCGGAATCCGCGGACGGATCGCTGGTGGAAGTTGAGGGCCAGTCTGAGGCGCAGGAATCGGGCTCGGATGAAGGCGGTGAAGAAAATCAGGCACAGGTGGCGGGCGAGAACGCCGAGCCATCGAATGGCGGAGACGCGAGAGGAGACCGCGGGGCATTTCGGGGTGGAAGGCGGCGGCGCCGTGGCGGACGCCGGGAGCGGTTCGAACGGAGTAACGACCGCGGGAGTGATCGCGGTAATGACCGCAGTGGCGAGTCGCGTTATTCGCGGCCTGCGGAGACTTTGAGTCCGCGGCAGTCGGGACCTCCTGCGGGATATCAGCCGATTTTGCTGCCGGGCGAATCGATCTCGAAGTATCAGCGATTCTCGCCACAGGCGGCGGTGGAAGAACACGAGCCGCACCAGAGCGTGGAATCTTCGACTGAAACGCTCGACGCCGATGTTCCGCTGGCTGCGACCTTTCCTGAGGACGAACCGATTTTTGCTGCGAGCGAGACCGAAGCCGTAGCCGAGCCGGTTCATGAACATGAACACGAGCAGCAGGAAGAGATTCGCGAGGCGGCCGATGAGCCGGTTGAGTCGGCGTCGACATCGGCGAACTGGAATCGCGAGTTCCGGCGTTCCGACGAGGTGAGTTCTCCGGTGCTGGATTGGGCTCCGGAAGTGCATAAGTCGCTGGAGTCTCAGACGGAAGTTCCCGCGCAGGTCGAGAGTGTGCGGGAATCCGATGTGCAAGCGCACGAGTATGAAGGAGAAGAAGAGATGCACCGCGTCTCTGAGATCTCTGAGCCGCACTCCCGGCCGGCGCAGGCCCCTGAATTTGCGGCGCCGGGGACGATGGAAGAAGAAACCATCGAAGACGAAGAGGCGGACACGGTTCATTATGAGTCTTCTGCGGACGATGGTTATGACGAGTTCGAGGAAGAGACGCATGCGGCGGGACAGCCGGAGCATTTGAATGGCGACGCGCGCGAGGCCGTGAGCGAGATTCATGACGACTTGATGGCGGAGTCGGGGATTGTGCAGGCTCCGGAGGTGACTCCGGCGGAAGGCGAAGAAGATAGCGAAGAGCTTGAACTGGAAGAGGCGCAGGCGCAGGCTGAGGCGCTGCTGGATGCTGAGGCGCGCGGCAACGGAACAGTCGATGCGCGGGCGGAGGTTCGAGCTCCGGCGGCAACTGCCGGATATACGCAGAGATCGCAGCGGAGAGAACGTCACGGGTACGAGCGGCGCGGTGGGGACCGCGGCCGTCGAGGTGGAGGCGGCGGTCCACGTCGTTTCCGGCGGCGCGAGTCTGCTCCGGTTCCGCTGATCAGCGATCTGTTGAAGGAAGGGCAGGAAATCCTCGTACAGATTGCGAAGGAGCCAATCGGCAAGAAGGGTGCGCGCATCACGAGCCATATCGCTTTGCCGGGACGCTTTTTGGTCTATATGCCGACGGTGAATCACACCGGCGTGTCGCGGAAGATTTCTTCCGAAGAAGAGCGGCAGCGGCTGAAGCGGATCATCTTGAGTGAGCGCGAAAATGGACATGGCGGATTCATCGTGCGCACGGCTGCGCAGAGCGCAACTGAAGACGAACTTCGCGCCGACATTCGTTTCTTGAAAGGCTTGTGGCAGGACATCAAGAACCGGGCTGAAGCTTCGAAGCCTCCGGCGCTGATCTATCACGATCTGAACGTGGTGGAGCGCGTGCTGCGCGATCAGGTCACTGCAGATTTCAACGTGATCTGGGTCGATACCGAATCGGAGTACGAGCGCATTCTGCGCTTCTTCAACCGCTTCCAGCCGAACATGGTGAAGCGGGTGAAGCTGTATACGAAGGAGACTCCGCTGTTCGATCAATTCGGCTTGACCGAGGAGATGAACAAGGCGCTCAAGTCGAAAGTCTGGCTGAAGAGCGGCGGATACATCGTCATCAACCAGACAGAGGCGCTGGTCGCGATCGACATCAATACTGGCAAGTATGTCGGCAAGACGCAGCGTCTGGAAGACACCATCGTTAAGACGAACGTGGACGCCATCAAGGAAATTGTGCGGCAGATTCGTCTACGCGACCTGGGAGGCATCATTATTATCGACTTCATCGATATGGATGAGCGGCGCAACCGGCAGCGCGTGATGCAGGCTCTGGAAGAGGAACTGCGGCATGACCGGGCTCCGTCGAAGACGCTGCAGTTTAACGATTTCGGGCTGGTGGCAATTACACGCAAGCGCGTGAAGCAGTCACTGGAGCGGACGATTGGCGCGCCGTGTCCGTATTGCCAGTCGACCGGATATGTGAAATCGGTGACAACGATCTGCAACGAGATCTATGTCGAGATGCGGAAGATTGCCAAGCACCTGGAGCATGAAGATGTCATGCTGCGGGTTCATCCGGATGTCGCGAAGGAGTTGAAGGGCAACAATGCGCGTCTGCTGAACGAAATGGAAGAGATGACGAAGCGGACGATTATTGTGAAGAGCGATCCGGCAGTGCATCAGGAGCAGTTCGATATTAACTAGCTGCGAGTCGTGAGCTACGAGTCGTGAGAAAGACGGGCCCATGGCGCCCGTCTTTTTTCGTCTTATGATGCGGAGCTAAACTGGACCCCAATAACGAGCGAACCTGAGAAATTCTTCGGGGCTGGAGGATGCTAATGAGAGACGGAAGATCAAGTATCGTAATTCTTACCCTCGTCACAGTGATGTGCGTTTTGACAACGTTGTCTCAGGGGCAAACATCATATCCGAAGCAACCGAATGTTCCCGCCGAATATCAGGATGGAATTGCTCAACTGAGAATCGCCAAGGGGTATCTTGAAAAAGCCGGAAACAAGTGGGGCGGGTTTCGCGTGAGGGGCATCGCGTCCATCGATCACGCCTTGAAAGCGCTTGGTGTAAGTCCGGAATCAACGCCCCAGGAGATGGAATCCGGCAGTGTCGATGAGCCGAGCATGATGAACAGCGGTATAAGCAGCTTGCAAACTGCCAAGGAGGATTTCGCGAGAGCCGGCAACAATTGGGGTGGGCGTAAGGCAAGAGCACTTGCCCACATTGATCGTGCGCTTCAAGATTTGCAAATAGGGATTGACTGGGCCAAGGAACACAATACCTACTGAACCGTATTTCAAAAACCTCTTGATGTGGCGGGAAACCAGGCGGCGTTCCCGAGTCGCCTCTAGCTGACGTTGGCGAAGGTGCTTGCGGCGATATCAGCTTGCTGGCGCAGCTTCTTGGCTGATTCGTGGATGGATTTGGCCGCTGGGCCCGAGCCGCCTTGCTCGGCGGACTTGGCAACACTTCCAGCTTCTTCTGCTGTTGTGCCGGCCATGTCGAGCAGGACGACGATGGAATCGGCATGTAACTTCCAGATGGATGACATTTTCTGGCTGCGCTTGAGCTCTTCGAGTTCGGTGCGGATTCTTGCGGAGATTGAAACCAGACGGATCAGGATGCGGGCCACCTCGGCGCGCAGGCTCTTTTCTTCCAGAAATGCAGCGCTATAGGCATCGGCCTCCGCAGGCGTGAGCGTCAGGTTGAAGAAGCGCATTGGCACGACCTGGCGATACTTGGGGTCTGCCACGCGCACGAATACGCGAATGGATTCCTCGACACGACGGAGCTTGGTTTCTTCCGCGGAAAGTTGCTGAGGCGTAATTGCCGGAGGTTGAAACACGGCGGGCGGCGCGGGAGCTTTCGCTGCAGCGGCTTTCGCAGCTTTTGGCGCCGCTCCAGCTGCGCTTGCCGCGGCAGCGCGGGAAGCCTGAGCGGCAGGCGTGATCAGCGAGCGGCGGATCGGCGGGCGGCGGTCCAACTCCTTCTTCAGCTTCGAGACCCGGCGAAATTTTTCGAAGGCACTGCCATAGTCGGCGTCGAGAAGTTGTTTTTCCTGTATCGCCGCGACGTGCTCGACGGTGACTTCAACGCCGTCGACCGTGGTCAGGATCGTTCCACCCATCTCTTCCAGAGCTTGTCCGAAGTTCTTAATTTCGCCCAGGGCCTTCACGAACAGCTCATCGAACTTCTTGCCAAAGGCGGAATTGTAGGCCGAGACCGTCGCCAGCACGCCGGGGTGATAGAACGAGGAATCGAGCCACTGTTTGAGTTCCCGTACGCGGGCGATCATGCCGGAATCCATCAGGGCATTGAAATCTCGGAAACGTGAGACTTCTTCCAGGAACGGATCGAAGCGGCGCAGCAACTGAACGTGTTCTTCCGGAAGTGACGGGACATCAGTGTCGGCGAGGATCTCGATCAGAGCAATTTCAAACGGAGACAGCGGCAGTGCGCCGTCGAGGCCGTAGCCGCTCTGCTCCCACTGTCCAGGAACGCGAGGATGGCGGTAAAGGAACGTCGACACCAGGTCGGTCTTGTCGCGATTGACGTCAGTGACTTCACGCCTGCGAACAAAATATCGCAAGAGTCCTTCAGCAACTTCCGAATCTGTGTCAGGAGTGAGCGCCTGGCGCAGCATGGCCGGCGTGATGGCCATATCCAGCAGGTGCAGCCAACGGTACATTCGCGCCAACGTGTTGGGCAGTTCGCGGTCGGTATGGCGCAAAGCGTCCTCATCGAGATCGCGTGGGATCGGCACGTCGCCGCCAAGCGTTTCCCGCAGAAGCTTCTGATAGAAGCCCTGGACCGTCGCCAAAATGGCTAGTTCAAACCGAAGATCTTCGGCCAAAAAATGCCCCCGCAACCGCGTGTGCTCGTTAAAACTTTACTCA
>DATJWZ010000854.1:0-11775 GCA_035500795.1 Candidatus Eiseniibacteriota bacterium | reverse complement strand
TCGATATCTTTGGAGCACACTTCGATCCGGTCATTCTGATTCACGGAGAAGCGCAGATCTATGGCTACCGTTTCGGCTCGGCGGCGTACCTGACCGATCACAGCGAGATTCCCGAGTCGTCGATGGATCAACTCGAAGGACTCGACATTCTGTTCCTCGATGCACTGCGCCACAAGCCTCATCCGACGCACTCGACGGTCAAGAATTCGCTGGCGATTGTCGACCGCCTGAAGCCAAGGCGGGCGTTCTTTACACATATCTGTCACGATCTCGCCCACGAAGCGACGAATGCGGTGCTGCCGAGGAACGTACGACTGTCATACGACGGGATGAAGCTGGAGTTTGAGATCTGATTGTTGAATTGCGAATGCCGATTTTCGATTGAAGTGAGAGCTGCTTCGGAAATTCAATCGGAAATCGGCATTTGTCACTCGAAATTCATGCTGACTTTCCACAAACTCGAGGATGTGCCTTCCGACTTCGGCCCGACCTACGTCAGCGTAGGGAACTTTGACGGCGTACACCGGGCGCATGCGCGTGTGCTCAGCGAGATTGTGAGGCGGGCGCGACGGGCGAATGGCGGGAGGGCTGTGGCCGTAACCTTCGAGCCGCATCCAGCGAGGATTCTCAAGCCGGGGTCCGGACTGAAATTGCTGACGCCTACGCCAGAAAAACTGCGCTGGCTGGAATCCACCGGGGTTGATGCCGTCTTGTTGCTTCCGTTTGGGCGCGATTTGTCGCTCATGACTGCGCGGGAATTCGCCGAGCGAATTCTAAAAGACAAGTTGCACGCGCGTGAGGTGCATGAGGGATTCAATTTCCGCTTCGGTCATCAGGCTGCTGGGGACATGAACACCCTCACAGATTTGGGGCGCGAGCTAGGATTCGAGGTGAAGCAGTATCCGGAGATGAAACTGCGCGGGGAGACGGTATCGAGCAGCCAGATTCGCAAGCTCGTTGCTGCCGGACGAGTGAGCCGTGCGCGGCATTTACTGGCCCGTCCTTTTTGCATTCTTGGAGTACCGGGGCGCGGCCGCGGGTATGGATCAAAATATACGGTCCCCACCATCAATCTGGCGCGCTATGACGAGCTTGTTCCGAAAGATGGTGTATATATCACGTGGACACGCGTCGGCCAGGAGCGGTTCGACTCGGTGACGAATGTGGGCAACCGGCCGACGTTCGGCAATGAGCTGTTCGCGATCGAAACCCACCTGCTGAATTTCCATCCCATTGAGTTGACCCCTGAGACAGAAGTCGAGATCTGCTTCCTCGATCGGCTCAGAGACGAGATCAAGTTCCCATCCGTTGACGCTCTGCGCGAGCAGATCTCGCGCGACGTGAAGAAGGCGCGAAGATATTTTCATCTGCTGCAACTTCATGCAAGCTAGAAGCCACTTTTTCCGAAGCACGCTGAAGTGGCAGAGCTAGACTGTTCTTCGTGCGGATATCTCGACTGCTAACGCTACGGCTCCGACGAGTTGTCTTTTAGGTACGGACACGGCAGAGGGGGTCACTCGTGTTTCGCCAAGTCCAGGCGAACACCAAACCACAGCAAACCTGCGACAAGTGCCAAGCCCGCCGTAAGACTCAAAGCGGCTTCCCAACCGATACGCTCCGCCAACCAGGGAGTCAGCGCGGGAGAGATCGCTCCGCCGATGTTGCTTCCAAAGTTCATCGTGCCGCCGGCAATGCCGCTGTGTTCACCGGAGAGTTGAGCCATCGTCGCCCAATACGGACCTTCCGTACAGATTACGAGCACGGTGCAGGCTGTGAGCATGGCCACCGCCACCATCGGATTCGGGGTGCGCGCTCCGATGACAAGGAACACGGCGGATACGCACAGCGAAATGAGAGGAAGACTACGCCGGCCCCAGGTTGCGCCGATACGCAGGACCGCGAGATCAGAGAAAATTCCGCCTAGAGGAATCGCCAAGGCCGTAGCGATCCACGGCAGGGCCGTGAATCCGGCAGCTTTCAGTACTTCAATGTGGCGTACCTGAACCAGATAGAGATAGAACCAGAAGATGAAGATGTAGCCGAGGTATCCCTGAAGCAGGTAGCTGGCGAACAGAAACCAGAAGCTCGCGGAACGCAGGGGCCGAGGCGAATGCGAGGACTGAGCTATGTCCGGCTGCCGACTCGGTTTCTTTGATTCGTGATGCTCTCGCGGGGCGAATATCAGCCAGAGAAGCCAGGCTGCAGCGCTAATCGAGGCGGCCACGCATAACGAGATGCGCCAACCGAAGCGGGTCGCGAATGGCGTGAGCAGCAAAGGCGTGATCGCCGATCCGATGCCGACACTGGCTAGCACGGCGCTGTTGGCACGAGCCTGGAGGTGTGCCGGTATCGTAACCGCGATCGTCCGGGCCGACGCGGGATAGGTTGGAGCCGCAACCACCCCGAACAAGCCGCGAATGATCCACAATTGCGGAATCATCATTGCGATCCCGAATCCTCTCCAGCCCGCGAATGCCGTGAGCAGAGTCAGGAGCGTGAATCCTGCACAGAGAACGAGGAAGATGCGGCGGGCGCTGACTCGATCTGCGAGTCCTCCCGAAGGAACCTGGAGCGCGGTATATCCGATTAGGAAAGCGCTGAAGACTGTCCCCATCTGCGCTTGGGTTAAGCCGAAATCGTGCATGATTCCGGGGGCTACGACGGTGATCGCCACGCGGCAGATATATCCGGCGGACGCCGCCACGGCCAGTAGTATGACCAGGCGCTTGCCATCCGCAAAGGTCAGATCTGGGCGATCAATCTGTCGGCGATCGGTCATGGAAGGCGTTTGTGGAATATCAACTCGGAGTGGCCGACAACGATGTAGTCCTGGAGTTCACCGACGAATTCATAGCCGTGATGGCGGTAGAACTGTTGCGCTGGCGGATTGAAAGACGAGACGAGTAGGAAGAGATGTTTGCGATCGCGGCAAACCTGCTCAACAAATTCCATTAGCTGAGAACCGAGTCCACCGCCACGCGCTTCTGGCGCCACTGCAATGGACGCTATGTACGGGGAGCCAGCAAAGCCATAAGGGGCAAGAAGCACGAAACCGAGCAGCCGGTTCGTCTCCCGCTCGCGTGCGCTGTAGAGCTCGGTACCGGGGCGTTTGATGACGCCGCGGCATCCGTCCAGGTCGCGCCGCAGAGTAACCCATGGCTCGCTCGCAGCCATCAGGCGGGCGCACCATTCGTAATCATCTGCCAGCGCGCGAGCAATGTGGACTGGGTGCATTGCCGTTCGGAAGAGACAGTGATCCTAGCAGGGTGCTCTGCTGATGGCAAAGTACCGAATCACTGGTCGCCACGTCTGACTGCTTCTAGTGAGGCAAGTAGCCGAGTTCCATGGGCAATTTGCCATCCACGCGCACGACCTTCACGGAGTTATCAATCGACCGAACTTCGATTAGTCCGACAGCACAGGGCTCGGACTGGACTTCTTTTATGACGTCCGCATCCGTATCGACGAAGAGAATCGACTCCCTGTGTGCAAACACAAACGCGTTCCAGTCAGACGCCGACATTTTTGTCAGCCGTTCGAGTGCTTCTCGCTCCCCGGCCGCGTCTCTATGAAGCACAAGCACAATGCCTTTGCGGTTCGGCCACTGCTTGATATCGCCTCGGATAATCTTGCTGAGATGCTCGGATGTGACGTTGTCGACGTTGTTGTCCTTATTCACGATTAATGCAGTGTGATGCGCAAAGCACGGCGTCAGCGTCGCAATGAGAAAAGTGACAGCATGGATGACCGAATGCAGTTTCATACTAAGCCTCGACTCTAAATTTTCGGGGGGATGTATGCAGCCTAAGGGATGGACGCAGGAGCGTTGTCAAGCGGATGTAAAGTGAAAAACACCGAAGTAACCGGACGTAACCAGTGCATTGACAATTGACGATTCCTGATTGTTGATTGAACACCTTCATCCACCTCCGCCAAATCGCCAATCGGAAATTCGCCAACTTCTCCTTTACAATCGCCCGATTGATGAACGCTTCTCTATGGTGATTGGTCCTCTACAACTAATCCGACAAGCTACACCGGGTCAGCGACGCACCCTGCTCGCAGCCGCGATGGGATGGGCGCTCGATGCGTTCGATGCGATGCTGTACTCGCTCGTTCTCGCGATGTTGATGCGCGATTTCGGAATGAGCAAGACCACGGCGGGATCGCTCGGGACACTGACGCTGCTGGCGTCGGGCATTGGCGGCGTTTTTTTTGGATTTGTCGCCGATCGGATTGGGAGGAAGCATGCGCTGATGGCGAGCATTCTCACGTATTCGGTGTGCTCGTTTGCATCCGGCTTAGCGACCAGCATTGCGATGCTGGCAATAGCGCGGTTTGTTCTGGGATTAGGGATGGGCGGGGAGTGGAATACTGGGGCTACGCTGGTTGCGGAGACGTGGCCAACTGAGTTGAGGGCGAAGGCTATCTCGATTGTGCAGAGTTCCTGGGCGCTAGGGTTTGCAGCGGCGGCCTTGGTGGCCGGTCCAGTTGCACGGTGGTACGGCTGGCGTGCGGTGTTTTTCGTTGGCATTTTCCCGGCACTGATCACGTTGTGGATTCAGCGGCGAGTGCCTGAGTCGGAGATGTGGCGAGAGCGGTCGGCGGGGGCTAAAGTTCCTTCCTCCGAGGAGGTCGAACCCGGTGCTGAAGCGCCGCTCTTCCACGATCATGTTCCCACCAGCGCCATTTTCCGTTCCCCTTACATACGGCATACGTTTGCGCTGCTCTTGTTCAACTTTTTCTGCATGTTTGCCTGGTGGGGATTGTTCACCTGGCTGCCGCCGTATCTGTCGCTTCCGGTGGATCAGGGTGGACGCGGGTTTGGCGTGCTTGGCATGACAACGTTGATGGTCGTGTTGAACCTGTGCGGGATGTTTCCTGGATATGCCAGTTTTGGCTGGGTGGCCGATCGTATCGGGCGCAGAAATGCGTTTCTCGCTTACACCGTGATCGCGGCAGTCCTGATTCCTCTCTATGCAGCTGCTCGTTCGCAAGGAACATTATTGGTATTGGGCACGCTCGTGGCGTTCTTTGGAACGGGAATCTTCTCTGGGTCGGGAATTATCGGCAGCGAGATCTTCCCTACCGCGGTGCGCGCACGCGCGCTTGGATTCACCTACAACGGAGCGCGCACGATGAGTTCGCTTGCTCCGGTGGTGATTGGGCGCGTCGGTCAGACGAAGGGATTGAGTTGGGCGTTCTATTTGTGCGCGGCAGGGTATCTGCTGGCTGCGCTAATGACCACGCAACTGCCGGAGACGAGGGGAAAGAAACTGGAATAGTGAAATAACTTCACCCCCTCATTTCACAAAATTCAAGCCATGTGGCACCACTCCTCGGAATACATAGGCGTAGAGCAGCACGATGATTCCGACGATCGAGCAGAGGGCGATCGAATGCCATGCCACGAAGCGGAAGATGACGCCTTCATTCCCAACCTGCTCGGTAGCGGCAGTGGCGATCGTGATGGATTGCGCGTCGACCATTTTGCCCATCACTCCGCCGGCACTGTTCGCGGCACACATGAGAACGGGGTCGATGCCAAGTTGTTGCGACGTAATCCGCTGCAGGCTTCCGAAAAGTGCATTAGCAGAGGTATCACTTCCGGTGAGCGCGACGCCCAGCCATCCCAGAAATGTTCCGAAGAATGGATAGAGCCACCCGGTGCGGGTAAAGGCCAAGCCGAGCACTGCATCGAGCCCGGAGTAGCGCGTCACATAGCCCAGTCCGAGCATAAACGAGATTGCGACCATGGCGAGACGCATCCGCACGCAGGTTCTCCAGAAAATTCTCATCAATTTCGCGGGACGTAAACCAAGCAATAGTCCGGAAAGAACGGCAGCCAGGAAGCAGCCAGTTCCTGTTGCAGACAGCCAATTCAGGTCGTAGCGAGCGGCTTCTGGCGTGGGCTTGCTCACAACTGGTGCGGCACGTGAAATGGCGTTGTGCAGATATGGCACATCCCATCCAGGCGGACCGGGGCGCACTCTGCCGTCCGGCAGGACAACGCTGAAGGCGGGGGTGGTCGCCCGATTCATCGCGAGCTTTACCTTGGGCAAACCCCACACCAACACAACGAGCGAGAGAATTGCAAAAGGCATCCAGGCCTTCAAGACTTGTCCAGCGCTGTAGCTGCGAGCCTTTACAGGCCCGTCGTACTGATTCGCCGCCCATTCGATACCCATTTGATCAGCAATCTCGACAGAGGCCGGCGGCAGCGGGTTCGGCTTGTCATCGTAGTCGAATCGCCAGATTCGTTTGGGCTTCCACACGCGCAGGAAGATCAGCGTCGCTAATATCGATACGACGCCTCCCAGGATGTCCACCAGGTTGCTGTCGACAAAGTTTGACCAGAAAAACTGCGTCATAGCAAAGGAAACACCGACCACCAGAATCGCGGGCAAAACCTCGAATGTCTCCTTCCAACTCACCATCGAGCGCACCAGCCAGAACGCAACGATGACGGCAGTGATGGGAAGAATCCGGCCGATCATAGCGCTAAGGTCGGACTCGGGCAAAGCAGTCACCGCCGCTAGAGTGTGCACCGGGATGCCAATCGCTCCGAAGGCCACCGGCGCGGTGTTGGCGATGAGATTTAAGGCTGCGGCGTGAAACGGCTTGAAGCCAAGTCCGATCATGAAGGCTCCGGCGATCGCGACGGGAGCGCCGAATCCAGCAGCGCCCTCGATGAATGCTCCGAAGCAAAACGCGACCAACAGGACTTGCAGGCGACGGTCGGGAGTTATGCCGGCGATCGACTCCTTCATAATTTCAAACTGTCCGGTTTCGACAGAGATGTCATAAAGGTAGACGGCGGCGAGGACAATCCACGCGATTTTAAGAATTCCAAAAGCAACGCCGTAGGCAAAACTCATCGCCGCTAGAACAGGCGGCATTCTGAAGAAGATGATTGCTACCAACACTGCGGTACTAGCGCCGGAGATCGCACACCAGTGCGGCTTTACTTTGAATCCTGCCAGCAGGCCAAGGAGAACAACAATCGGCAGCGCGGCGACAAGTGTCGAGAGCCACCAGTGACCCAACGGATCGTATATCTGAGTCCACTGCATTTCGACCTCCCCGCTGAGCGGAGTCGACTGCATGAGTGGCGGACATGGTACCACTTGCCGATGAATGTGTGACCTTTCAAAGGAATGTGTCTCATCGTGGTATTCGGATTGAATCGGGCTATCTCATTCAATGGGATCCACGACGACTGCTTCTCTGTCCCCCGCTTCTCTTCCCGGCAACTGCACGATCACAATGGCTGACAAAACCAAAACAATTCCCAACGTTTGAATTGCCTTCACGCCTTCGCCGAGCAGAGCGGCTGCTAGCAAGATGGAAAACACAGGCTCCAGACAGCTTGCAATGATCGCTCGCGTTGGCTCGAGGTGCTGCAAGCCGAGAAAGTACAGCGAGAACGATCCTAGGACTGAGATCATCGAGAAGGCGAACAGGAATCCCCACTGCGCGAGCGTGTAGTGTTCCGCAAGCACTTTCCACGGAGGATTCCAGAAGAGCCAGAAAACGGCGGCGGAGGTCAGGGTCCAGGTGAGGACACGCCATCGGTCGTGGCGGGCCAGGATGCTGTGTCCGCCTACGTTGTAAAAGGCGAACGAAAAAGATGCCAACATGGCGGCGATCAAGCCCCAGCGGTCTATGTGGAGCGCTGCTGAGTTGCCTCCGATGATCCCGATCGTGAGCGCGATTCCAGCGATGGCGACTACTACGGCCGTGACTTTCTGGAATGAGAGCCTCTGCTGTCCGCGAGCTACGACGTAAAGCAATACCCAGACCGGCGCCGTGTATTGCAGAACGATCGCGATGGCGACGCTGGTCCGCTGGATGGCGACGTAATAGAGATAATTTGAAGCAGCGACACCGAGCATGCCGAGAACGACGCATTGAATGAAATCAGATGCGGGCAGGGCGACGCGCCGCCATCCGCCTCCACGCTCTTTCTTCCGTAAAACCAACATCGGCAAAAGAACCAGCAAAGAAAACGTCGTTCTCGTCTGCGATAGGATGAGCGGGTCGATCGGGTGCGCAGCTTCCCCCGCGAGCCGAAGTTTGCCGGTGAAGACTGCACGTCCCATGGACGCAGAGACTCCCCACAGAAATGCCGCGGACGCGATGAAGAAGTATCCGCGCAGCGGGTGGGCGCTTCGGTTGTTTGTGGAAGAGTTCAGTTTTCCGGCACCGAGTCCGATGATGGGGCGGGATCGAGGATCTGGTCAAGCAGTGCGGGATCGAATCCGATAATGGGCTCTCCATCGATGACAAGCGTCGGCGTTTCGTTGCTCTCGTAGGTTTCGGTCATGGCGCGCCTTGCTTCAGGATCTTTCGTGATGTCGCGCTCCTCAAACGTGATTTCACGAGCCTCGAGGTAAATGCGCATCAGCTCGCATAAAAAGCATCCGGGTTGGGTGTAGAGCACGAGAGCGGCCATGATGCTTGTATCCGTTGTTCTGGCTCGAGCGCGGAGTGCCTCTGCATTTTACCGCTACTCTGCATACTCGATTGTCACCACAATCTTCGCCGTCTTTTCCAGCATCGCTGACACCGAACAATACTTCTCTTTCGAGAGTTTGACAGCGTCTTCCATTGCTTTCTGGGAGACCTTTCCTTTCACGCGATATGTCAGCCTGATGTGGGTATAAACAGCGGGATACCCTTCCGCCCTTTCTCCTTCTGCGGAAACTTCCAGCCCAGTAAACGGTTCACGCTTCTTTTTTAGGATGCCGACGACATCTGAAGCGGTGCAACCGCACAAAGCAATCAACACCAGTTCCATCGGCGTATTGGCGGTCTTCTCTTTTGCCGTATCCATCACAATGGCATGGCGCGACGTTGCTTCTGCTACGTAACGTTCGTTTTCGGTCCAGATGGCTTTGGCAGATATCACTCTCTATCTCCGATTGTCGGTGCTGGGTTCAGGGTGAATCAGTACTCGAAACAGCTCGGGCGCATCCTGCTTGAAGCGGATTTCGAGTTCGGTCTGGATCTCGTGCACGCGGCCTAACGACAGATTGTCAGACAAAGTGCAGTGACACGACAAATATAGTCGACCCCGGACGCGCTTGAAGATGAAATCGTGGACGTCGAGGATTTCCGGGAATTGTGTCGCCACGACTCGTAGCCGATGCTCAAGTTCCGCATCTCCAACGAGTTCTTCTGGCTTTTCGATGGTGGCGGGTTCGCTCTCAATGTGCGTCAGGATTTCCGCGATCTCCGGCACGTCTTGTCGCATGTCCGCTTCGAGCTCGGTGACTTGGTCGTGAGCCTCTTTCAGGGTAATGCGTTCATCGAGTTCAACGTGCTGCTCCACGTGGAAGCGTCCGCCAAGATCCTGCACGCTGATGTCATGAACATTCAGGTTACGGTGAGCGGCCACCGCGCGGATGCGATCGAAGATGTTCTCACTGTGTTGCGCCCGCGGCAGAGACTGAACAGTAACGTCCGCATCGGGAAGAATCTTGCGCACTGATTCGGTTACCGCTTTGGCCAGTTGCTCTGATCGTTGAAACGTCACGGTGCGGGCCAGACCCACAGCGAGATCGGCGAAGTATCGGTTCCCTGCCCGGCGGATGCGTACACGGTCGACTTCGAGCACCCCATCGAGGCGCGAGACGGCATCGTAAATCTGGGAGCGCACACCCGGAGGAGCGGCGTCGAGTAGCGCATCAATCGTGCGGCGGGCCAGGCGCCAACTCACCGAAATTACAACTCCCGCGACAAAGAGCGCGGCGATCGGGTCAGCATCGCGCAACCAATCGATCCGGTAGGAGCGGCCGATCATCACCAGCAAGAGCCCGAGAACTACTACTCCGGCCGACCAGATGTCGGTCGAGAAATGCAGGGCATCAGCCTCGAGGGCCTGGCTGTCGTATTTAGAGGCGATGCGTCCGAGGGCGCGGGAACGCCACCAGTCGATACCCATCGACAGCACCATGACACCGAAAGCGGCAATAGACGGTTCGATTTCGATACGCCGAAAGAAAAGACGAATCCCAGCCTCGTAGATAATCCAGGCACAAGTCAGCAGCAAAAGGCCGGTTTCCACAAAAGCCGAGAAATTCTCGACCTTTCCATGGCCATATTGGTGCTCGGCATCGGCGGGCTTGTCTGAGACTCCAACGGAGAAAAACGTCAGCAGCGAGGCGATCAGATCAAGGCCAGAATGAGCGGCCTCCGACAGGATTCCCAAGCTGCCGGTACTAACGCCTACAACGAGTTTCAGCCCGGTGATGACGACCGCGGCCCAGACGGAATTTCCTGCGGCCGAACGCTTTTCAGCACGCATCAACTCCGAGGGCGAGATGGCTGAAGTTCCCGACATGAAGGAATTATCGCTGGGAAAAGGCGATTTAGTCATTTAGTCATTTAATCATTTAGTCATTTAATCAATTCATAATCGAGTCATTCAGGCATTGCGACCGATCGCTCTGCCCCCCGGCGCGACGGAGCAGCGATGGGGTTCATTGATTAAATGCTTAAATGAATAAATGATTAAATGCCTACGGCTGGGCCCTCCGGTCTCCGCCAGACCTGCCAATTGTGCTAGCATTTCCTGCTTGGCATTTTCACCTTTCTAATGGACCAATCCTGGAGGATAAGAGTTATGCGTAAGAGTTGGCTGCTGTGTGTTTTGTTGGGTGCGATGGCTTTCGGACAAGCCGCCCCGAGTACGCCTCCGCCACCGCAGCCGGGCGCGGCTCAGGCGGAGAATGAGGGCAAGCCGCCTGCCGATACATCTGCTTCTGTTCCGGCCAATGCGGCGGTGATCACCATTAACGGAGTCTGCGCGGCTCAGCCGAAGACCGCTGCAAAGGGCGCCACAGCGAAGCCCGCTGCCAGCAAGGCAAAAGATGAGGACGATGACGACAAGGCGGCTCCCGCGGCCGGCTGCAAGACTGTCATCACCAAAGCCGAGTTTGAAAAGCTCGCGAACGCCTTGGCTCCAAACACTACTGCGCAGCAGAGAAAGCAGTTGGCGGGCGTCCTGCCACGGGTGATTGCAATGTCGACCGAGGCAAAGAAGGAAGGCCTCGATAAGACCCCGCAATTCGACGAAACTGTGAAGTTTGTAAAGATGCAGGTACTCACGAATCAACTGCAACGCAAAATTCAGGAAGAAGCCGCCGACATTGCGCCGGCGCAAATCGAGGCGTATTACAAAGAACATCCGGACCAGTTCGAACAGTACAACGTCGATCGCATCTTCGTGCCCCGAACCAAACAGGTCGAGGCTGAGATGAAGGACGAAGAGAACGACGACAAGCTGACCGATGAGCAGAAGAAGGCTAAAGAGGCTGCTGAAAAAGCGAAAAGCGACGAAGCCGAGCAAGCCATGACGAAACTTGCGGACGAGCTTCGAGCTAAGGCCGCCGCCGGCGAGGATATGGCGAAGCTGCAGAAAGAAGCTTTCGATGCTGCGGGCATGAAGATCGAGTCTCCGACGGTGAATCTGCCAAGCGTGCGCCGCACCGGCTTGCCCCCTGCTCATGCCGCGATCTTCGACCTGAAGCCGGGCGAAGTGTCGCAGGTCATCGGTGACTCCGGCGGTCACTACATCTACAAGATGAACAGCAAGAGTGAGATGACGCTGGACCAAGCCAGGGCCGAAATTAAAGGCAAGATGCAGAACGACCGCATGCGCGAGCGAATGGAGAAACTGAACAACTCTTACAAGGTAGACACGAATGAAGCCTACTTTGGACCCGGCGGCGCCGGTCCGATGCCGCCGCCGCGGATGCCGCGTCCGCGGCC
>DATJWZ010000853.1:0-1500 GCA_035500795.1 Candidatus Eiseniibacteriota bacterium | reverse complement strand
GCCTATGATCCAGCGCTACATCTCGAAAATCTCCGGCCCTCTCATGGATCGCATTGACATCCATATCGATGTTCCCGCGGTGAACTATAAGGAAATGCGATCAACCGCGGAGCCCGAAGGATCGGCAAAGATTCGCGAACGCGTGATGCGCGCGCGTCAGAAACAACTCCAGCGCTTTGCCAATTCACGCGAGAAGCTCTACTGCAATGCCCAGATGAGTTCTCGCCACATCCGAACCTTCTGCGAGCTTTCTGCCGACTGCGAGCGCCTCATCGAGCGCGCCATGACCCAGCAAGGTCTCAGCGCCCGGGCCCACGACCGCATCCTCAAGGTCGCGCGCACCATCGCCGACCTGGAAGACACTGCCAACCTCGCGCCCAAACATATCGCTGAAGCCATCCAGTACCGCAGTCTCGATCGGACGTACTGGGCATAAGAAAGGCGAATTACAGCGAGAAGAATGACGTCGTGTCCGATTTCATTTCTCGGCAACGTGCGCCGTCGATCACGTCTTGAAATGATCGATCCGGGAAATCATCGTGCCACCAACTGCTGTTTGCGCTTCGTCCATTCCGAACTCCGGAATAGATGAGGTCCCACCTCGATCAGGCGCGGCAGCATTTCAAAAACTGAGATCGGAGTCCAAACCGATCCCTGCCGTGTGCGGTATCCCAGACGATTGAGTTCTGCCGCAACCCGCGCGTACGAACCTTCCTGGACCACGAGCAGCTCCATAAGCTGTACCAGAACCTCGCGCTCTTCCGGTTCTTCCTCCAGGCGTTGATTTTCGGCCGCGACGCGTAGTCCGAACGGAACGTCTCCAGGCAACTTGTCCTCGGACTGTTCAGCCTCGCGCTCCCATTCGATCGCTACCAGCTTCCAGCCTTTTTCCGCTTGCTCCTTAAGATAAGACTCGTCCACAGAACCTGAGACAACCTGGCGCATTCTCTCTGTCTTCTTCATGTTCGACACGTCAGCCTCCAGTTTCTGAGCCGGACTGAAGCAATTGGAGTTCCCGCACAAGCACGGAAAAAAGGCCGTATCTGCAGCAATGAGAGTGGGGACTTCAGGCAAAATCGTCCGGTGACGGACTGAACTGTCCGGAATCAGACAGTTCCCGAGGTCTGCCTTCCTGAACATACTTCATACAAACAAGCGCCTCGAGACTGGTGGCAATGTGCTCGGTTTGCAGTGTCTTTCTTTACGGCCTTTCTTCGCGGACTTCGCGGTAAAAGCGAGTGCTGGATAGCTTACGGCCCGCCACTAAAGCCTTTTATGGACTAGAATCCCTTCGCCTTAAGCAAAGTATCCAGGTCTTCCGGGTGCAGGGCGCGTGTCATAGCCTCTTCTCGCAATAGATCCTGCTGAAAGACCAGCTGTGCCAAAGACTCTTCCAAAGTGAACGAACCCTGCTTACGGGTAATGGTGATCTCCTGATGCAGATGTTGCAGCGCATTCTTTCGAATATGCTGGCGAGCTCCATATCCCACCATCAGCAGT
>DATJWZ010000852.1:0-5031 GCA_035500795.1 Candidatus Eiseniibacteriota bacterium | reverse complement strand
AGCCGATTGCTCTTTGATGGCGGAGAGCACTTCTCCATCATGTCGGTGCCGGGAATGCGGGAGCGGACGATCCTGCTCGATGGATTTTCGAAGACTTATGCGATGACGGGATGGCGGATGGGCTATGGCGTAATGCGCGCTGACCTCGCTGCCCACATGACGCGGCTGATGACGAACTCGAATTCATGTACAGCGAGCTTTACACAGGTTGCGGGAATCGAGGCAATTCGTGGCGACCAGAGTTCCGTCGACCAAATGCGCGAAGAGTTTCAGCGGCGGCGTGACATTGTTGTCGCCGGGCTGAATAAAATCAAGGGATTCTCCTGCCGGATGCCCAAGGGCGCCTTCTACGTATTTCCGAACATCTCGAAGACAGGTTGGAAATCAAAAGCGCTGGCCGATGCTCTGCTGGAGCAGGCCGGAGTGGCGGCTCTTTCGGGGACGGCATTCGGTGAGTACGGCGAGGGTTTTCTGCGTTTCAGTGTCGCGAATTCGATGGAGAATTTGCAGCTGGCACTGGAGCGAATTGATCAGTGGACGAGAAAAAATCTCTAAAGCGGTCGCTGATCGTCGGTCTTTGGTCTTTGGCTCTCCCACTTCAATCCTCAACCTACGTTTGGACAACGATTAATGCCTTTGAAGAAGAAAGCGGAATCGGCGCAGGATCCGAAATCGTCTCGTCCTGAAGCGCCAGGCTACGGCTTCCCCCATGGAACCAAGGGGCTTTTGTCGTGGTCTTGGGCGGAACAGCGACTGAAGAAATCGCACAATTACTGGATCACGACCGTACGGCCTGACGGTTCGCCTCACGTGATGGTTATCTGGGGGCTCTGGCAGGATGGGCGCTTTCTCTTTAGCACGGGAAGCAAGTCGCGCAAGGCTGTGAATCTTGCTGCAAATCCACGATGCGTCATTGCCACCGAGAAAGCGGAGGAGGCGATTATCGTCGAGGGAGTTGCTGAGATCGCCGACGTTGTTGCGCGCCGCAAGATGATTCCAGTCTATGAGCGCAAGTACGACTGGGATCTCTCGAAGATGAAAGGTGACATGCTCTCGATGAAGGAGCCGGTGTTTGCCGTGCGGCCGAAGGTGGTATTTGCGCTGTGGGAGAAGTATTTCCAAACAAAATCGACGCGTTGGCGATTCGAATAGCCAACTGTCCGTTTACACTTCAACCTGACTCACCCCCTCCTGTGACTGTAATCACCGCCAACCAACTCAGGGAGTCGCTACCCTTGGGCAGTAACGCATGTTGCTGTTTGGCCCAGCCTTTTCCGCCAAGAAGGGGGAGCAATGGCTCTTGTCGACTCCACGACTGGAAAGACACTGCGCGACTATTCCATCCCAGAACTGATCGAAGCAGCCAACCTGATGCGTGGTTATAACCTTGTCGCGCTGCATGCGGCAGGATCGGGTCACGCGGGCGGAACGCTGTCGATCATGGATATTGCCGCCGCCCTCTATTTGCGAGTGGCGAATCACGATCCGCGGAATCCAAACTGGACCGATCGTGACCGCATCATCTGGTCGACGGGCCATAAGGCGCCCAGTCTGTATCTGGGGCTGGCCTTTGCCGGCTTTTGTCCGAAAGACGATGTGGCCTTGCTGCGTAAGCTGAGCTCTCCGTATCAAGGTCACCCCCATTGGCTCAAGCTGCCGGGAGTTGAAGTGTCTACCGGTTCTCTCGGGCAAGGCTTGAGCATCGCCGTGGGCATGGCTCTAGCAGCCCGACTCGATAAGAAGCAGCACAAGATTTTCTGCATTATGGGGGACGGCGAGCAACAGGAAGGGCAAGTCTGGGAAGCCGCGATGGAGGCTGGCCATTACGGGCTCGACAATCTGATCGGAATCATCGACTGCAATCGACTGCAGATCGATGGCCTGGTGGAAGAGGTGATGGAGGTTGAGCCGCTGGCCGCGAAGTATGGGAGCTTCGGATGGGATGTTTTGCGGATCGATGGCCACACCATGCACGAAATTGTTGACGCTTTTGCGCGGGCGCGAACGATCAAGGGACGTCCGGTGATGATCCTGGCGGACACGGTAAAAGGGAAAGGCGTCAGCTTCATGGAGAATCAGGCTGGCTGGCACGGGAAATCTCCGAATCGTGAAGAACTGACGAAAGGGCTTGCCGAATTGCGGCTTGCGGACAAGATCCCCATGCAGAAGTTGCTGGATCACGCCGCCCATTACCAAGCTGCGGTAGACCGCAAGCTAGATGCGAAAATGCCGAAATTTACGCGGGATTACTGGTGGAATTCCGGGGACAGCATGAAGGTGAAGATGGAGCCGACGCGCAAGGGGTTCGGTCAATCGCTCGCGGCGAATGGGGATGACCAGCGCATCGTTTGCCTAGGGCTCGATATCTCCGGTTCGATTACAATCAGCGATTTTTACGCTGGGAAGCCTGAGCGCGAGGATCGTTGGATCAGCATGGGGATCGCGGAGCAGTCGGCGACCTCAGCTGCCGCCGGACTGGCTCGGGAAGGGAAGTTGCCGGTGCTTGGGACGTACGCGACGTTTGCGGCCGCACGAAATCTCGATCAGATTCGAACCTCTGTTTGCTACGGCAATTTCAACGTAATGATCGCGGGGGCGCACGGCGGAGTTTCGGTCGGTCCGGACGGCGCGACGCATCAGGCGCTGGAAGATATATTTGCCATGCAGGGTTTGCCGAACATGTCAGTGGTGGTGCCCTGCGATATTATTGAAACACGGAAAGCGACGGATTATTTATTGCTTCAGCACAAAGGACCGAAATACATCCGGTTTGCCCGTGAAGCAACACCGATTGTCACGGATGCGAAGACGCCGTTCGTTTTCGGCAAGGCGAACGTGATCCGCTTACGGCAAGAGGGTCCGGACTTCCTGGAGGCATTTGAGACCGTTCTCGCGTCATCTCACAAGAATGAGAACGAGGATCTGAGCATCATTGCCTGCGGGCCGATGGTTCCTGAGGCGATGCGTGCGGCATACATCCTGAAGCGCGAATTCGGTTACGAGACGCGGATCCTAAACATCCACACGATCAAGCCAATTGATGCTGAAGCGATTATGCGTGCTGCGCTCGAGACCGGCGCGATTGTAACGGCGGAAGAGCATCAGATTGGCGCATTGGCTTGGAGAGTTAGCGGCGTCATTACGGAATCACCGGAACTTTACGGCGTTCCCGTTATTACTGGGGCCATTGGTGTGAAGGATCGTTTTGGAGATTCCGGTGCTCCCTGGGAACTGATCAAGGAGTTCGAAGTGAGCGCGGAACACATCGCGCACAAGGCAATCGAGCTCATGGCAGTAAAGAAGAGGCCGCAGGTCCCGGAAGAAGAATTCTCGGCGGCAGTGTCCCAAATCTAGCCGCTGCATGCTCTTTTGAGCCGTTGCGACTATTACTTTCGTTACCGGTACTAACCCCGCGGAAGCGACTGTCACTGACGCTATCCCCCATATAATTTCGTCAAGCCACGTCAATTGAAGGTGACGCAGCTTCGTGCTGCCGGGCCTGGCTGTGGCCGAAGGCGGATTAACAACGCAGATGGGAAAGTCACTGGCGACGAAACAGAGCTCGTTGTGGATCTACAACCCCTGGCTCGATCTGGTTGTAGGTTGCGGCGCCTGGTCTCTGCCGCTCTTGCTGATTTCGTACTGGTCGCTGGCGGCAAGCGCGCGGACGTGGTCTGTTGTTTTTTACGCGCTTGCTCTGGTCGTCAACTATCCGCACTACATGGCGACGATCTATCGTGCCTACCACCGTGCGGAAGACTTCGAGAAATACCGGACGTTCACGGTCCACGTTACCGGACTGATTCTGCTGACCCTTCTGGTCTCGCATTCCTGGACGCAACTCTTGCCATGGATATTCACCATCTATCTGACATGGAGTCCCTGGCACTATAGCGGACAGAATTACGGGTTGTTCATGATGTTCGCCCGGCGCGCCGGCGCGAACCCGGACAAGAACACGCGTGGGGCGCTTTACGGTGCGTTCATTGTTTCGTATCTGGTGTTGTTTCTGAGTTTCCATACAGGGGCGTCGAGTGATTCGCTATTTCGGTCACTGGGAATACCCGCTGTTCCGAGCAGATGGGAGCAGATCATTCTCATTGTTGCCTTTTGCGCTCTGTCTGCTTTTGGGCTGATCAAACTGGCGAACGAAACTGGATGGCGCGCTCTCATTCCATCACTGACGTTGTTTTCATCGCAGTTTCTGTGGTTTCTGCTGCCGGCCTGTATCTCGTTGCTACGGCATCTGGCCACGCCACAAAGCCGGTATAGCACGGGCGTTTTGGCGGTGATGCATTCGGCGCAATATCTTTGGATTACGAGTTACTATGCCCGGCGCGAGTCTGCCGATGAGGGAACAGAAGGGAAGTCACGAGACTGGCGTGGCTTAGCCTATTTCGGCGTACTCATTGTTGGTGGCATCGCATTGTTTGTTCCCGGGCCCTGGTTGGCGAGCCGCGCTTTCCATCAGGACTTTACGACCAGCTTCCTGATTTTTACAGCGATGGTAAACATCCATCACTTCATTCTGGATGGAGCCATCTGGAAGCTGCGCGACGGACGGATCGCAGCTCTGCTGCTCAACTCACGCACTCAAGTGTCGGAGGCCCTGTCTGCGGCCCGTGGATCATTTGTTTCGAAAATTCGATGGATCGCGGGAGATACGGCCCCGGCGCGACGGTTGCAGGTGAGTGCAGCGGTGTTATTGCTTGTTTGGGGTACCGTCGATCAGGTGCGGCATTATCTAGCGCTCCGCAACGATGACATCAGTGCACTGCAGAAGGCAGCTGCGCTTGATTCGTTCGATAGCCAACTTCAGATGCGACTTGCACGCAAGCATATGGAAACTGGCAATGCGCAACAGGCCGAATCCGCATGGCGGAGAGCAATGCAGATTAATCCTGCCGATCCTGCCCCGCGGCAGGCCTTGCTGAAGTTTCTTCTTGATTCGAAACGGTTCGATGAGGCCTATCGGCTTACGGATACATCGCTGAAATACGAGCCTAAGGATGCGAACTTGTTGATCGATCA
>DATJWZ010000851.1:0-1057 GCA_035500795.1 Candidatus Eiseniibacteriota bacterium | reverse complement strand
TATTACTCCGGCAAATAAACAGAGCAATTATGCCGCATAGGCAGCACAGGGGTGCTCGAAGAACTTTTTTACTTTGTTTCGGTTGCTCTGGAGATGACGCATATGCCTCCGGGCCTTTGTCTCAAGCTGTTTGGCATTGTTGGCCCGTACTCCTGAGTGGACACGTCCCTTCAGGCTGTTGTTAAGGTACTCATCAGGATTCAGTTCCGGTGAATAGGACGGCAGGTAGAACACTTCGATCTTTTCTTTGTGTTCTACCAGCCAGTCCGTGACCGCAGCACTGTGATGGACTTTCAGGTTGTCGAGGATCAGATAAACTTTCCGACCTGCATCCTTGATCAGCCTAGTCATAAAGGTAATCAGCCGCTTGCCGTTCATGGTCTCTTTGTAGAACATGAATCTGACCTTGCCCTGATTGGTGATCGCGGAAACCATATTGATCCGCTCTTTTCTGCCGGTTTGACGAACAACAGGCGTCTTGCCTTTCGGAGAATAACCCTTCTCCACATTAGCGCCAGTCTGGATGCCTGTTTCGTCACCCCAGTAGATTTCAGCCTTTTCCTGCTTCGCACGCTTCTCAATGGCCGGATATTCATTGAGAAGCCAGTTGGCAACAGCAGGAGTATTTTGCTCTTTAGCCCATTTGATCGGCTTCTGAGGGGTGAACCCCCAGCGTTTCAGGTATTCACCTACAGTACGGATAGGCATCTTAAACCCGCACTGTTGTTGAATCAAAAGGCCAACGGCCTCACGATTCCAAAGAGCAAAAGACAGCTTCAGTTGCATTGGTGACTTGTCAATCAGGAGGCGCTTGATTGTCGATTCCTGCTCCGCGGTCAGATTGCGCTTATCGCCATGACGGCGGCCACGCGTGCCTTTGGCAACTGCCTTGGCACCACCTTTCTGGTAGCGTGTCCAGATGCGGCTGCAATGGGATTCGGTGATACCAACGATCTCGGCAATTTCTTTGTGCAGTCGGCCGGCTTTACGGAGCCTCACAATCTGGTTGCGCAACGCCTCCTGTGCTTCTTGGTTGAGTTTTCGTGCATCGATCTTT
>DATJWZ010000850.1:0-4609 GCA_035500795.1 Candidatus Eiseniibacteriota bacterium | reverse complement strand
TTTTTCTGCCAATTCCTTGGAATTGAATCGGAGCATAATCGTCTCACCGACTCCCTGGATCACAATTTTCAAAATCTGCATGATTTCCTCAGTGCTTTATCTGATCGGTTTCATATTCATCTAAGTCAATATTGAATTCTCGTATCTCTTTCTCAATTGACTTCATGAATTCGATTTTCTCAGGCATGGATTTTCCAGATTCAAAAACGTTGAATTTTGTCATGGCATACATTACACTACATGCCGTGAAAAATATTGATCTAATTAAATCAACATGAGGTTTTTCCTCTCCTTCCAAAACCTCATGTTTGAACGCCTTCCAAAATTCTTCAATCGTTTGAATTTTAGATATGTCCTTCATTGACATCCCTCCATTATTATTCTGCTGCGGCTCTCAATTCATCACGGATTCTCAGGACAGTAGAGTGTCCTGTTCCAGTAGTCTTATGAACAACCCACGGGCGCGTTCCGTTGGCCAGCAATTCCACGACACGGCGATAACGCTCAGGATCGCTATGCTCAATGCCCTTGGGTCCAGGACGGCGACCTTCCTCTTTGACGCGTGCCAGACCAGCCTTGATGCGTGTCTGGATCATGGAGCGCTCAAATTCCGCGAAAACGCCTAGCATCTGGAAAAGCGCACGTCCAGATGGAGTAGTTGTGTCAATATTTTGATTGTGCAGATAAAGTCCCACTTTAGCCGAGTCTAAATCCTGTAGTGTATGAATTAGATTAACCAGAGATCGGCCAAGACGATCAATTGCCCAAACTAGGATAATATCGAATTCCCCCGCATCAGCCGCTTTCAGCATAGCATTCAGACCCGGCCGCGCTTCGCGGCCCTTGCCCCCGCTGATACCCTGATCTGTGTATTCATCCACGACATCCCAGCCGCGTTTTTTTGCAACCTCAACAAGCTCTCTCTTTTGATTTTCTGTAGTTTGCCCCACAGTGCTTACCCTTGTATAGATACAAGCCTTTAGGGGTCCAGTCTTTTTAGCCAATTTAGTCATTACATAAGCCTCGCAAATTGTCCGTGATACTTTTCTGCTGCTTCACAATACGCCTTGTAAGCATCTTGCTTTTTATCAAATCTACCAAGATATTTTGACACGCCTCCAGACTGAATTGACGCACGCCATTTATTTCTTGCTTTGTCCCAAAATACGCCTTTCAAACAATCTTTTTTTGGTTTTCTATTCATCATATTTTGAGACTGCGTGCTTTCTCGTAGATTATCAAAACGATTGTCATTAACTACACTGTTTTTATGGTCTATTAGATTTTCAGGCCACCTTCCTGTTACATAAAACCAAGCAAGCCTATGAGCCAAATAATCTCTGTGACTCAAATTTATCAAACAATAACCTCTCAAATTTATATATCCTGCAATCTTTCCTGGAAAACGTCCATTCCATCTTGGTCCCATGTCTGGATTTCGACGCCATTTAAAAATTCCAGTTTTAGGATCATAATCTAATCTCCTTCGCAATTCTTCTATAGTTAATCCAAAATCTCCATCTTTCGAAATGATACTCAATTTCAACTCTCCACGTATTGATGAGAATACTTGCCGCGTATCAAGGAATTGAAAGCCTTTCCGGGGCTAGGCGCGTTCTGAAGGTCACTGGCGATTGATGCAGGAACATTGTCATAGCTAGATACCCGCCCATCTTTCCACCTCACATACAGCTTTAGTGAGGCTGAATCATATCCAACCGCATCCAAATGCGTACTGGAAACAGGTGTCAGTTCAGGTATTTGATCTGGCATTCCGCACCTCCATCGACATTGTTAATAAACCACATCGTAGATGAATATGCAATACTAATTAGAAAGATGTTCTTAAATTTCTGCTAGACCATCTCCACCGGAGGCATGGGCATTTCAAAATCTTGCTTGCGCCAAATGTGCAAAACGTACGGATGAATATTGATGTGATCCGATGATGGAACATGATATTGCCAGCATGTCTCATCATCCTCAAAAAACATGTGCTTATTTGTCGGCTCCATCTATCTTTGTTACTTCAACTTTAGAGGCAGCAATGAGGGCGCTGATTTCCGCGCAGGCGGTTGCGATGCCGCTATTATATCCAGCTAAGAAAGCATCACCCATAGGATCCGGGTATATCTGTCGGCCTTCGATCTTGCGTTTGTTTATTGCAGACCATACTTTGACTAATTCTTCGCTCATTGGTTGGACTCCATTCTCAGTGCGGTTTCATAAGCGATGATTGCCGCCAAAGCGTCTGACCGAAATGCGTCTTGAGTTTTCTTGCCAACGTGGCGCCACTCGCAAAAACTATATCTCGCATCATTCTTCATCAGCGCCTCAGCCACGCGCTCAATGGCCGCTGGGCTAATGTGGTCGGGGTTGATGCTCATTTGTCTGATCCTTCTGTCTTTGGTAGCGGGGGAAGCTTCAGCCAGTGAGTCGGCGGGAAAGGGTGATGCCAGCGCGGAAGAGAACCGTCAGGCGCCTTCCACGTAAAGCATGGGTCGCTCCAGCCGCCACTTGACGGATATGGTGCGATCACGAAAAACCCGCGATGGTGCTCGCTATCGGGAAGCGTTTCAATAGATTTCCACAGGCTCATTTGGTGGCTCCATTCTCCAGATAATCGTTCATCCGGCCCATGGCTCGATCCGTCATGGTGTCGAGGATTTCTTGCGCATAGCGACGGATGTCAGGTTGCCCGATGGAGGTTCCGACATAGATCACGGCGATGGTCAGAAATGACTCCAGGGCCACGAGTGTATCGCCCGCATCGAGGTTGCGGTCCTTCACGTCTGCGAAAAATGCCTTGGCAATCGCGGTTGCGCAGGCGTGTGAACTATCGGTGCTCATTTGCGGGTTCCATCTGTCAGGGGCATGTCGTCGGTTAGATCGCTGCCAGGTGAGACCGCCCATTGTCCAACGAACGCGAGTATGATGTCCTGAAGGCTGGGATGCTTGGCTGCAATCTCGTGAATACGCGCCGATGTGGCGCCGGCCTCAAGTTCCTCGTGAACTTCGGCCAGTATCTCATCTATCTCATCCGGGCCATAGGTATCGTTGCCCTCATCACCCCTTGCTTCCAGGCTCATATTTCGTCCTTTCTGTCTGTGGCCAAGCGTTCATCCCTAGCCTTTTTCCAGTTGAAAAACTTGGTTCGGCTGATGTGAGGCTTCATCAGTTCAGCAATCTCGTTCATCGCCAAGGGCGGACTCTCAGCAAGGAGAGACTCAACCTTTGCCTCAATCTCAGGCGTCATCTTTTCCCGCCGGCCAGGCACCCTGCCACGCGCTCGGCTGGCGGCTTGCCCGGCCTTGGTCCGCTCGATGATCAGGTCACGCTCTAGCTGCGCCATCGCCGCCAGAATGTGGAGCATGGCCTTTCCCATGGGCGTCCTGGCGTCGAGGCTTTCTGTGATGCTTACCAGCTTTATATCCCGCTTTTCGAGGCGCTCAAGCAGCCCAACCACCTCGCAAAGAGAGCGGCCCAGCCGGTCGAGCTTCCACACAACCAGAGTGTCGCCGCCCCGAACGGCTTTCAAAACCGCCTTCAGGCCGCGCCTGTCGAAGCTCGCCCCGCTTGCTTGGTCAGTGTAAATTCGGTCACGCGGAACACCGAATTTTGCCAGCGCGTCAATCTGCAAATCGAGCTTCTGATCTCCGGTCGAAATCCTCGCGTAACCCACCATTGGACGGTCACAATCTGTCATAACTTATTAAACACCAATTTCCTGACATATTAGGGCCGATGCCCATTTTTATTTATTTACAGGTTTGATGGACTGATGTAAACAGACTTTATGAGGATTCTCCTCGTATCGCCTTTACAATGGAGATGACACCATGAGCGCCCGCCTTTATGACCAAGATTTCTATGCTTGGGCCAATGAACAGGCCGGGCTTCTGCGAGCGGGAAAACTTTCCGAGGCGGACATTGAACACATCGCTGAAGAGATAGAGAGCATGGGAAAAACCGAAAAGCGCGAACTTACCAGCCGTCTTGCGGTCCTCCTCCTGCACCTTCTCAAATGGCGCTTTCAGCCAAAGCGGCGCGGCTCAAGCTGGGAAGCCACCATAAAAATTCAGCGCCGCGATTTGCGTCGTCATTTGGCTGATAATCCCAGCCTGAAAAGCAAGCTCTCTGAAGCTATCGCGGACGCCTACGGCAACGCCATTATCGAGGCCGGGGCCGAAACCGGACTTGCTGAAAGCACATTTCCGGCCGATTGCCCTTGGTCGTTTGAGAAGATCATGGCCGAAGATTTTTGGCCAGAAGCCTAATTAACCCCTGAGTCCCACAACCGCCCGGAGTCCGCGATGCCTGCTGGTAAAGTCATCAGATTGCAGTACGTCACGCGGGAGATGGTGCGCGCCGATCCCAAAACGCTGTTTGTTTTTGGCGACAACATCGCCAGAACAGGCCTCGGCGGCCAAGCTAAGGCCATGCGCGGCGAGCCGAATGCCATTGGCGTGCCTACCAAGTGGAGGCCTGGGCGTGCAGAACGCGACTATTTCACAGATGATGACGCGGAGCTTTTCCAGGTCCGCGATCCAATTATCTGCGCCTTCCATGCGATGGAGAATGCGCTCATCTCGGGCCGAAATGTGGCAAT
>DATJWZ010000849.1:0-1320 GCA_035500795.1 Candidatus Eiseniibacteriota bacterium | reverse complement strand
AATAGACGCGAAGCGGGATGATCTACCCTTGGCCAGGTTGAAGGTCGCTTAACCGCGACTGGAGGACCGAACCGTTGTGAGTTGAAAATCGCTCGGATGAGCTGAGGGTAGGGGTGAAAGGCTAATCAAATTCCGTGATAGCTCGTTCTCCCCGAAATGCCTTTAGGGGCAGCCTCGTATGATTTGCCACGGTGGTAGAGCACTGAATGGACTAGGGTCCCATCCAGGATACCGAATCCAATCAAACTCCGAATGCCGTGTACAACAGTACGGGAGTGAGACTACGGGGGATAAGCTCCGTGGTCGAGAGGGAAAGAACCCAGAACGCCAGCTAAGGTCCCTAACTGTAAGCTAAGTGGGAAAGGACGTGTGAGCGCACAGACAGCCAGGAGGTTGGCTTAGAAGCAGCCATCCTTTAAAGAAAGCGTAACAGCTCACTGGTCAAGTGTTCACGCACCGACAATCCAACGGGGCTAAAGTGTACGACCGAAGCTGCGAAATTAATGATCCTACGGGGTCATCATTTGGTAGGGGAGCATTCTGTGGTGGCAAAGGTAGACCGAGAGGACTGCTGAACGCCACGGAAGAGACTCTGCCGGCATAAGTAGCGATAAACACGATGAGAACTCGTGTCGCCGAAAGTCTAAGGTTTCCTGAGGAAGGTTAATCCGCTCAGGGTTAGGCGGGTCCTAAGGTGAGGCCGAAAGGCGTAGCTGATGGACAACAGGTCAACATTCCTGTCCCGCCTGGCGACGTTATCACGATGGGGTGACGCAGAAGGATAAGAGAGTCAGGTGATGGATATCCTGATTGGCCACTGTAAGCCGGATCCCGGAGGCAAATCCCCGGGGTCATTCAACGGTCAGAGTGGTGACGAGGTCACACGACCGCAAAGTCTCCTATTTCACGCTGCCGGGAAAATCCCCTAAGGAGTCGTCCAGGTGCCCGTACCACAAACCGACACAGGTAGACGAGGTGAATATCCACAGGCGCTCGAGAGAACACTCGCTCAGGAACTAGGCACATTAGTCCCGTAACTTCGGGAGAAGGGACGCCGCACTAGGGTTTATAGCCCGAAGCGGTCGCAGCGAATCGCGCTCTGCAACTGTTTAACAAAAACACAGCTCTCTGCAAAGTCGAATACGACGTATAGGGGGTGACACCTGCCCGGTGCCGGAAGGTTAAAGCAAGGGCTCAGCCCGCAAGGGCGAAGGCTTGAACTGAAGCCCCGGTGAACGGCGGCCGTAACTATAACGGTCCTAAGGTAGCGAAATTCCTTGTCGGGTAAGTTCCGACCTGCACGAATGGTGGAATGATAGA
>DATJWZ010000848.1:0-9218 GCA_035500795.1 Candidatus Eiseniibacteriota bacterium | reverse complement strand
ATATTTTCTCTACTCGAATCGGCCGTTCATTCTCCCATTCGGGAGCGTTCGGTGGCACCCGCGCGTTCGGTCTCGATTTCCTCTTATGCCAGGCACTCTATGGGTCCAGACGGATCTGAAAGCTATGATTCGCGAGGATCGCCTGGATGTCTTTTGGGGGGCAATGCAAGCCATACCGCTCGGCAAGGACACATGGCCGGCTCGCGTCCTGACCGTCCATGACTTGATGTGGATCCTCTACCCTGAGACCCTTCCCTTTTACACGGTCGCTGTCTTTAAGCTGTTCGGCCGGCGCTATGCGAATCAGGCTGACCGCCTCATCGCGATCTCGGATGCAACTGCGCATGACCTGGAGCGGATATATCACATTCCGCGCTCGAAGGTTGAGGTTATCTACCACGGCGTACGTGGCGAATACCAGCCACTCGAGCGGCAGGCAGCCGCGCACGCGATCTCATGTAAGTTTGGAGTTTCCGAGGATTACATTTGCACAGTCGGGACTGTGCAGCCGCGCAAAAATATCGAAACGCTCATAAGAGCCGTTAAGCTGCTCCGAGGCGAGGGTAGGATCCGTCACCAACTCGTCGTCGCGGGCGGGCGAGGCTGGAAGGACTCGAAGATCTATTCGAGTGTCAAAGAGCTCGGGCTAACAGATGACGACGTCCGCTTCCTCGGTTACGTGCCTGACTCGGACATGCCGTCGCTGTATGCTGGAGCTGCTGTGTTTGCGTTCCCATCTCTTTACGAAGGCTTTGGAATCCCGTTAGTCGAGGCTATGGCCTCCGGAGTGCCGATCGTCGCCTCCTGCGCACCTCCCGTTCCCGAGATCGTAGGGGATGCAGCGATCATGGTTTCGCCAAAGTCCGCCCCTCAGTTCGCCGAGGCGATCTTCCGGGTTCTCTCTGATGCGGACCTGCGCGCCAGTATGGTGTCTAAAGGCTTAGCGCAATGTAGCCGCTTCCGCTGGGATGTGGCGGCAAGGCGAGTGCTGGATACGTTTCGCCACGCTTCATCAACGCAGCAATCAGCTTGTGACTGATGTTACATACGACCACCACTTCTATCGCTGCTGGTCGCGGAGTTAGGGCTTGAGGCTCCTTCTAGTTTACGACCATCACTTCTTGAGAGCGGCCGACGGTGCCGTGTATGCCGGTCATCCCATGGCGATTCCTGGTTATGTCGCCTGGCAGCCCTACCTGCGCGTCTTTGAAGAAATCACCGTTCTCGGGCGAATGGGCCGTCTCGAGCGCGGCGAAGTCCCGCGCGGGGCCCCGGCGGATGGACCTGGAGTGGCGTTTCATGGCGTGCCTGATTACCTCGGACCGTGGCAGTATGTTCGCCGCTATCCCACCGTCGCGCTGGCTGTACGACGTGCGGTTAGTGAGGGGGACGCTTACATCCTGAAAGCGCCTGGAGTGCTTGGCCAGATGGCGCGCCGCCACATCGTGAATCGTGCCCGCCCGTATGCGCTCGAGGTCATCGCCGATCCGTGGGACCTGTTGGCGCCCGGCGCCACGCCTTCGGTTATGCGCCCCATGATCCGACGGCGCTGGACGCGAGCGCTGCACTCCATGTGTCGGGAAGCCGCTGCGATCTCCTATGTTACCTGCGAGGCCCTGCAGCGACGGTACCCTCCCGGGCCCCAAACCTGGTCCACCTTCGTCTCTGATGTAGACCTTCGGAGTGTTGAGCTGGCCGGTGCAGATTTGCTCGATGAGCGCATCAGGCGCTGGGATTCGGGATTCTCTAACGGAACGCCGGTGCGGCGCCTCAGAATTGGCTTCGTCGGGGCACTTGGGTCGCTGTACAAAGGCCCCGACGTCCTGCTTGGCGCCGTTGCAGATGGCTTAAAGGCAGGGTTAGATGTCGAGCTGCTGTATGTGGGCGACGGAAAATGCAGATCAGACCTGCAGGAGATGTCGCGCCGTCTCGGAGTCGAGAATCGCGTAAGCTTTCTTGGAGCATTACTACCGGGCCGCGCCATCCAAGACTTTCTTGACGGTCTGGACCTCTTTGTGCTTCCGTCGCGGCAGGAAGGCCTTCCCCGAGCCATGGTGGAGGCGATGGCGAGAGGCTGTCCCTGCATCGGCTCAACTGTAGGCGGCATCCCCGAGTTGCTTTCGGCCGAGGACATGGTCCGCCCGCAGGACCGCGAAGGGCTAGTGGCAAAGATGCGCGAAGTGCTGCTCAAACCCGAGCGCCTGGAAGCTATGGCCCGCCGAAACTTGACCACGGCTTCGGAATATCGGCCTGAAACCTTAGACCAACGGCGCATGGAGTTTTACCGGAAAGTACGGGAGCAGGCTGAGAGCGCACGCCCGGTGATGATAAGATGAATCGTGGTGGGGACCCGAGCTTCCGGATTGTGAGGTCGAACAATGAATCCTCCTCGTCTCTCGCGCTGTCTTTTTCGTGCGGCGGTAGTACTCACGCTGATTGCCACATTCTCCGGTATGCCTCCCCACAGGATCACAGCTTCCGCGGGCCCGCCGCCCGGGTCAGTCGAAGCTTCCTTTCGAAATTTTTGTGGTGCAGTGAACCTCATCTCTACGGCGGATTCCAAGAAGCTTGGGGTGGGATGGCTAAGAATATTATTCGACTGGCGGGCAATTGAGCCGCACAAGGGCGACTGGCAGTGGCAACATACGGACGCCGCCATCGAACAGGTGCATAGGTCAGGAATGGAAATGCTGCCAGATATCGCCTTCACGCCAGGATGGGCGGCCATGCCTGCGCATCCCGGATTCCAGCCATTTAATGGCCCCCCTGCCAAGGTCGCAGACTGGGAAGACTTCGTGGAGCACGTCGTGAGCCGCTACAGCGCTCCGCCTTACAATCTGCGCTACTTTCAGATTTGGAATGAACCAGGGGGGCCCTTTTTTCAAGGAACCGACCAGCAGTTTGCCGATCTGGTTCACATTCCTGCCGCAAAAATTATTCGAACTCACCACGGAATGGTGGTTTTTGGCGGCTTGGCTGACGTCGTCAATCTGCAGCGTTTCAGTGCCCTTATGAACTACCACGACCTCTGGCGCTGGACCGATATCGTTGACGTGCACTACAAGGGTTTCGCCGAGTTTCAGCAGTTTTATCTGGCGTGGGTGGCGAACGGCAAGTGCCGCGGCATGTGGCAAACTGAGGTTGGTAACACGGCGGAGCCAGGATTTCTAGACAGCCTCTATTGCCGCACCTTGCATTGGACGGTCCAAGTAGGCTGGCGCGACCCGGACGAGTTTAAGCTCTTTTGGTACGCGGGCCAGGGCCCTAACGACATATGCCTGATCAATGTGTCGAAGCCGCCTGATCAACGAGTTACGGGTAACGGCATGCAGCTTGCCGCGCTAAACCAGGTGCTCGGGGAGGGGTCCCTGAGCAATTTTACGGAGTTCTCCACCGTCCCGCAAGCTGGACCGCCTGGCGCCGGTTGGGCTCTTGGGTATCGCGTAGGAACCAGACGGGTGGTGATTAACTTCCTGGCCGACCGAGGTTTTTTTCAGGCGCACGCGTCCGCTCTGGTCAGCGTAACCATGCCACGCCCATCACGCGTTCAATTGATGTCGGGAGTTGGCAAGACATGGGATTTGCCCGTTCAGTACAGCGCCGGGCGCGTCCAAGTCGAGGTTCCTTTCCACAGCGGCTTCCTCGACTGCCCCGCCTGCAAGAACGTGGCTGGGTTCCTTGTTTTGGACCAGTAGCCCGAACGTGCCTGCAAGCACCCTTGCACATCAGGTATAGGTTTTGAATCCAATCGATGCCATCGTCGCACTGATTCTCTTGGTGGGACTACTGGTCAACGTTCATCCGGTCATCCCGATTGCCGCCATCTGTGTCGTCATTCTTCGTGGAACGTCGACGAGATTGACGAAGGGAATCAGGTTTGGAAAGGTCGAGTGGGCGGTAGTATCGTGTCTTGCCTATTGGCTGGCCAGTTATTTCTGGTCTACGGGCGATCTTGAGAACTTGGTTTCGTTTGATTTTCTGCGGAACGATGGCGCCATGCTGTTCAGCTACAGCGCCCTCGTATTCTTCCTTGGCTGGCCCTTGAAGCCCAAGCTGTGCCGCGCATTTTGGATGGTTTTCCTCATAGTCCTTTCGCTTGTCGCCGTCGCTGGAACCGCATTGGTCCTCAACCTACCTTACTCTCATTTTCTCGGCCCACTCGGTGTCGTAGACGAGTCGGGGGGCGGCACTATCTTTTTTGGCTGGTATCACGCGCACAACACCGCCGGCGGCGTTTACGCCATGGCCGCCGTACTTGCGTTAGCATTTCTTCAAGAACCCAAAGTTAGCGCGAACCAGAAAATCTTCCGCTGGGTACTCTTAGCCTGCTGCCTCTCTGGGTTGCTGGTTACGTATTCACGGGGTGCTTACATCGCCTTCGTCGCAGGAGCGGCAGTGATTTTGCCCCTCCGTAACCTCAGAACCGTCTTCAAAGCAGGACTGCTTGTGGCTGTGCCGGCCGTTCTGATTCTCGCCCTGAGCAATTCCCTCGTACGGCGTCTCGACAGCACTCTGGATACCTCCGATCCACACGCTCTCGACCGGTTCGCCCTTTGGTCCAGGGCTTGGGGTGACTTCACGGACAGTCCCATCATCGGCATGGGCTACGGCCGCTACAACGATGTTATGGCGGGGTATTGGGGCATCAGGGGTATCGTTTGGGTCGCGACAAAAGCAAAGATCATGAATGATGACTCAATGGCTCACAACTCGTATTTGCACTTCTTGGCTGAAGGCGGCCTGGTGGGCCTTTGGGTCACGATGCTCGTGTGGTGGTATGCCTGGAAGGAACTTTCGTTCTTTGAATCTCACTTCCCGCGTTCTCAGCTTTACTGGCTCCAGAAGGGCGCCCAAGCTTGCATGAGTGTTGGCATGGTGCAGGCCTTGACCGAGCACGCCATAGGGCGTGGGTCAATCGTAATCGTTCTGGATGCGCTCATCGGAATGACCCTAGCCGCGGTGAGGCTGGAGGCTCGCCAAGCTGTGCAGGCGAAGTCCGGCCGAGGGGGCATTGCAGCCAAAGCTCCCACTCCACGCACCGCTCGCGTTCCACTCTCTGGCGTTACAGTCGCGCGTGATTAGGACACGGCGGCAGATTCGACATGGTGCATCGATTATGCCTCCAATCCGCGATTGCGGTTGACAAACGACATGATAGGCATGCACGATTAAGAACCGGGGTGCAAAATCAGAACCGTTGCCCACGGTAGCTAGCAGCGATTTGAGCCGGGCGCTCGCTATCGACGCCGCGATTCCCATACGGGCTCGGTCAAAGCCCTAATGTCAAAGCGACGCCAGTTGGAGGCTTGCTGATGGATCGATTTTATAAGCTGTTGCAGATGAACAGACTGGTGCACAGCCACCGGCTTAAGTTCGCCGGGCTTCTTGCCATGCATTACCTTCGTCAGCGGTACCTATGCCTTAGGTTTGACCCGGTGATGTCCTGTAATCTCCGTTGCCAGATGTGCTATTTCAGCGCTCCAGACTTTGTGAAGGAACATACGGGGCGATTCAGTTGGGAACAGGTCGAGCGGCTGGCCGAGGTTTTCTTTCCGTGGACTTTGCAATTGTATATCGGCTGCGGAACGGAACCGACCACTTACAAAAGGTTCCTGGACATTCACAGTTTAGCCAGAAAACACCGTGTCCCGATGGTAGGAATGGTTAGCAACGGCCAATTGTTAACGGCCGAGCATGTTGAGCGTCTCGTAGACGAGCGATTGGATGAGCTCACTCTCTCGACGCATGGCGTAACGCGAGAAACGTACGAGCGGCTGATGACGAGGGCGTCGTTTGACAAATTCCTGCACTTGCTGGAGACGCTTGATTCCATCAAGAGGCGTAAAGGGTTGAGCGCTCCGCAGCTGCGGATGAATTATACGGTGAATCCGGCCAACCTGGACGAGCTGAGCAGTTTCTTCGACACATATGGCAAAGTCAATATCAGGACCTTGCAAGTGCGGCCGATCATCGATTTTGGGACCCAGCAGTACCGCGAAAAGCTAGATAGCTACCAGTCGAGATATAAAGGAATATTGACGCAGCTCAGAAAAGAATGCGAACGAAGACAGATCCGCCTTCTCGCAAATTTTGATGATTTCCTCTATTCGAAGAGGACGACGCAGGCCGCGCTGCATGATGAAATCACCGTCTACATCGACCCGGAAACGATCTCCAAAGCGGGTTTCGACTATCAGCACGAATCTTATCTTGCATACTGCAAGCGAACCGGATGGTCAAAGTCGATCGCGCGCAAAATGGTTTTGTCGCCTCGACGGTTGGAAGCGCAGAGCACACACCTCTCGTACAATGTGTTTGGATGATGGCGTTCCTATCACCGTCACGCGAACTCCACACCTCCCCTGCCGATTGGCAACTTAAGAGACTGCTCTTGACGGCTCCGACCCCAAAGACACGTCGCGAACCTTGGTACCCAATCAAGAAGCTCTTGGTTAAGCTGGGTCCAATCTGCGGAGACGGCCTCATTGAAGGTTTGGACTCCGCTGTGAGCTATCTCTCTGTCGGTCATTGGATGAGGATCCACAATTTCCGACTTGCGAAGCCCGCTCGAAGCCGCGAGGATCTGTTCGACCTGGTAGCCACACGATTCGCCGACGAACGAGTGCTGTACCTTGAGTTTGGAGTCGCCTTCGGCGAGTCGATGAGGTACTGGGCACGTCTTCTCAGAAACGGAGCCTCTCATCTCCACGGTTTCGACAGCTTCGAAGGGCTGCCGAGCGATTGGAATCGCTCGTTGGTTAAGGGAGCGTTCTCGACTGGAGGGTCAATTCCCGATATTCCGGACGGCCGCGTCAAGTTCTTCAAGGGGCTGTTTGAGGAGATGCTGCCACTATACAGCTTCCCGGAGTACAAGGTGCTTGTAATCAATATCGATTGCGATCTTTACGCTTCGGCTGCATTCGTTCTCACTTACCTTAAGAAGCGAATTCAGCGCGGCACTTACATATACTTCGACGAATTCTGTGACCGCGCCAATGAGCTGAGGGCCTTCCACGACTTTATCGGGGCCACGGGGAGGCACTTTCAGCTTGTCGGTGCCAGTGAAACGTTTCGCCACGTGATGTTTCAGTGCGTGGAATGACCTACCGAGGAGCGGATGGCAGGGCTTCTGTAGCGTTTCAGAATCTGAACCGCATCTGGGTATTTGAGGCTGGCGTGTCGAAACCCGCCATTAAGTATGGAACGGAAGCATGGAACGTGGCAGAGGATCACTGAAGCTTCTGGACCGATACGCCGGGATTCCCGTTGTTGCGATGCTCGGCGTGAAGCCGAAGCGAAAGCACCCTCGTGCATTCTCTTCTTTGGGTCTGTTGCAGACGGCGGCGATTGGCGACACAGTGCTGATGGCCGGAATCCTGTCGGACCTCCGGCGTTCTTTTCCGAAGGTGCGAATCATTCTTTTTGCTGGTCCCAGCAACTACGAAATCGCTCGGCTCTTGGCGGGACCCGATGAGGTGGTGCGCCTGCCTGTTACGAAACTACCTCAGGCCGTACGGGTTCTGCGCGGCAGGCGGGTGGACGTCCTTTGCGACTTCGGACCTTGGCCGAGGGTTAATGCCATCTGCGCCGCCCTTTCCGGTGCTGGCTTCCTGATTGGATTCGAAACGCCCGGCCAATATCGCCATTACGTTTACGATCGCACGGTGCATCACTCGTCCCGAGTGCACGAGGTTGAAAATCAGCGGGCCCTGGTACGTTGCCTAGGAGTCGAATCAAAAACTCTTCCCCGGCTCGCGGTCGACGGGGATCTGCCGGAGGTTCTTGCGCCCAACACGTATGTCGCCTTTCACGGATGGTCAGCCGGATACAGGGGCTACATGAAAGAGTGGCCGGAAGAGCACTGGCTCGCGCTAGCAGAGGCTGTCAGTTCCCTCGGCTATGAGGTTGTGCTTACAGGCGGACCCGCGGATCACGACCGCGCCGAAGCGCTCGCGTCCCGTCTGAAATCGCTTTCGGGCGGTCATTCCTTGAGCTTTGCCGGAAAGACAGACTTGACTGAAACCATCCGCATTCTTAAGCATGCCGTGGCGGTGGTAAGCGTGAACACCAGCGTCGTCCATCTCGCTGCAGCGGTCGGTACGCCGGTGGTGTCGATCAATGGTCCGGTGAACGGGACACGGTGGGGTCCATTGGGGCCGAACGCGGTCTCGGTGGACTCCGAGGGGCCCGATTGTGGCTACCTCGATTTGGGGTTCGAATACGACGGCCATCGCGACGATTGCATGGCGGCTATCAAACCGGACTTAGTTTTCGAAACGTTGATGAACCTATTGCGTTCGCGGACGGGTGAGGATTCTCAGGCAACTGGTTGACTCCAAGGCCGCGCCGGGTCACGTGCACATCAGTTAGTGCGGCCCAGAGTGCGATGACCGTAAGTTGACTCCAACATCGCTGGCAACCTATGGGAGTCTGCGTGAAACTCGATTTTGGCGCCCGCCGGGCGAACGCCCACCGCATCGGCGATGGTCACGTCGTCGCGTGAGCGCTCGCCTTGGCCAATCGTCAGCCAAGGGTAGGCCCAACGACCATGCCTCAGCACTCAATTTCAACGAACAATCCCGGAATGTAGCTGATAAATATGGCACTTCCATTTTTAGAATACGAACAATCCCGGAATGTTTATGAAAATAAGCATGTTAACCAAAAATCCCGGAATGTCAATGATTCATCAACTAGTTGGCGTGCTTCCGCAATGTCGGGTTCATGTATTGAAATGATATAAAAAGAGTTACATCTGATTTCCCGGAATGTTATAGATGGCGTTCGGCTTATGGCGTACGGCAGGTGCGCTTCGAAGGCAAGATGGCCTCAAGGGACCCGAGCTACCTGCCTGCCAGGCGTTCTTCCTCGGTGGTCTAGGCAGTCAGAATGATAGACGGAAAGCGCATCGCCGTAGTTATGCCTGCCTACAATGCCGCACGCACGCTTGAGCAAACTGCCCGCGAAATACCCGCTTGCGTGGATGTTAGAATCCTCGTCGATGATGGAAGCTCAGACCAGACCCTCGCAATAGCGCAACGCCTTGGCCTGAAGACGTTTGTGCACGACAGAAACTGCGGGTATGGGCGCAACCAGCAGACTTGTTATCGTGAGGCGCTCGCCGCCGGGGCGGACATCGTGGTGATGGTCCATCCAGACTATCAATACACTCCGTTACTGGTCACTGCGATGGCGGGTATGGTTGCCGCCGGGGTTTA
>DATJWZ010000847.1:0-1072 GCA_035500795.1 Candidatus Eiseniibacteriota bacterium | reverse complement strand
TGCGGTGCTGGAATTGATGGAATTCCGAAAGTTGCGATGGAGGACAGATTCCGGGCCCCTAGGTTGCAAGTTTCTTCCTGCGAAGATCTCCTGCACATCGAACGCGAGAGATATGACCCAGAACGTGAGCTTGGACGTGCCCATCCAAGCTCCAGCTGGCCTTATGTGGCCGCTCTCGGCGTTTTCCTTGAGCAGCATCACGCGTTCCGCAAGTCATGACCAGAAAGCGATGACACCGGTTCAACTCGTGACACTGGAGAATGGCAGCAGAGAAGACCCAATATTTACGACGACGTTTTCCGGCCACTTGAAGTATCTCGGACAAGAGCAACTATCGTTGGCCGGCCGTAAATGGCATGCCGACAAGTTTCAGCTGAAGGTGGCCGTTCACCCGCCATTCCTTCTCTGGACATCTCCTGAAGGTTTGCTTCTCGCTCTTGCTCTGGAGAATAAGAACAAGACGCTTGCGCAAGACGGCATAGAGTTGGTCAAGTTTCAACAGTCGAATGATTTCTGACTGAATTCTTCCTCCAGCTGGGTGGATCGCTTATCGGCCCGCATTGACCGGACAGTTGAGACGCGAACGAGAGCTCGCGCGGGTGCGGACTGATGCTTCGATCCACAATGCTCCGGTACAGCCGCTGCAACAGCAAGGGAACTTTCTTCTGATCTGGGCCTTCCTCGATCCTGGGTGCTGCGCGTCTGGAGAAGCAGGCGCCATCCTGAGTGTACCGCCGAATATTAGTCGGTATTCAAAAGCCACTTAGCAGAACTGCCGTCCTCGCAATCCATCATTAGTGTTTCACGGACTTCGCGAATTCGCGGAGAGATCGTCGCTCTGTGATGCGCGACCCCGTGTGTTCTGAAGAACTTATAAATGGTGCTCACATTGCATTCAGAAAGAGGTCAAGACGAGAGCACCAAATCAGAAGGGGGCGAAACCGTCATGAACAGAATGCTGGTGGTTGTCTTTGATAGCGAAGACAAAGCTTACGAAGGAAAGACTGCGCTCCTACAACTGGACGACGAAGGCATCATCAGCGTCTATGCCCACGCCATGCTGGCGAAGCAC
>DATJWZ010000846.1:0-2677 GCA_035500795.1 Candidatus Eiseniibacteriota bacterium | reverse complement strand
GTGCGTAGCCATTACCCTCCGATATCAGTCTTGGACAGCGTAAGCCGGCTGATGCCCGCGGTTTGCTCGCCGCCCCATCTGCAGAAAGCGCATGAACTGCGCCGCCTTCTTGCCGCTTACGCCGCCTCGGAAGAGTTGATCAGGATCGGCGCATATCAAAAAGGAAGCGATCCTACACTCGATAAGGCCCTCGCCCTGGTGCCCGAACTTCACCGGCTTCTGATGCAAAAACCAGAGGAGGTCACCACCTTCCAGGAAACCGTTTCGAGGCTCCTGGCCTTGCCGGTCTGAAACATGGGATTTCACTTTGCATTCGAAGCTCTCTACCGTCTGCGGCAGAGTGTAGAACATCAGCAGGAACTGCGGCTTCGTGCGGCCAATCAGCAGGTCGCGAAAGTACGTCACGCAATCGAGCAATTAACTGAGCAGGCCGCCCAGTTGCAAGTGGAATCGTCCGAGCACTTGGCCTCGGGTACAATAGCCGCCGAAATCCGGTTCATGCTCCATAGCATTAACATGCTCGTACTGCATCAACGGGAAGCCGAACAAATGCTAGCGCGAGCTTCCAGCATGCGAGATCAGCAAGAAAATGTCTTTCGACAAGCACGCCGGGAGCGCGAAACGCTTGAAATCCTTCGCGAACAACAACTCCAGAGATACCAGCGGACACAACTGCGACGCCAGCAGCAAAGGCTGGACGATCTCTTCCTGCTGCGCCGTTCCTACTGGAAGCGTACGTAAAATGCCGGGTTGGGCAGGGTTTGCCCAGGCGAGCATCCGCAAGTGTGCACTTCCATCATCGGCACATTCGAAGATTCTCTTGATTCTGCAGGTTTTGCGGCAGAGCGAAGAAATCACTCATCCTTAGCTTTTGGACGGAGACATGCACTGTCAAAGGTGAGTTGCAGAGCCTTCAATGATTGAGAATTTGCTGACAACCGGTTTTGGGCACAGCGATCCTCCTGGAAGCCCTGGTGATCTCAGCGGCGGAGCCGCTACTACCGCGGCAAATTTCTTCAATATCTGCCAAACGCTGCTTTGTGCCGAAGGCGAATCTGTCATCCCACAGATCCCAACTGATCCGAATTCGCAAGGAAGAATGCCAGGCACCGTGCCGGCGAAAGCTTCCTCCCTCAAGCTTAGCCCCAAGGAAAAAGATGACACCGTTCCAGATTCGCTCCAGTCGTTGAGCGCAATGTTAGGAATGGGCACGATTCTGATTCCGAATCCAGTCGTGCAGGCGACGCTGACTCCGAATGATGTACTCGCATTCTCGCAGAAGAACTTTAGCGATGTATCTGCAGATCTGGCCGAATCTTCGATTGGAATCGCAAATTCCTTCGGGAGTTCTCCATCGGTATCACAAACTGCAAACTTGTTGACTCAAGCGCAGCTTTCGATTGACCCGAAAGCGGATCTAAGCTCTGGTGGAGGGGAACTGCAAGCGCTGCTATCGCAGACGCTGGTGGAATGCAGCAACGGGGATATTTCCTCCACGTCAACTGTAGATCAGTCTGACCTTCCTTCCTGCGCGCCGCAAGCTAACAGACTGGTTGACGCAGCGCCCGAGCCTTGTCTTCAAGACAGCGTCGAGAATGCTCCGGCGCAATCTGAGCCGGCAATTTCAGATCAACCTGCGATCCCAAATACTTCATTCAGCGGCAATGACGGGAGTGCTGGAATCACCACCAGCATGTCCAAGCCGCTCACCTCTTCGCAGCTGCCCGGAGATCAAGCAAGCTTCGGTGCGAAAAATGCAAAGCCCGACTCACCTCGCACCAAAGATGCTGAAACACCGCACACATCCTCGGTAGGCCAACAGATAAATTCGTTGCAGAATACTGCACCTCATTCCTGCGGCGCTTCCATTACTGTTCTGGATCTCTCGCACCTGTCCTCAATCCACACCGCGCATCCTCCATCGCGAAATATGGATGCTGAAAATGGTGTCCCGCTCGGTCCCCAAGGCGCATCAGGCTCAGCCGCGACAGCCGATCGGACTCAGCCAGGCACAGATTCAGCCTCGTCGATAATTTCGAGGCTCATACAAGCTACATCGACGATTCCGGCTGCGAATCCTCCGCTTGTCGCCCCTAGTGCAGTGACCGAAATCGCTTCCGGCAACGCGAAGCCCGGTGTCTCCCAAGATCATTTTTCACTTGCATCCGCGCAGTTGCCGGAGCTGCATTCTGCATCGACCGGAGATCGGACGGGCACTCAGAACACGGTTGATCCCACGCCAGTGGTTTCAAAGCGTAGCACTCAAGAGGACGATGCGGCCTCCGCACCCGCGCCACCACCGCAGGTTCTTCCTTTCATATCGAATCCTGCTGCGAACGTTTCGGACCCCACGATCTCTAATCCGGTGAGCGCGAAGGCGGCTTCTCCCGAGAAGCTCGCAAGCGGCGAACCTGCGTTGAATCAGCATCTCGAGCCGCAACTTAGCTCTACGGTCAGCGCCGGCCCAGTCCAGCTCGCGCACATCATGAACAAGGCCGCGCAATCCGAAATGCGAATTGGATTGAGCACGTCCGTTTTCGGCGATGTGGAAGTTCGGACGGTCGTGCACGCCAGTGATGTCGGCGTCGTGATCGGAAGCCAAAAAGGCGATCTGCAGATGCTTATGTCCAATGACCTGCCCAGCATCTCCGGACATCTGCTGCAGCAGAATCTCCAT
>DATJWZ010000845.1:0-9899 GCA_035500795.1 Candidatus Eiseniibacteriota bacterium | reverse complement strand
AGCTTTCCTGCCCGAGCCGCCCTACGACGAAATTTCCTATCGCCGCAAGCAGGATCGTCGCGATTTTACAGTGGCGGCTCCTCTTGGACTCAAGAAAGGCTTGCGTGGGCCCAATGGCCTGAACTCCGGACAGGCAGCAGGGCTGCTGCTCGATCGCATCGCGTTCTCCGCTTTCGGTGTCACGAATTTCGATGATCTTCCGATCCCGTTCCGTTGCGTAGCCACTGACATGCAAAACGGCGACGCTGTGGTGCTGAGTGAAGGATCGCTGGCGCAGTCTGTCCGTGCTTCGATGGCGATCCCGGGCATCTTCACGCCGGTCGAATTGAATGGTCGCATATTAGCTGACGGCGGCATGGTGCAAAACATTCCGGTTGAAACCGTCAAAGCGATGAATTCCGACGTCGTGATCGCCATTGAGCTGCACTATCCTCCCGGCGACGTAGGGCAACTCGGAACGCTGACTGGAGTCTTGTCACGCGCGATCGACGTCATGATCACGCAAAACGAGCACCGTTCGCTTGCGCTCGCGAATGCGAAGGTGCGCGTGGAGATGAAAGGCTTCACGATCAACGACTACGACCGGCTCGATGATTTGGTAAAGCTCGGATACGATGCGGCAGCAAGCCAATCGGATACGCTGCTGACTTACGCCATCAAAGACGCGGATGAATGGAAGCGCTATTTGTCAGAGCGGGATGCGCGGAAGCGCCAACCGGTGAAACGAGTCGAGAAGATCGAGGTGACAGGAGCTGATCCGGATACCGCAAAACGGATTGCGAAGCGCCTGCAGAAAGATACCGGCGGCCCGCTGCAACTCCCCAAGCTGGAAAATCAACTCACGCAGATCGCCGGACAAGGCCAGTTCGATCGGCTCGGCTACGAGGGATTTTTGCAGAATGGCATTCCGTCGATTCGCGTCACGGCGCACGAGAAGACCTACGGCCCGCCGTTCGTGGATCTGGCGGTGAACGTCGAGGGCTCGGGAGTCGCGGCCTTCGATTTTTCAGCGGGCACCCGCATCACCTTCATGGACCTGCTGCATCGAGGGGGCGAATGGCGGAATGATTTGCTGTTTGGATCGAGTAATCTCGCAGCAACCGAGTACTATCAGCCCATCTTGCAGTCGCGTTTTTTTGTGGCGCCCTATGCTTTCGCGTCGAAATTCGCGCGCAATTCGTTTCAGGGACTCACGCGTGTCGCCGTATTCGGAGATGAACGCGCCGGAGGTGGCTTCGATATCGGCTACAACTCCGGGCGCCGCAGCGAATTCCGTCTCGGTTATGAGTTGTTCGATGGCAAGCTCGCACCTCTGATCGGCGCTACAGGCTTGCCGATTGTTCACGGCAGCACCGGCCAGTTCCGTGCGCGCTACGTGTGGGACGGCCAGGATAGCCCGTCGGTGCCCAGTCGGGGAACGCGCGCGATCGTAACGCTCTCTCGAGTGCTGCAGAGTCCGGCACTACCGGATCCCGTCACTCAACTGGATATCGAGACCTCCAACTTCTTTGCGATCGGGTCGAAGACATCGCTGTTTATGGCAATTTCCGGTGGAACAACGTTCAAGGGAACGGCCGGGCCATTTCAGGTATTCGAACTGGGAGGACCGTTCCGGCTCGGCGCGTATCTGCCAGACGAGTTTCTGGGAAATCACTATGCGTATGCGTCGTTCGGATTCCGGCGCGAACTTTATAAATTGCCACAGTTCGTCGGCAAGAAGATTTACTGGGGTGGATGGTATGAATCGGGGACGGCATTCGGCGGCCAAACGGATCAAGCCGGTCCAGTAGTGGTTCGCGGCAGTTTCAACCTCGGAGTCATTGCGGATACGATCGTCGGACCGATTGCGCTTGCCGGAAGCGTGAGTCCAACAGGGCAAAGTCGCGTGAATTTCTCGATTGGGAGATTGTTCTAATTTTTGGATTACTCAGCGTTCTCTGCGGAATTCCCGGCGATCTCTGCGCTTAAAGATTTTACCGCCGAGGACGCGAAGGCGCATGGCACGCAATCTCTTGCCGTTAGCCTCGCCCTTTCTTCTTTATCTCAATATTTAACCGGCGGATTTTCTGATTCAGTGTGGAGAGCGGCACGCGAAAGCGCTCGGCGGCTTCGGTCTGGTTCCAGTTGCAGCGCTCAAGCATATCGGCGATGACACGGCGCTCGACATCTTCGACGATTTCGAAGAGTGAGGCATCCGAGGGTGCATCGTGAAGCGAAAGAGACGGTCCGCGTCCGAGCAGGGAATCCGGCAGCAGTTCAGCATTGATTTCCGTGCCAGACGAGAGCACGACGGCGCGTTCGATCACATTCTCCAACTCACGGACGTTGCCTGGCCACGAGTACGCCATCAACGGACGCAATGCCTCGGGAGTAATGCGAGGGGTCGGACGCCCATTCTCCTCGGCGTACTTTCTGAGGAAGAAGTCAACTAAAAGCGGAATGTCTTCTTTGCGCTGCCGCAGCGGAGGCAGTTCGATCGTGATGACATTCAGACGATAGAAAAGATCCTCGCGGAAGCGGCCTTCCCGCACCATCTGGCGCAAATCGATGTTAGTCGCAGCGATAATGCGGACATCGACCTGAATTTCCGAAATCCCGCCCAGGTGCATGAAGCGGCGGTCCTGCAGCACGCGAAGAATCTTGGCCTGAGTTTCCAGTCCCATCGTTGCGATTTCGTCGAGAAACAGTGTGCCCTTGTCGGCGACTTCGAATAGACCTTTTTTCGATGCAATGGCGCTGGTAAACGCGCCTTTCAAATGGCCGAACAAAGTCGACTCAAGCAGGTCGGCCGGCATCGATCCAGTATTCACCGGGACAAAGGGCTTGTCGCGGCGCGGCGAGTTGAGGTGAATCGCCTTCGCGATAACTTCTTTTCCAGTTCCGCTCTCGCCTTGCAGAAGCACGGTAGAGCGGCTGTTGGCGACCTGTCCGACAAGGTCGAAAATCTTGAGCATGGGCTCGCTCTTGCCCACGATGTTTTCGAAGTTGTAGCGCTGCTTCAGGGCGCGCTTGAGTTGAACGTTCTCTTCTTCTGCGCGTCGCCACCCCACCGCGGCGCGAACATCCGCGAGAAGTTTCTCGTTGTCCCAGGGCTTTTGAACGAAATTGGCTGCGCCGGACTGCATCGCCCGCACCGCATTTTCGACGGTGCCATATGCCGTGATCATGATGACGGGAAGGCGTGGATCGTGCGTGCGAATCTCCGAAAGGATTTCCATCCCGTTGCGCCCGGGAAGCGTCAGATCAAGCAGAACCAGATCAAACGGGCGGTCCGCCATGGCGGTGAGACCGTCTTCGCCGCTGCCTGCCGCCTCCACTTCAAAGCCTTCGAGTTCGAGGAGAGTCTGCAGGGACTCACGGATCTCTGCTTCATCGTCGACGATCAGGACTGCGCCAGCAGGAGACGAACTACCGCTGGCTACTCCTCGCGAGATTACCGCTGCTTCAGACATGTACTGCCTTCCTGCTTAATGGAAAATCAAGGGCGAACGTCGTGCCGACGCCGGCTTCGCTATCCACGCGAATCTTGCCCGCGTGTTCCTGGATGATGCCGTAGGTCACCGACAATCCCAGGCCGGTTCCGCGGCTCTGGCCCTCTTTTGGAGCCGTCTTGGTGGTGAAGAAGGGGTCGTAGATCCGCTGAATATGCTCCGGAGCGATCCCGGATCCCGTGTCGCTGACGCGGACGCTGACCAAATCTCCGTTGCTGGTAGCGACCTTCAACTTTCCGCCGCCGACCATTGCGTCCTTGGCGTTCAGGAACAGGTTCAAGAAAACCTGCTGCAGTCGGCCCGCGTTGCCTTCGATCGGAGAGATGCCCGGAGTGAGATCGGAAACCACTTCTACCTTCGCCGTTTTGAACTGATGCTCGAGCAGCGCCAGCGTGTCAGTAATAACTTTGTTGATGTCGACGTTGGTAAACTCCGTGCCGCTCGTCCGCGAGAAATTCAAAAGGTTATTCACTATTTCAGATGCGCGGAACGTCTGCCGGGTGATCTTGTCAAGCAGGCCTGATTTTTGCGGGTCGCCCTGTAACTGCTTCGTGAGCATCTGAGTGTAGGACGAAATGACGGCGAGAGGCGTATTCACTTCGTGAGCCACGCCAGCTGCCAGCAACCCGATCGACGTCATCTTGTCGGCCTGCGAGAGCTGATTCTCGAGCTCTACCCGTTCGGTGATGTCGTCCATGATGACGAGACGTCCAACAACCTGGAATTTTCGCGTGACGAGTGGGGCAATTGCGACGTTGACGGTCCGAGTTTCGCCTGCTGGAGTGGCTAAGCGGAATTTGTAGAGATTATTGATGCCGGGATTCTGGCGGACGCGGTAAAACTCCTCAACGAACTCAGAAGGGAAGATGCCGGCTATCGATTGCGTAAGCGCCTGCCAGCGAGGTAGGGCATACATCACCTCCATTTGCGCATTCCAGCTCTCGACCCGGTCTTCCATATCGAGCGCCATCACGCCGACGTTGATCGACTCCACGATGTTCTCGTTGAAATCCTTCAGGCGTTCGTATTCGGCAACCTTCTGCTGCAAAGACGCATACAGGCGGCCGTTCTGGATAGCGATGCCAAGGTAGCCGCCGAGCGTCTCGAGCAGTTCCACATCTTCGCTCGAGAGATAGTCTCCCTTGCTCGTTTTGCCCAGGCCGAGAACTGCGACCGTCTTCTGCTGTGCGCGGCAGGGAATGTAGTAATTCAGGTCGAGCTTGGCAATCGTGTCCTGGGAACCTTCGGTTTCGCGAGGAACCTGGTGCGTGTTCTCGAAGAACATGTGTCCGGCAGGCTCGGGACGCGGAGCATTTAAGAATGAGAGATCCAGTTTGCCAATCGAATTCACGCCAGTAGACTTCGAAAGCACAAACTCTTCTGACTCTTCGTCGGCGCGCAGGAAAATAGCGACATGATCGACCGAGAGAGTCCGCGACAGACGGTCAAGCACTGACGAGAGCAGCGCGTTCAAATCCGTTTCAGAACTCAGCTCACGGCCGAACTCGATCAGTGTGCGACGGTAGTCATACACAGTGCGGTAGAACAGGTGGTCGACGCGATCCTGGATCCAGTTGCGGACAGGGTCAAACAGGAGCGCCGTCACCACAACCGCTAGAATCAGGCCCACAGGGCCGGTACTCGGCTGCCGGGAGTGAACCATCGTGGCGACGCCTGCGACTAAAGCGAAGTATGTTCCTACCACTGCAGCAGCGGCCAGCGTGTAGACCACGCCGCGCTTGAAGATCAGGTCGACGTCCATCAGCCGATAGCGGAAGATTGCATATCCGAAAGTCAAGGGCAGCAGGCCCAGTGAGAGCACTGACAGCTTCATGACGGTGCCGGGCAGCGATCCCATCAGGTAAGGAATGACGTAGAACAGCGTGTAGGGAACTACGGCCAGCACCGTACCGCGAGTTACCCACTTCAATTGCTGGCGCAGGATCGTCGTGCTGGCGAGCCGATAGCTGTAGGAAAGAACACCCGCGGCCACGATGAAAACGATCGCTCCGTAAGCGATTTCCTGGCGGTCCATGTCCCAGCGGAGATTGCCGCTGGCTTGCGCGAGCCGCAGCGCAATAATGTGGCGCCCGAGCAAGATCGCTCCGGGAACGTATGCCAAGGCCAGAAGCCACGGACGCTGCCGGATCGCTTGCCGCTTTTCCGGAAACGTCAGAACGAAATGCAAGAAGAGTGCCGGCTGCACAATCCATGCGACGACGTTGCACCAGTAAATCGTCCAGTCGAAATCGTTCAGCTTGCCGGTGTACTTAAAAGAGTATGCGACGAACGAGACCAGGCAGAAAATATAGAAGTGCGTCGAGCCAATGGCCGTCCAGCGACGTAAGAGAACATAGAGGCCAATGCCCAGATAGATCAATGCAATCAGCCGCAGCCAATTGTTAAGTGAGCGGTCAGCCGGGACAAGTAGGACCTTCGAATCCAGCGCTACCGAGTCGCGCAGCAGCGTATAAGAAGCTTTGTGCCAGACCCCGGTCGAGTACAGTTGCCGCTCCAGGCCGGGTGTGCCTTTTATTTCCTGGCCGTTGACCGAGACAAGCTCATCATTGACTTTAATACCTGCTTGCGCTCCCTGGCCGTGGCTGTCGACCCGATCTGCGATCAGGTGGCCGTTGCGCTCCACCCACCAGACTCCGTCGTCCGGAACGGCAGACTGCCCCTCCTTTTCGAAGTTGAAGCTCGCAAACACGACTGCAGCGACCGTCAGCAAGAACAGCAGGATGGCTACAAAGCGAGCTTGGCTTACCCGATTCATGGACTTATGGGCCGCACCCGACCCCTTCCGAGGCGGTGGAGGAGGGGACGAACTTTCCTCCAAGTCTTCAATGAGCAACTTCGCTGCCACCTATGCGCTCCTGGGGAGTGTCCGTAAGTCCAGATTGGAAAGGCACTTCCAAAATTATAGATGCATTTTCGAACGCCAACTATGCCTTTTTGAAGGTTCCTGTGGGATTCTGTATCCAGTTTCCTCTGAGTTTCCAAGGCTTACGCAGCCAAAGCTCATTTGTTGGATGCGATTCCAAGTCGAGGTATGGGTTTCGGAATTGGCTTTATGTAGGTCTTGACAGCACCTTTTAAGCGCCCTTGCCCACCTTCCGGTCGTCACGCTTGGATATCTCAAGCGGCTCGTCGTCCCATTCGAAAGAGAGAGCTCTGGCTGTAGTTTCGATCGGCTCCACGGGAGCAATCTCCTCCGGCACCGAAGCCCCCAGTTCAGCGAACTTGCGAGCTGAGACCAGGACGCGGCTTTCCAGCGACCCAACCGCCTGATTGTAAGCTTCGACAGCCCGGTCGAGGTTCGTACCGACTGCCGTGATGTGTCCCGCCAGCCTTTTTAGCCGCTCGTGCAATTCCTTGCCAAGCGCGCTGATCTCATGTGCATTGCGCGCCAGCTTTTCCTGGTTCCAGCCATAATTGATGGCTTTCAGGAGCGCGATCAAAGTCGTTGGAGAAGCGGGGATTACCTTGTTCAGCACGCCATGCTCAATGAGCCCAGTATCCTGCTCAAGAGCGGCGCTGAAGAATGTCTCCCCGGGAAGAAACATCACGACAAATTCCGGCGTAGATTCGAACTGTTCCCAATACTTCTTGCCTGCCAATGTGTTGATGTGTTCGCGTACCTGACGCGCATGGGCGGCGAGACAAGTTCGGCGCACTTCTTCATCCGTGGTTTCGAATGCGTCCAGAAACGCCTGAAGGGGCGTTTTTGCGTCAACCACGACTTGCTTTCCACCGGGCAACTTCACGACCAGGTCGGGACGGAATCGCCCGCTGTCGCTGGTAATAGTCTCCTGTTCAGCGAAATCACAATAGGAGAGCATTCCGGCAATCTCCACCACGCGGCGTAATTGAATCTCTCCCCAGCGCCCTCGAACATTGGGCGTGCGTAACGCGCGTACCAGATTCCCGGTCTGGGATTGCAATTCCTTTTGCGTCGTGATGAGCGACTGGACCTGTTGGCGCAGGCCTCCATAGGCATCAATGCGCTCTTTCTCCATCTGCTGGATTTGCGCATCGACTTTGCTCAGCGATTCCTGTACTGGCGCGACCAGATCCGCTACGGCTTTCTGCCGCGCGTCGAGATCTCCCTGCGCTTGCACCTGGAACCGCTTCAGCGTTTCTTGCGCGACCTGTAAGAAAGATGTGCTGTTGCTTTTCAGCGCATCGGATGCCAGGGCTTTGAAGGCGTTTTGCAGATCGTCGGCGGCACGCTCGGTAGATTTCTTCAATAATTCGATCTTTTCGTCGCTGGCCTTTCGTTCCAATTCCAGGGCAGATTCCAACCTTGCACGGGCTTCCACCAGGCCTCGCTGATCCTCCAAAACCCGCGCCAGTTCTGCCTTTGCGGCCGCTAATTCCTTTTCCCGCAACGACAACTGTGCCTCCAGACCGGCAGTCCGCGAGCGCAGCGCCAGCCAGGCAATAAGGCTGCCAAACAGCAGTCCAATGACCCCACTGATCCCTAGTTCCATAGACGCAGGTAACTACTTTCCTGGAAATCCAACCCATAGCCTAGCACCAGCAACAGAGTTTGAGCCGATATGTAGTTCAGGCGAGAACCGCCTGAGTCAAATGGATCCTCCCAGATCCACGGTAGGCAAGACGGCATGCATAGAGCCCCCAGACTACTGCTTGCGTTTCTGCTCGGTACGGGAGTCATTACGCTTCAGCCTGCGGTTCGGCTGATGGCTTCCTCCGCGGAGACCTCCGGAGCGACCGACCCGGTTCCTCCCCAAGCGGCACTGAAGACTGCGGCAGCGAAAGCTCCCGATATCCCTTTCATCGAGCCGGAAATTCAGGTTGAGCAAGACCTGCTGCAATTAGCGAATCAATCGCGACAGAAAGCCGGTGCTGGACCATTGACGCTCGATGCCGGCTTATCTCAGGCCGCGCGCATTCACGCGCTAGCCATGCTGGAAGCGCGGCAATTGTCGCATCAGTTCTCCGATGAACCAGCCCTGCCTGTGCGCCTCGCCAAGATGACCAAGCTTCAGCTCGATCAAGAGGGCGAGAACGTTGCCCTCGACTACAGTGCGGCGGACGGTCACAAGCACCTCATGCTTTCTCCTCCCCATCGTGCCAACCTGCTCAACCCGGCCTACAACGTGGTCGGGTTGGGCGTGGTGCGGAGCGGTGACAGTCTGTACATCGTGCAGGACTTCGGCCATGCGGTACCGGGTTATTCTGCGGATGAAGTGAAGAACCACGTTGCCGCGGCAGTTGACGAAACGCGCCGACGGTCAGGCATGCGGAAATTACCGCGTCACGACTTTGCCGACGTCGATCAGTATGCGTGCTCCATGGCTCACGCGGACAAACTTGGCACGCCGCAGGTTCGAAATCTGGCGAAGCAGTTTACAGTTCTTACCTACACGAGCCTGCAGCCAGACGTGCTCCCTGACGGAACCACTCACGCCATCACCAGTCGCTATCTGCGCAGCTATTCGGTTGGCGCCTGTTACGCGCGTACGAACAACTATCCGACAGGCGTGTACTGGATCGTGTTGACGCTGGACTAAAGCGTTTTCAATTTCTGCTCGGTCCTCTTCTCTCTGGGTTGGGCTCTCAATCATTCTGATATCTGACCCACTCAGAACTCGTCACCTGATCGTGTGATTGGAGGTGTCGCCTTCACGGCCGCAGTACAAAACCGTGTTTGTCTAAGGAGAAGTCTTCAATTTCTCCAACAATCACACCTTGATCATTGATTGCGTTAGGCGCGGTCCAGTACATTCCGGGATAGTTCCAATAGAGGGTCGAATGTAACGTAAGTAGGCAGCCAATGAAAGCTTGACCGCGCGCTACATTGCAATCCCCGACGACCTCGTTCAAATTGTTGATCCCGTATGTCGCGGTTTCGAGACTGCCCTCATGAACGTGACCTCCGTAAAACAGAAAATTCTCTGTGATGTCGCAACTGCCGTCACAGTACGTGTGAGAGTATCCAACGACAAAGCCTCGGTCATTGATCCCAGAAGCCGATATGAAGTCTGCACCCGTTACTTCGATGGAGGTGAATTGTCCTTCATGAAGCAGGAACCCATGCCAATGACCGGCCTTATCGATATAACCGCCGACCATGTCGCCCACATTGTTAATCCCGTTCACTTGCGTGCTGGTTGCGCCGGGAAAGGCGATCGAGATGAATTGTCCATTGTGATAAAGAAAGGAATGGAGAGCATCGGTGTAGTAGTACCCAACAATATCGCCGTGATCGTTAATGCCGCTTGCCGTGTCGCCGGTGGTTCCCGGATAGTTGATGTTTGTGAATTTTCCATTGCTGAACACAAATCCTGACCCGCCGGTCACGGTCGAATACTTTCCGACCATCTGACCCCCTGAATTGATCCCGTAGATAACAGTGGAAGTGGAACCAGGCACATCGAT
>DATJWZ010000844.1:0-4855 GCA_035500795.1 Candidatus Eiseniibacteriota bacterium | reverse complement strand
GGGGGTACGCAAGTCCCGCAGCGCGTCATTGATGCAATGTCCGCCTACCTAAGTCACGACAACGCGAACACTGGCGGAGCGTATGCCACCAGCCGGCGCACCGACGCAATGATTGCACGCGCCCGCGCTGCGATGGCCGATTTTCTGAATTGCGGCGCCGATGAGGTGGCCTTCGGGCCCAACATGACCACGCTGACCTTTGCGATCTCGCGTGCGATCGGCCGGGAGCTCAAGCCGGGCGACGAGATCCTGCTCACTCGTCTCGATCACGACGCGAATGTTTCTCCCTGGACGACCATGGCCGAAGATCGCGGCGTCACGGTCCGTTGGGCTGAATTCAAAGACGAGGATTGCACGCTTGACCTCGATGATCTCGCTTCGAAGATCACCAGTAAAACGAAGCTGGTTGCAGTCGGCTACGCTTCCAATGCGGTTGGAACGATCAATCCAGTGAAACGAATCGTCGAACTGGCGCACCAAGTTGGAGCGCTTGCGTACATCGATGCAGTCCACTACGGCCCACACGGATTAATCGACGTCGCGGCGCTCGACTGCGACTTTCTTGCTTGCTCGACGTACAAGTTCTTCGGCCCGCATATGGGAGTGCTTTACGGCAAGCGCGAACACCTGAAACGCTTCCGGCCGTACAAGGTCCGTCCCAACACGAACGCAATTCCGAACTGCTGGGAGTGGGGCACGCTGAATCACGAATGCATCGCCGGGATCGAGGCCTGCGTGGAGTACATCGCCGACCTGGGCCGTCAGTCGCATCCCGAAGTGAGTACTCGCCGGGCAGCAATTGAAGCTGCTTACTCGACAATCCATGAGCATGAGCGCGGATTGCTCAAAAAAATGATGGACGGCCTGAAGGCGATTCCCGGCCTGAAGATTTACGGCATCACAGACCCGGGCCGCTTCAACGAACGCTGCACCACATTCGCCGTTCGAGACATTTCGGGAAAGCCGGGCCTCACTCCCGTCGGACTCGCCACAAAATTAGGGGAGCGAGGATTCTTCACTTGGGATGGGAACTATTACGCTCTCAACGTGACCGAACATTTCGATGTTGAGAAATCGGGTGGATTCCTTCGAATCGGGCTGGTGCACTACAACACTCTGGACGAAGTTGACAGTCTGCTCGCGGCCCTGCGGCAGATCGTCGGTGCCTAGCGAACTCGGATTGAAGGATTCCCGAAGAGCTTCCTGCCGCGTCCAAACACACGTCAGCCCGGGACGCATCCCGGGCTGGCTCAGAGCGAGCTTTCAATCGTTGCCCTACGAAGGTGTTTACGGCCAACGTTTCGCGGTGTCATCCCATCCGGCGGCGCGCACGGGCTGTGGCGCAGGAATCGGGGGTGCTGCTGGAACCGTCATCCGCGGCGTCTGTGGACCATTTACTGCGGTCGCTAGCGCCGGTTTGGCCATCTCAGCCACGCTCTCTTTTTCCTCCGACAGCAATGGAGCCACCAGTCGCAGCGCTTCGACTTCCTTCTCCAGGCGCGTCAATTCCATCTCTTTCTGCCGCAGTACTTCATACACGTTTTTCATAGTTAGAGTACCCGCACTCATCATTTGGTAGGTTCCAAAACCTTCCACCGAAATGTAGCAGAGTTGCCCGTCTTGTCAAGGATTTCCGGGATCGTGTACATGTACTTCTGAGTACATAGCTGAGGCGAAAAGAGGATTACCGGACGGGGGGATGGCCTTGGGGATCTATAGGATACAGATCGAACGTGCCATTCAGGCGGTCACAATCGAGGCTTTACCGGAGGAAATACACCGCCGCAGCAGCTGCTGCGATGACCACCAACGCGATCAAGACGTATTTATGCGCTGCAAACCAAGACTCAGATGGCACCGCGGCGGCGCTCAGGACAAAATCCGGAGCGTTCCTGACAACGGTTTCCATTGCAACTGAGTCACTCAAAGCATCGACGTTGCCTTCCGACAACGCGGAGTTCCCAGGGCCCCGCGAGATCCCAAGTTTGTGTGCAGTTTGATCGGGAAGAACCCTGGTACTGGCTTCGGGTGTCGAAGGCGCCGGATTCGTAGTGGTGGAGGCCTTCGCCACGGCGGGAGCTGCTGCGGCCGCACCGCCCGATGAGTTGAACGAGCTCAGGTCGGATACGGGCTGGCTCTTCCGCGAACGCAGCTGGCCTTTCCATTTCTTCTCTTCGCACTCCACGCAAAGCATGCGTCCCGCCGAAACCGGAAACCCGCAGGCTACGCACTTTCGCAGATCCCGCAACACCGGGGGCACACGGCTTTGATCAACATCGCCCCCCGTCGGTGCATCCGCCTCCACGTTCACGGGAGCCGACCAGAGCAGTGGTTTTTTTGCCGTAGTATCTGGAACAGGCGGTTGAACGGTTGATTCGGTCGCAGCCTTGCTTACGTTTTGCGCATCAATCGCCGGACCTTCGACTTTCGCGGAGGATTCGGCCCGGAGGCGATCATCTACGACCAGATCCGCAACAAACTCCCCACGGAGCGCTTGACCGCCGGCCGCAGCCGCGGCAGCTTTAGCCTTTTCTGGCGTGGGAATAGACCCGGCGACCTGAGCGAGTTGAACTGCAGTCTGCACCATGTCGGCTAAGCGCTGGACGGCCGAAAGATCACGCTCGCCGAACGCGTTCGCTTCCCCGGAAAAAAGCTCGAATACACCCAGCACCTGATCGTCATTCACGACCGGCATCACGACTACCGAGCCGATGCCCAGCTGTCGGCATATTTCACGGTTCACGCGCGCATCGCTCAGCGCGTCATTGCAGCGGAGTGGACGTTTCGTCTGGACGCTCTCACCAGAAAGACCAAACTCAGTCGAGAGCAGCGCGCCCAGCTCTGGAGCGTTGGTCCCGGTACTGGCGCGGCATAGCATGTCTTTCTTTCCATCGCTTCGCAAGGCAATCGCCGCTCCGCTGGCGCCCGTGAGGTATTGCGCTCGGTCGGCAAGCAATTGCAGGGTAGCATCCAGATCGCGCTGAGCCATCTCCGTCGAGGATTGTGCGCTTTTGGTAAAGAGCGACGGAGGCGCTGAAGCGCCGCGAGTTGTTATTTCCTGTTCCACGTCTTCTGAAGTGTTGAGTAACCAAAAATGTGGTTACTTCTGGAGTCTCACCCGCTCAATAAGCAGTGTCAAGATTCCCTCGGCACGAAAGTACTAAGACGAAGGAAAGAGAGCGGAGAATTGAAAGCACATACCTGCATGATGCGGGAGATCGAAGCGCGCCGCATAGCTCACACCAGCGTAATCACGACTGGATGTCTCTCAGTCGCTACAATCCCGATGAAATGGAATTCAAACATCTGACAACTAACATCAGTTACAAGATCGAGCCGAATCCGGCCGGGGGATTCATCGCGCGAGGTACCGATCCGTCAATTGCACCGATCGAAGCGCCCACGATGGAAGAAGTGCAAAAGAAAATTCAGACGCAACTTCTAGGCTCGATCGCGACCCGGCTCCCAAGCTTAAGCCTGCCAATGCTGCTGGCCAAAGGCGCGGCAGCCAGTAGCAAGACCATCAGTAGAACCGTAATCAATACCTCTGATGGACAGTCGGTGGTCAGCAAAGAAGCCAGCCCGGAGGACATGAAGCAGTTCTCCACGAAATTCGCCAGCATCCTGCGAAAGGATTTTCCAACGCTTGCGCAAGAACTCTCGACCCGAGTGGATGGCACAGTTCCTTCCGAATCACAAAGTGGCATCAGCCCGCAGGCAAGTCCTTTCGGTGACGGGCTGAACATCTATCGGGATGCATTCCCGCAGAACGCGGCGAACCGACCGATTCTTCCAGAAACAAATAGTGCGTGGCGATTTATTGCGATCTGCGCGCTGGCGTTGGGACTTGCCCTGGCGTTCTTGCTATACGCGCACCGCTGATGACATCAGTTCCGACCAGGGGGAGCGTTACTGTTTCTTTCGCCGCCGAAGCGCAACCTGGGCCAGACGGTTCGCTTCCACGTTGAACTCCCGCTTCACATGTGAGATTGAGAATGCAAGCGATCGCGCCAGCTTGCGACAGGTCCAGTGCAGGGAGTAGAGCCGGGGACTGCGGCATTCGTATTCGCCGGTCATTTGCCGCACGACGACTTCGGAATCGGAATAGACGTGCAATTTTCGCGCTTTGCGGGCGACGGCGTATTGCAGTGCCTCCATCAAGGCCGCATATTCGGCAACATTATTGTCCTGATGTCCAATCCACTTGGCGATCCGGACGGGGCCGTCCGTGCCACCGCTGATAATCACGCCAATTCCCGACGGCCCGGGATTCCCCTGGCAGCCGCCATCCACATAGGCTACAAATTCTGGCATCACTTGGTTGTGCGGATACTTCGCGCGGATCTTTCTCTCTTTCATCTGAACGATGCGCCGATCTCTTTCCGCCGTCAAGACGATTATTTGATTCCCTTTCATCAGTTTGCAGTTTGCTACATCGCTGTGCATCTTGTTGTGCAAAACTCGGAATAATTCGAAGGTGCTGTGCATAACTTTCAGGATTGCAGCAATTTGCGACTCCTGATATTCACAGCTTCGGCGCTCGTGACTGCACCAATAGTTTGCGTTGACTTTTCTCGTTACTCTGGTAACTTTGCTTGCGTCGACGGTCGAAAGGGTTGGCACAATAAAATGAGCCGATCCAAAGTAGACTGAATGATCAGCCGGGCGGGGCGACCCGCAAGACGACCGGACCTGAAAAAACCGACGGATCTGCGAGGGTCAGTTGGGGTTCGGAACTGCGAAAGCAGCGATCATATCAAGGGGCTGTGACGGTACATGGTTCCACGTTGTTAACTCCCTCGCAGGAGTTGGCGGCTAGGCCATAACCAATGTCACGGCCCTTTCAATTTTTTCC
>DATJWZ010000843.1:0-2638 GCA_035500795.1 Candidatus Eiseniibacteriota bacterium | reverse complement strand
TCCATGTATCCGACGCTGACCAGGATGGCCGGGCCGACGAAGGCTCGCCATTGTTCCCAGAAGCTGGCTTGATGATGCGGAACTTCTACAGAGCCGTGGACATTTTCGAGGGAGAGGTGGCCGGAGGTGCGAACAGATGGGAGTGCGGAAGGAATCGTCGAATGTGTGTGGTCATCCTGCATGCCCATGGATGCAATTCGGGAGCGTGTTCCCCAGATACTTCAATGTTAACAACTATACACCAAGAATGGTTAACCATAGTTAACTAAAGTAATCAAGGGGCTCCTCTGGGAAGGGAACACGCAAAACTGCATTCAGTCTGGTGTGATAGGAGGCCTTTGAATGCGTTCCGGGACAATCCCCACTTCCGTCGCAAAACGCGCGGCAGAAATGGGGCGCATGGCAGTGACACTCGTTCTACACGTGAATCCAGTTGGAAAGGATCAGGGCTAGTGTGGCTGTGCCTACCAGGATCCAGAGCGTTACGCCTTGGAGAAGTGGGCGGAGTCCCACCTGTTGGAGGGTCTTTTTGCTCAGACCCGTGCCGATCAGGAAAAGCGTGACGGTCAGTCCAATTTTGCCGAGTCGGCTTAGGGCCGCGAAGGCGGGGTTGAATGCGGGAAGAAGTGTGTTCAGCAGGGCCGCGACACAGAAAAACAAAATGAACCAGGGCCACTGGATACGGGCCTTGCTTTTCAGGGTGAATGCCGTAGCGATGGACAAAGGGACGATCCACAGGGCGCGGGCGAGTTTTACGGTTGTGCCGATTGCGAGAGCTGCCGCACCGAATTTTGCCGTGGCGCCGACAACGGAACTGGTGTCGTGGATTGCCAGGGCGGACCAGAGTCCGAACTGCGATTGCGTCATGTGCAGTGCGAGTCCGATCACCGGAAAGAGAAACAGCGCAATGGAGTTGAGGATGAAGACAGTGCCGAGAGATACGGCCATCTCTTCTTCGTTGGCATCAGCAATGGGCCCGACAGCGGCAATAGCACTGCCTCCGCAGATCGCGGTACCCGCGGCGATCAGGAACGAGGATTTCTTGCTTACCCGGATTAGATATCCCAAGCCTAGTCCGATAGACATGACGGCGGTGATGGTAAGCGCGGTGTAGAGGAATCCGGAGCGTCCGACCTGAACGACCTCGTGAAGGTTCATGCCAAATCCGAGGCCGACGACAGAGGCCTGGAGCAGGAACTTCGAAAGGCTCTTGCTTTCGGCGTGAAACGGATGTGCGACTATCAGTCCATAGATGAGGCCGCCGAGAAGAGCGAAGGGAGGAGAGACGAGTCCGCTCGCGGCGAGGATAATTCCGACGAAAAAGATGCGCTTGCCCATGGAAAGAGTGTGGAGGCGGGTGGCGGACCCTGTCCAAGCAGCAATTCCAATTGCCGATAAGTTTTTCTTATCGAGATTTGGCGGGATCGGACACGGCGCGCCCACGGCTCAGAGCGAAAAGGCGGAAGGCGCCTTCAGGCCCTTGCAGGGCGGGGCCCGTCCGAGTCACCAGGGAAAAGTGGCGAGTTACGTGAAGTCCGCGAACCTGGCCGACTTTGAGAATGCCCAGATCTAATTCCTTGGAAATCGCCCAACGCGAGACGAAACCAATGCCGAGTCCCGCATCGACCGCCGACTTGATGGCCTCGGTGGAATCGAGATCCATCACCCGGCGGAATGCCTTTAGCTTAAAACCGGCCCTTTCGAGAGCAGATTGAACCACGCGGCGCGATCCGGAGCCTTGCTCGCGCATGAGGAGATTCGATGCGACGAGTTGTTGTGGCGAAAGTTGGGTCGACTCCGAATTCATGGGGAGGATGAGGACCAGTTCATCGCGCATGAAGGGCTCAGTTTTTATTCCACGCTTACGCGCCGGACCTTCGATCAATCCGATCGAGACCCCTGCTGCGAGGAGCAGGTCGATGACTTCTTCTGTGTTGCCGCTATGAACCTCAAGCTGCACACGCGGATGTTCGGTGAGAAATGCTCCGATGAGCCGGGGAAGAACATATTGCGCGATAGTGGTGGAGACGCCGAGGGAGAGTTCGCCGGAGGGCTTTCCATCACTGGCAACCAGATCCTGTTCGGCAGCGGCAGAAAGGGCCGCGATTTTGTTCGCGTAGCGAAGAAGAGATTTGCCTTGAGGCGTAACAGCTACGCGATGACCGGAACGATCGAAGAGGCGCACCCCGAGATCGTTTTCGAGGGCTTTGATCTGCAATGTGACGGCGGGTTGTGTAAGGAAGAGCTGCTCGGCTGCCTTGCGGAAGTTGAGGTGCTCCGCTACGGTGCGGAAGACCTTGAGGCGGAAATTTTCGAGTTGAGCCACGAAGGGATTATCTATGCGTTGGGAATTTTCTCACGAGAGGCTATTGGGCGTCCTTGAGTGTTCGGATCTTCGCTGCTCCACTGGTGTTTTTCGGGGACTGCTCTTTGCGCAGGGCTACACGAATTTCCGGATACGATCTTCGGTTTTGAGGTAAACACTGGGGACATTAGGGTTTGCCCATCCCCTGCATACGCAATCCTCTCGATTCTTCGAGCGTCCCGTTCCAGTTACTCTGCCCCAGTTAGCGACTCGTAAAAACGGAGGGCCAGATTCATGCTCTGGACAATTGCGGTATTGCTTCTGATCCTTTGG
>DATJWZ010000842.1:0-7062 GCA_035500795.1 Candidatus Eiseniibacteriota bacterium | reverse complement strand
GAATCCGTGGCGCCCGCCTTTCGCAGGATTTCCTCGTAAGCCGGCATTTTCAACGGCTGCTTCATATAGATGAATTCCATCTTCATTTCCTGGGCGCGGCGGAGGAGTGCAGCGCTTTCGCGGCCCGTGATGCAGCCGGTGCGCAGCCCCGCTGTGTGCGCAAGGGTTAGGCCTTGGCCGTCGTGCGCGTCAAAGGTCTTGATTTCCAGGGCCGTGCCGTCGGTTTGAGAAAGCAGAGTGACGCTGCCGTCCGTCATGGTGCCGTCCACGTCCATCAGGAGCAGTGTGATGCGTGCGGCGCGCTTCTTAAGTGCAGGGGAAATTGTCGCCAAATTAGACAAGGAAGCCTCCGGAAAATAAGATAACGGCAGGCTGGGCAGAACGAGGTTGTGCGGTCCTTCCCACCCCCTGCGCCGCCTTCCCCGAACGCCTGCGACGCGGCTCCGGCCGCATCAGCTCAGAGCAAGCGTAGCGGACTTCCGCTTTTGAGGCCACGGGTTTGGTGCTCGCGGGCGGGTGGCGCATACATTGCTTTTATGTGTGCGCTGCCGTGCGCGGGCCCTCGGGTAGCTCGGTTCCCCGTGGCGACGACATGCAAATCGATGTCGTCGCCACCCGCGATTCCCGATAGGGACCGCAAATGCCGCGTCGTACTCGTTCGTAGTTCGTGCCGCGGGACCACTTGCGGAGTGAGCAACTTTGGCCAGACATGTGTGCCGTACGGAACTGACACGGAACTAAGTCCAAGGTATAGATGAAGTGCTCTCAGGATGTGCAGGAAATGGTAAATGATTTCTCCTCGAAAGTGAAACAGAGCTACAAGCCCAGCAGGGATGAGGGAACTTTACGGGCTTATGTCCTTTTCTTTTTCTTTGTCCTACCTTGTGGATGTTTCGCGCAGGAGTCGCTCCCGAGTTCCGCCGAGATGGTCATCCCGGACGGCACTCCGGTGAAACTTCGATTTGCCCAAACCATCTCCTCTGCGCATGCTCGCAAGGGTGATCGTCTGGATTTTGTGGTCGTAGAAGATGTGACGGTCGGCGGGCTCACGGTCATCCGTGCGGGCACCATGGCCAGGGGTTCCGTCGTCAAAGTTAGTGGTAAGCGTTTCCTCGGACTTGGAGGCAACGTAATCGTCAAGCTCGATTCGGTTGAGCTTGCTACCGGCGGCAAAGTTCGGTTGCAAGCCCACCGGAAATTCAAGGGCCGCTCCCACACCAAACTGATGGCCGCGGGGATGCTCCTTGCCGGCCTCATTTACCTGTCCGCGGCACCGGTCTTCCTTCTCTCCCATGGCCGCGACTGCACTGTCCTAAAGAGCACAGAAGTGACTGCGTACATCGACGGTGATTCTCAGGTGCAATCAGCAGACTTGGCGAAGGCCGAACATAGCGATTCAGGCTTGAAGGAGACAATGGCTTTCCTGCCGCCGCGCGTGCTTGATGGTGAAGGCCGGGAGGGCGATATGATAAATGTCGTCTTTATTGCCAACGAAGACGACCTCAAATGGGTCTTTGCGCGCGCAGGTTGGGTGAAGGTGGACCAAATGCGGCCGACGCTTTTCTGGCACTTGTTATGGCAACGAAAGCGTTACGCTAAGCTGCCCATGGCAACCTTTTACGTCTTCGGGAGGGCACAAGACTATTCGTATGCCCTACCCGACCCGGCGGCGACCTTAACTCGCCGTCATCACCTCCGAATTTGGAAAACAGATCAGGAAATGAATGGCACACCCATATGGGCGGGCGCCGCAACTCGAGACATGGCGATTGAATTCGAGATGCGCAAGCTTTGGATGACTCACCGAATCGATCCCGACGTGGACGCAGAGCGCGAGTTCATTGCCAGCAGTTTGGTGCAGTCACATCTGGTAACTCAAGAGGACTATCTTTTTTCCACTTTTCCAGTCCTCCACGCGCAAACCGTCAGCGGTGAGGCCTACCATTCCGACAGTAGGATACTTTTGCTGGATTTCAGTCAAGGGCACACACCAACGCTGGCAGCGACTCAGCCTACAGATCGTGGCCTAGAAGATCTCCCCACGAGGATTCAGAGGTAAATGTTGAGCAAGCGTAAGGGTCGCGGTCACAAAGATGTAGCGGTCATAGAGAAACGGGCATCGACGCCGTTATAGACGCGCTACCCTGCTACTAATTGCGAAAAGCCCGCAACGTAGGCGCCACGCGCGCCTACCCCTGGGGTAGTTGTTCGCTTACGACGGTGAAGTGTGTCAGGTTCGCTGCCCCAAACGATGTGGTGATGGCAACGTCCGAGGCGTCGCGTCCCACGGCCATCAGCACACGTCCTACCCGCGGTTGGTTATGCCGCGCGTCGAAGGTCCACCAGCGATCTTCAAGATAAACCTCGAACCAGGCGCTGAAGTCCATGGGATCCTGGGACGCCGCCACACCGATATCTCCCAAGTACCCCGTCGCATATCGTGCAGGAATATTCAGAGCACGGCAGAGCGTAACGGCGAGGTGCTGAAAATCCCGGCACACTCCAAAGCGTTCTGTGAACACGTCCAGGGCGGTCTTGGTCGGGCGGGCATGTTGATACCCAAAGCTGATTTTGGTGTGCACCCAATCGCATACAGCCCGCACCCGCGACCATCCTCGCGGCATCCCGCCAAACAGCTCCACTGCAATCATCGAGAATCTGTCCACCTCACAGTAGCGGCTGTTGTATAAGTACGGCAAGCACTCGTGTGGCAGTTCTTGAACCGGAACCTCGCGCGCGCCAGGGTTGGCGGGATCGGCCAGGCCGGAGTCATAAATCAGAGTCGAGTTGCTTAGCCGGAGCGCGCCCTTCTGCGCCAAGAAACGGCTGCACCGGTTCCCGAAGCTATCAAGGTAACTCTCCACCTGCGTCGTCTCAGGCTCCGCACGCAATTCGTCAGGTGCTCGCAGATCCGCTACCCGGGAAGGGTGCACGTTGAGCAAGGCCACTATCGCAACTGGGGCGGGGATCTCAAACTGAATGTCGTATCCGAGCCGCAGAATCATCGGTTCAATTGAATGCAAGAGACCTCCGCACGGGATTCCAGCCCGCCGAAACCTTTATTGAGCCTCGAAGCGGCGGATCACCAGCTTGGGCAAAGCCTGGCAGTTATCCACGCCCAATGCCCGTGTCATTCTGATGCTCATGCGTGCCCCTGGTAGCGCCAACATTGTTTTTGCGGCCGGCGACCCTTTTCGGGGGAGCTGCCCGAGGGGGGCCAGCTTTACGCCTCAAATCGACGGAGCGAGCGCTCGGTCCGGCCGACAAAATTTCCGGTCGGGTGAACGTAGGCGACGCCGGAGTTCCCGGCGACTATTCGCCGTTTTTTGACCCAAAGCCGGGTCCTCATTGAGATCACGTTTACCAATCCTTTGATTGCAATTCAAACGGTTGTTTGACACGATTTTGAGCCAAAGTGTAAAGATGCTTCACACTTTTTCCCTTTCTTATTCTCTCGTAAGTGATTGAAAATAAGTCGTCGTGATTTTCCCAATCAAATCGTGTAAGTGCTTTAGATTTGATCGGACTTCGCGGCCCTTGCACGGTCTAGTTGATTCGTGTTTTGTTCGCTTTTGGCGTGAGGCTTGTCCCTAGCCGACCGACACGAATCGGTGGAGGGTAAATCCGCCCAGGCTGGTCGCAATGCCAAGCCGAGGCCCGGTGTTGAAGCCCTGGATTGAACGATTCAATCCGGAGGCGGATTACCTAGGTTTGGTTAACAGAAACATGCCTTCCACGCCCCGCCGGGTTAGTACCGGCTGCCTTTGTGGTGCCAGGGGTGCGCTCGGGCGGCCGCCGGAAGTGCAGGGGGTCTCTCAAGTTCTGCAGTTCGCGGTAGTAATAGAGGGCGGTGGGGCGCTTGTCTCTGAACTTTAACTTCTTTAGAAATGAGGTTTCCTCTTCGGTGATATCACCGCTGAGGGAAGTATTGCGGAGAAACTCCTTGAGCCCCGCTTCGTCCTCGGGAGGCCCATCAGATTCCCGTTCGACGTATTCAAACTTCTTCGGCTGCCCTGGGGCAACTCTTCGGTTTAGAATGACTTCCATGCTGAAAGTCGCCAGGTCAATGTCCCAGGATTCGATCAGCGGGTCCAGGAATGACAGGCAGTTGGCAGCGGAGATGTCCAATATGCCCGTGTCCAGGAACTCAAGAATGGCGACGCGCATTTCTTCGTAGCTTCGGTTGCTGAGTCGTGCCACGAGGTGCAGCCAGTTTTCACTCTCCAATTCCTCCTTGGCCACTCGCTTGGCTACGTCCAAGAGTTTCTGGGTGACCAATCGCTCAAGCTCCCCGAAGGGCTGCTTCTCAAAAACGGCTTGGACTTCCTTCCGGTTCTCGGGCCTGCATTTCCGGAGAACTAGCTCACGGACTCCGCTGAAGAGCGGAGCGGGACGGTCCGGCAGCTTTTTTCTTAACTCTGCCTGCTGCTCTAACTCCGCCAGTTTCGCCAGCTCGCCATTGGGGAGTTTCAGGAGTCTGCCCATTTTGTCATAAATGTCCGTCCGTCCCGGTGCCGGGGGGGCCTTCTTACGAGTCAGCAACTGGGAGACATAGGACTCGGTGACCTCGGCAGCGCGGGCCAGATCGCGTTGCTCCAGACCGAGCTCTTCTAGTCGGTGTTTAACCACTAAAGCAAAATCCATTATCACTCCGAGTTTAACTGCATGAGCTTAATCACGTTAAGATTATTTCAGATTTAGCTTGACAAGTCGAGTAAATTCACTGATTATGGTTAAGTGATTTGAGCCCTAGCTCTGACCTCCGGATTGCCTGAACTAAGTCAGGTTATCTGAATCGCATTCCTTAGAGACAGCCAAGGAGGTTGCCATGTTTGCTCGAAGTGTATCTATACACCTGAAGCCCAACAGTGTAGCGGAGTTTACCCGGACGCTCGACCAGGAAATCATTCCCGTGCTCCGCAAACAGAAGGGCTTCCAGGATGAGATCACGTTTGTTGCCCCGAACGGCACGGAAGCAGTCGGAATCAGTCTTTGGGACCAGAAAGCAAGCGCGGACGCTTACAGTCGCGGGACCTACCCGGAAGTCCTAAAGACGCTGGCCAAGGTGACTGAGGGAACTCCTGAGGTTGAAACCTACGATGTCTCCAACTCGACTTTTCACAAGGTCGCTGCTCACGTCGCAGCCTAACGGAGAGATCTGTTCGGGAGGGCGGCCCACTCCGTCCTCTCTGCTGTTCGGCAAGAAGAGATCAGAACGTAGGAGCGAAGGAGATTTCAGATGCCTATGAAAATCATGAAGTTAGCCGCTATAGCGGCGTTGTTGATGGTAGCGCTACCCAAATCGGGCGCAGCCTACCAAGTAGTGCTCGAGTTTGTAGTTTGCGTAGCCGGTATCATTGTTTCCTGGGAGGCGGGCCGCGCCCGGAAGTACATGTGGATGGTCGCGTTCGGCCTGATCGCGATCCTGTTTAACCCGATCGCTCCCGTGGCACTTTCTCGCAATACGTTCATTTGGATAGACTTGGCTACAGTATTGATGTTCCTAACCTCGTTGGCGGTAGTTCGCGCGCGCCCGAGGCTCTCCATGCCTTCGATCACCAATCGGACGCCGGGAAGCGAGTCACTTTGAAGTCCGCGCCGAACGTGTGTAGGTCGCGACTCGATCGACACTGTGCGCCGTCCCCGCCCAAGCAGAGGACACGGGAGGCTGAGGCTGATAGTGGCCTGCGCCTCGGAAAGAAGGATTTCTTTATGTACATCCAGTATGTCGGCTTCAATGGCAGAGCGGGGTCACGAGCTTATGATTTTCACGTGATCGAAGCGGCCCGTGAGCCGCGTAACTTCACCGTCGAAATCCACTCTGAGGCGTTTGGACCATCCCAGTTGAGATTCCAGGATGGTCCGGACATCTGCTTCGCGCGATTGAAGAAGGGGCTGCAGGAAGAGACGCGAGAGGTCCGCGCTGAGGGCCACCTGAACATCAATAAGCATGATGTCCAGGCGTACTTAGAAACCCATCGTCCGATCAAGTCGCTCGGAAAAAGAAGACGAGAAAGCCTTGAGGCCGAACCGAATGGCATGCGGGTCCGGTCAAGCCTCTCGGGTTGAACGCACCTGGAAGCGTAAGGCGGCAGCTTCTATAAGGAGGAAACTTCAATGATCAATGCTCGCAGCGTGGTAATTGCGATTCTGGGTACCGTGCTGTCGGCGGCGCCTTTGATTCATGCGCAAGATTTGAAGCCCTCGGGATCCGCAGCGATTCGGGAACTAGCCTTGCAACCCCAACCCTTTCTCGCCGACTTTACGTTCCAGGAGGATTCGATCCCACCTTCTGCTCAAACGCCAGACCTTTCCCGGTACCGGGACTTCCGGCTTGGAATGACCGTGGCAGAGGTCGCGAAACAGACGAATATGGAATTGAGCGAGGTCACGGTGATTCATGAACGTCCGGCGGTGATCCGGCAACTGGATTGGCAGCCATTGCCGTCTATCGATTCCTCGGTGGCGGCTGACCCGGCTGAGGAGATCACCTTCAGCTTTTACAACGACGAACTCTTTCGCATGACGGTCAATTACGCCAGCGAAAGGACCGAGGGCCTGAGCGAAGCGGACCTCATCAAAGCGATCTCGGCAACCTATGGCGCCGCAACACGGCCATCCCGGAAGACGACTCTCACGTCCCTGTCCCTCACCGATGTCTCTGGTGACAGAGTCATTGCGCGTTGGGAGACGCCGCAGTACTCCATCAGCTTGGTGCGTTCCTCGAGCGACGCCAGCTTCGGGATGCTGCTGCTTTCGAAAGGGCTGAACTCGCTGGCCCGGACGGGCTGCGGCAGAGGGGACCCGGATCGAGGAGCGCGAGGCTGCGGAGAAAGAAAGGGCGCGCCAGAAGCAGCAAGCCGACGATGATCGTGCCACGCAAGCGAAGGCCAAATTGGCGAATCAAGTAGCCTTTCGCCCCTAAGGGAGTGCGCATAAATAACTTGAACAGACCGTGCGCAAGGCGCATACTTCCTGTGTGGACGGGAAGCGGCTCCGAGCCATCCAAGAGAAGTATCGGACGATGTGTCACATCCTCGACGAGCGCGGACGTCGAGTGTG
>DATJWZ010000841.1:0-1098 GCA_035500795.1 Candidatus Eiseniibacteriota bacterium | reverse complement strand
TTCAGATTGAAAACGGCGACAACAAACAGCAGCACCAGATCGCGCCGTCCAAGCGCACGAACCAGATGCGGCTGACTTTCGGGTTGTGAAGTGGTAGACAAAAAAATGTGGTCGGTCGTTGGTCATCGGTCGCTGGAGGTGTTTGCTAAGGGCCAACGACCGAGGACCGACGACTTGTTTTTTAGTGTGCAACTTCCGCCGGCACTCTCTCGGCGCGCTCCTGCTGCGCCTTTGCCAGCGAAGCCGCGATGTCATCAAACGCCGCAAGGTGCTTGTCGATATCCGCCTCCGTATGTTGCACGGAAATCGTCCACTGCTCATCCCACCAGTAGGGCTGAGCCATGACGCCGCGATTGACCATTCCAAACCAGTAATGACGCCACAGATCGACGTCGACCACGGTCCAGTCGCGGTAGTTCACGATCTCTTTCGGATACAGCATCAGCGCGCCATTCGCTCCAGCATCCGCGATGTAAGCCTGCAAACCCACCTTCGCGATGATCTTCCGGTAGCCATTGGCGAGCTTCTTGCTCAGCTTGTCGACATGTGTGTAGTTGTCACGCGTGAGCACTTCACGAAATGTCGCCAAACCAGCAGCCATCGAAACCGGATTTGTGTTGTACGTTCCCCCGTGGAAGACCTTATGCTGGGAGATGAGATCCATCGCCGACTTGTGCGCGCCGAACGCCGCCAGCGGCAAACCGCCGCCGATCGACTTCGCCAGGCAAATCATGTCCGGAGTGACGCCGAAATATTCGCTCGCGCCTCCCCACCCAAGTTTTGCGCCAGTCTTCACTTCGTCGAAAATCAGCAGCGCGCCATTCTTGTCGCAGATTTCGCGCAGCCCTTTCAGGAAACCAGGCCGCGGCATGCACAGCCCCACGTTCATCAAGATAGGCTCCAGAATGATCGCCGCAATTTCTCCCGGATTCTCTTTAAACCGGCGCTCCACCGTATTCAGATCGTTAAAAGTCGCGATCTTCACGTTCTCGATCGCAGCTTTCGGAACTCCGAGCCCGCCGGGAACTGCGGTTGGATTATGAATGTCTCCGTACTCCGGAGCATGCGGCTTCACGCTGACGAGAGCGGAATCATGCA
>DATJWZ010000840.1:0-1100 GCA_035500795.1 Candidatus Eiseniibacteriota bacterium | reverse complement strand
CCGCAACCGGCTTCATCAGTTTCTGGTTATCGGGCAAACTGCGCTGGGCTTCACCTTGCTCATGGGCTCCGGACTTCTCATTCGGAGTCTTGTAAATGTTCTCCACATCGAGCCTGGTTTCGATACACAAAACCGGGTATTTTTCGACATCGCGCTGACCAACAAACGCTATCCCGTGCCGGGCAAGGCAGTTTTCTACGACAGGCTGATGCCGGAGCTTGCGGCGCTGCCTGGTGTCGAAAGTGTGGGAGCGGCGCATCCATTGCCGATTCTGCAGGACAATAGTTACACCAACTTCACGATCGCAAATCGTGAGGTGTTACCCGATGACATTCCGAATGCTCAGGCAACGATTGTGATGCCGGGATACTTTGAAACGCTGGCGATTCCACTGGTGCGCGGGCGTATTTTCACGGCCCATGATAACGTTGCCAATTCGACGCGGGTCGCGATCATCAATCAGGCATTCTCCCGGCAATTCTTTCCCGGGGAAGATCCGATTGGGCAGTACATCACACCCACATTTCCATACACGAATGAGCCTGTCGCGCCGCGGCAGATTGTTGGGATCGTGGGGGATACGAGAGTCAATGATTTGTTCACGCCATACAAGGCGCAGTTCTTCTTGCCTTATGCTCAGGATCCGTCACATCAGCGACCGCTCGTGGTGATGAAGGTGTCGGGCAATCCGTTGAGTTATGAAAATGCGGTGCGGAAGCTGGTTGCCCGGTTTGATCCGGACTCGCCGGTATTTAGCTACAGAACGTTTGTTGAAGAAACTGAGATCAAGGCTGCCCAGTCAAAATTTGAGGCAATTCTGGTTTCCGGATTCTCAGCGATTGCGCTGTTGCTCTCGGCGCTGGGATTGTACGCAGTGCTGTCTTATGTAGTCGGAGAGAGAATTCGCGAACTTGGTTTGCGGATGGCTTTTGGGGCGTCGCGATCGGATATCCTGCGGCTGGTGCTCGAGCGGGCTGCGATTCTGTCGGCGGTGGGGGCTGTGCTGGGGATCGTTGCCTCGATCTTCACTACACGGTTTGTCGCCGATCTGCTGGTAAACGTTGCGCCGCTGGATCGGTCTGTGTTTGTTGCGGTGACGG
>DATJWZ010000839.1:0-22256 GCA_035500795.1 Candidatus Eiseniibacteriota bacterium | reverse complement strand
ATTCTTTACCATTACTCAGCGTGATATCATTACTTAGCGTGTTCATTACCGTGTGTAGTTATGCATTTTTTATGCAATTACATTCAGCTCCGGAGCCCCGATTTAATTCACATTCATAGCCCCCAAAGAATGCAGTGTCCGTTTTGCCCTACTTTGCGTGGTGCAGGTTGGTGCAGAAGGTGTAGGCGTTTGCCATTGCCCCACTCTCGCACTTTCATCTAGAGGCAGTAGCGTTTGCCTACACCTTTGGCACCAGGTTGCACCTATAACATTCTTTTGCCAGAAATAGAAAAAGCCCGACCAAAACGGCCGGGCTTAATCCATTGTTACTGCAATACAATTCCACGGTAGCCACGAACGCCAGCGAGCAATGCTGACTGCACAGGAACACCAAAAGTATCAGAAACTGCTGTGCTGAATTTCTCGTAAAACAATTGAGCACTCATTGCGTGGAATCCATTCAATGACGCCCACGCGCTATAGGCTCCATACAGTTGAGTACGTGGCAAGAACGCGCGTGTCTCGCTCTGTCCCACCATCTCCTCAATGAACCCGCGCATAGGGTCTGCTTCCATCTTGAATCGCTCAGTCGCCTTGGCTACCGATGCAGGCAATGTGAACCGGCCTTTGCGCATCACCTGTTGCAGGCCACCTACAGATGCCCGTAGCAAGCCCTGTAGCTCACGCTGAGACGTCAGACGGTCTATGAGGGTGATGTCAGCTACCCCGGCCGGGAAAAACGCCGTGAAGGGCACTACAACCCATCGGCTGAAGAAACCCTCGGTGGTATCAGCTGTGCGAGGCAGGGAATTGAATGCAGCAATCATGAGCGCGCGACAAATAAACACGAACGGATCTTTGTGTTTGTGCTGCGCCATCATCTCGTCGCCGCCGGTCAGTTGCTTGAATTGCTCTGTGCTCTTGAATATGCGAGGGTCCACGTCACCGACGAGGTTTGCGAGCTTGCCATATAGCTGTGCTGAGGAGAATTGCGAACTATCAAGAGCTTGAGGAGTGACCGCCGAAATGTTGTTGTGACCGACCAACATGCGTGCGAGGCGAATGAACGTACCTTTACCGTTACGTCCACTCCCATGCAAGAGAATCGCTTTGTGTAGGGGATTGTCGTTATAAAGCATGTACCCAAGGATTTCGTACGCAAGCTCAGCTGCATCGGCGGGAAATACCTCTCCGAAGAATTGGTCGATCGCCGGGCATTCGGCATTCTCGTCCCATTCGATCGGAATGCGTGTGGTCGATACGATGTGCTCGCTATGCGGCTGCAATTCGCCAGTCCGCCAATCGAGCAGCCCATTGGGCAGATTGAGGAACTGTTTGTCCTGCCGATCATCTGTGATGAATGGCTCGCGGGAACCGATAGCGGATTGGACGTTCTGCGCGTGCGATGGGCGGTAGCGCTCGCCGAGTAGCCGGACACTCCGACGGACGATTTCCTTGTCACCGTCCGGTACCCATAAGCCATCGGTGTAGCGGTAGATGATGCCCGCGGAACTAGTCGCCAACCGGCCGGTCAGCTCTACGGCGTCGCGGAATGAGCGTGCCTGGAAACCGCCGTTCTCTTTGACGAAAAATCGCGCCGGATCGAGCTTTCGTTCAGCCTCTTCAATGACGCATGGATCATCGTCACGCACTCGCTCAATCGCTGTCTTCTCAATGGCTCCGATACAAGCCCTCGCCCATTCCGTCTCGGCTGCGCTGTCATCGCGTCTCCCCGATCCTTCAGCTTGCGCGAAAAATGTTCGCCTTAACCGTTTAAGTCCCGCATAGCCGCCATTGTGGCCCTGGCTGACTTCCGCCAATACCGACCACACCGCATTGACCATTGAGTCATGCATTCCGCCTAAGTCGGCGTGCTTTCTGATCTCGCTTACATGGTGTTTGACGACGCGCTTTATCTCGGGGCACGGTTTGCCTCCTCCGTGCTCTTTGATCCACAGCCGCGCGTCGACTTGCGCCCGTTCGCGGTAAACGTAATCACCTGCATTCGCCAGTGCATACCAGCTGTCAGGCAAGTCAGTGAATTCGTCAATTCCCGGAAAGTACCCATTGGATATCCGAAGAGCTTTATCACGCATGTTCGCCCAGCGGTATTGACCGCCGTCCGGGTGGAGACTGGGCGGAGCGACCATGTATCGGTAATGGCGGTAAATAATGTCAAGACCCGTGCCGAGCTTGCCGGGCCACGATATCCCCTGCCGACAAGCAAACCAGAGGTGATAACGATCAGGATCGCCGCGGAAGCTGACCCATGTTGGCGGGAGCTCTCCGAATTTGTTCTCAAGCTCTTTGAGCGTCTCTTGTCCTGGCGCGCCGTCGATGTCGAGAACGACGCAGCCATCGGGGACGATGGTGCCGATATTTCGCGGCTGGCTAGTGGCCAGCCATGCCGCAAGCGTGGTGTCGGTGTAGTCGATGCCATTCGGGACTCCTTTTGGTGGCGGATACTTCTTGCCTTGCGGTAGCGGGATAGGAAGATAACCGGCCGCGTAATAGTCCTCAGCCGCCGTATGAAAGGGTGACCAGCCGAGCGAAATCTGAGTTGGCGAAGATCTTGCAGCCGTGTTACGCTGCCCCCGGCGCGGTCTGCGCTCAGTCATTCTCTCTTCCTCTCCTGCAACAGGGAATGCCCCCGATAGCGACTGAACTATCGGGGGCGTTTCCCATGCAAGCTATGTGTTTCATGATCATATTGGAACGACGAAAAATCCCGTACCCGGCATAACCGAATACGGGATAATCGTTTACTGCGGAAATTGCTCAGGCAGTGGCAGCGGTATTGCGCACAAGCAGCACCTTGACCGCGATGACGTCCGGCGTCGTGAAGATCTGACCGCGGGCCACGCCCGGGAGCGCGAGATTGAAGTACATCTCATTGCCCTCACCCTGGCGCGTGCGGCCACGGTTCTCAAGCTCGGCGGGGATCTTCACAAGGGCCGACTCGTCAAGCTCCTCGGTCTTCTCAACTTCCACGGCCTCAGCCTTGGCGGGAGCAGGCTTAGCAGCGGCACGGGTACGGGGGGAAGCGGTAGCCATTCTCGTTCCTCTCATCGGAAGTGCGAGCCACCAAAGTGCATGGCCCAGTGAATCATTGTCAAGTGTGATCTGTGTCACACAAAGTGGCTGACCAGCGAAACCGCCAGGATCGGCAACATCAACGCCATGAATGCGAGCACGGCACAGCCATTGCCCGATCCGGGTTCGCCACCTTGCTGAACAGCCCGCCGGTCGCGTCGCTTACGGTACTTCGGACCATTAGGCCCTGTGCGGCCTTCCTGACGCCATGGCGGTTCAGTCCATTCGTTCATCACCGAATTGATCTGCACCCATTACTCAGCCCTCCATGGCTTACTACGCGACGCTTCCTTAACGCGCCGCACCCATACAATCGCGTGCTGCACAGCGGCAAACGCATCCTTGCCTCGACCTGTAGGCGACCATGCGCCATTGGATCGGAATGGGGAATCAAAACCGAACATCTGCAATCGTGCAGGCGTCACGCTCGTGCGCATCGACCGACGTTGCAGGTTCAGTGTCAAGCCCCACCTGTGACATTCCCAGTCAAGTTTTGCATTGATGCGAACTGGCGAAAGTAGGTTCTTGCCTCCAATCATCTGTGTCAGTTCGAAGTCCTCGGAAATGAAATCAGCTCGGCTGAGTGCTCCGGCGACGACATCGGTATCCGTGTTGTACGGCATGTCGCCAAACTTGGCTCGCCAAATCAAGCGGCTGCACTCAGCTACCTGTTCGTTCTCGGTGCCCTCAAATTCTCCGCATTCCCAGTGTTTCAGCCATCGCAGTACTTTGGCTTCCGGCGTGCTGAATGCGCGGAGGTCATAAATAAAGTGCGCCCAACCAATCGTGCCGCCAGGATCGAACGACACCAAATGGTATTCATTTCGAACTTTACTCATTCGAATTCCCACAGCTGAGTGTGCGGGCATGGCGTGTTGCAGAGCGCCATGGTTGCCACAAACCACGATGGCCAATAGCTGAACGTACGATCGAACGGGCAATAGAGCGACCATCGGAACCCTGCGGCACGAAAAGGTCCCTTATGGATTACATGTTTGTTCTTCATGATTCATCTAATGGGCACGGCCAGAGCGCTCCGCAATTGCACAGGTCGACGTCGCCACGATTGGTGAACCACTTCCGGCCACGAAGATAATGTTCCGGCAGGCGCACGATGGGCAACGTCAGACCACGCGAGAGTACTGATTCCTCAAGCTCTTGCACGGTCATTACGTCAAGCTCTACACCATTGAAACCGAGTATCGCGCGCAAGTTGCGCTTGTAATCCTTGATCGATTGAGCAGGCACACGATCACGACCTAGCCAGCGCGCACAGGCATAGCAGCACAAGACCCAAAACGATCCCGATAGCAACACCCAAACTGAAAAGTTTGTCAAACCTCATCCTCACTCCTATCCGGGCGAAACAGCCATTGACATACGATGAACCAACCGAGCAAACCAGACCAGAACATACAGGTAATGACGAATTCGAAGAATTGCACAATCATCAAACAACCATCACCAACAGAATCTTGATCTCGTCACGAACAAATAAATCGCGTGTGTCGTCGATCATCATTGCATACATGTTGTTGTTACTCGCGCTGATAGCCATGCCCCCAGCTCTTTCCGTAGACTTTGCCTTCCGCAGTGATCGGAACGCCCATGAATTCTCGGCTCATAACCTCGCCATAGCGTGCTGCCATGTCCGCCGCGTCACAGATTGGTGCCTGCCCGAGCAGCTCATCGTGAATGACCAGTAGCACCGTAGGCGCGAGATCAGGCCGGTCGAACACGTCGAACATTGCATCAGCCATGAGATCTCGCGCCGTCGACTGCACAAGGAAGTTGATTACCTTGTACGCCTTGTCAGCCTCGACCACCAACCGCCGACCGTATGGTGTCGTGCAATAGGCCTGCTTACCGTAGAAAAGGCGGTTGATGTGCTCCTGTAGGCGCTTACGTTGCCTACGGCCTAGAGCGGTATCCTGCCTCAGCTCATACATGGCAGAACGCAAACCGTAATAGCGCTTACGCTCATCTGCATTCAGAACTTGCGTGAGAATTTTGTCCTGCTCTTTGCGCTTCCATGCCTTGAGGGCCGGAAACTGACTCTCGTAATCACGGATGATCGCCGCACATTCAGCGATCGGCAAACCTGTTTGCTCGGAAAGAGTATTAGCTCCGCCACCAAAGGCCCACCCGAAGTTAACATTCTTTGTGTAGCGATACTGATCCGGTGTGTAGTTTTCGCCCCACAACCGAACGGCGGCAATTTTGTGGAGCGACTCACCTTTCTTAGCTGCATCAATCATCACCTGTTCGCCTGACAATGCGGCAATCACGCGTAGCTCGATCTGATCGAAATCCGAGGAAAGAATGACTTTCCCGGGGTCTGCAATCAGGCAACGCCGGATGGCGTCAGGGCTGAGGAGCTTCATTTAACCCTCATCATCAGATATGCGATAACCGAGGAATGTAGTTTCTAAGCCCGCTTCCGCGGCTAGCCTCTGCTTGTAACGCTCGACACGCTTGTCGATCACGTTCGCGCGGAGGTTCTCTATTGACAATTCCGTCAAACGCTCACGCGTATAGCCGATCAGTTCTTCGGTGAGCTCTTCCCTGCTCATTTCTTTCAGAAAGCCGAAACCGTCAAGCATGTCCATCAGCCAAAGTCCTCCATGTCATTCTCACGATCCTTGGTTGGCAACTGTTGCAACGGCGGATTGCTCACGCTCATGCGGGCCGTACGAGCGCCCAGGATGTTGATGCTAGGGCTCACCCTGCCGCGGGTATCCATGTTGCGGAGGAACGCCTCTGTGTAGCTCTCACGTCGCTTAAGAAGCTGCTTAGCGCCCAGTACTGCCCCGATGAAATCTGCAATCTCGCTGCCAGGATTTGCGGACTGTAGCTCTCGCAGGATGTTGTTATCTGTTTTGAATTGCCCCTTAGGCGTCTTTCGTACAAGAGTTGCCCCCAATGCCAGTAATGTAGCGGCGATCTGCTGGCCCGAATTGATGTTCTCGCAACCGTAGCTTTCCGCGATTTCTTGCAGCTCTTGTGCTTTCTTCTCGTACGCCAAGCTGAGCCGCTTTGTATACGGCACATCGAGCTTGATAGCCCGCCGGTAGAGTTTGTCCGCGATTTGCTGTAGGCGCATGTCCCGCCGGTAGAGCGCATTGAAGCGCTCAGTATCGTTCCGGTAGTACTGCCATAGGCGAAACGTCAGGATCGGGTCTGCCGCGGCGTAGGCGATGTACGCGCGACTCGTCGGATCGATCAGTGCCCAGCCTTCCGCAATATGTGCTGGCCGAGAACGCGGCTGTCCTTTGTTCTTACCGGACTTGTAAACCTGTCCGGGCAGCGGCACCCGGAGCTTTTTGAATTCTTTTTTAAGCTCGACTTCCCACTTCCCCGCGTCGTGCGCTATGTAGGCAATAGCTTGATCTTTCAGCGAATGACCGACGCCACCCTCATCCGCCTTACGGCTGTCGACGTAATGAGCGGGGAAGTACGTCTCACCCTTGCAGCGAACGCCGGTTTCGTAGCCCAGCCATGCGTCGATACAGCGGACGTCATGTACGCCATTGTGTGCAATCCATTTCACGGGAACTTGCCAGAGTTCCTCGATGCATTGTTTGGCATGGGCCGGAATCACATAGGACGTATCGTCATTGCCGAACTGGAATGTACGGAGCTTCCAACCTTCTTGGTACGGGTTCAGACCAGTGGATTCCGTGTCCATCCCCCACGCTGTGCCCGAGCGAAGGAATTCCATTGCTTCCTTGCCGTCGCCTACGGTCTGGCAGTAATTGAATGTGACAGGTGTACCGCCGAGCGTGTCAGTTATTCGAAACATGCTTACGCAGTCCTCCTGCCTAGCCAGTAGGTATAGATAGGCGGAATTGCTTGATTTAATTCAAGCCTGGTCATCCAATCGATACCCATTGCCATGCTCGCACGGTACCACAATACAAATCAAGAACCCTATCGCGCCGCACTCGGGTACCCGTACGTCGTAGGATAGTGACCGGGCAGAGGAGCGGCGGAATGGTCTACCGCTGATGCGAAAATGGCAATCAGAACAAATAATGCCGCAATCACGGCGATGGCAGCAACCCACTTAAGCGGCATTCTTGTGCCTCCACTTTCCAAGATTTACCCAGTCCTCTTCCAACAGCTCTTGCAGCTTTTCTCCGCCACGCAGACCGAATGCAGGATGAACCATCGGCCAGATGTTCAGCGTCTTACCATGCTTCGAATCATATTTATGGCACTTGCCCGCGGCTCGCAGGATAGAGATTTTCTTACCCGTGATCGCCTGTAGCGCCACGCTGCCGACAGGCACGATCAATGAGGGTGCACCGACTGCTTGCCATTCGAGCACGATGGATTCACGGAACAGCATGATCTCGCGTTCCGTTGGCGTGCGATTGCTCGGTGGCCGGAACTTGACCACGTTCGTGAGCCACGCATTCGGCTGTATTTCACAGTTAAGATCGGCGAATGACATGAGCTGGCGGAGTACGGCGGATTTGCCGACGAACGGACGACGCATGATGTCCTCAGCCGCCCCCGGCGCTTCCCCGATAATAAAAGCTTGTACGTTGTCACCTTCGCCAGGAACGTAATTCAGTGAGAAGTCAGGGCAGCTGAGCCGCGCCTTGAATGCCATCTCGCGGACTGTCTCAAGCTTATCGAGATCGAGCATCAGCCCACCATGCGCGGACAACCGTGATAAGCACGGTAGCTAGCAGTCCATTCCAAATCAGGAGCTCAACCATAGGTACGTAACCTCCACTGCGGCAGCACCGACGCAGATAGCGACGATGACGAGGGACAGGAATTCAATCTTGGTCAAACGAATCACAGTAGAATCCATTCAAAAAAGTAACGAATTAGCCCTTCCTTCGTGTGCACGGGACAGAGCGGGTCCTCATCACTGCGATGCATTCGTTTGCCTTTGAATTTGTGATCAGGATCCCCGTCAGCCTCTAGCGTGTGGTGTGTGCCTGATTTAAGCGGCTGATTGCACTCCCGGCAACAACCATCATCGATCGCTGTATCGTCCGGGTGTACCGTCCACTTGCACGCACACATGGCGCGTGTTTCGCTTGTCTCAACGGCACCCGTGTAATCCTCGATTGACTTACGAAGCTGTGTACCATTGAGCGTTATAGCGCCTAGCGCGGCAGTGATCGTTACTTCCATTTAGATGATTCTCCTCGCTGCGTAGAATGCATACACCTTCTGAACCATTACTTTTCCATGGCCAGAACTGGCTACAATCATCTTCCCGCCACCAATGTAGATACCTACGTGATGGTTGCTCGGGAAGATGAGGTCACCGCGCTGTAAATGCTTCCGGCTGATGTGCTTTCCATGACGCAGCATCGCGCCGGTAAAATGCGGTAGCTTCACGCCGATCTTCCTATAGCTCACCATCGCGAGACCGGAGCAATCCCACTTGTTAGGTCCGGCCGCGCCGAAGTGATAACGGTCACCTCGCTGGGCCATGGCGTAGCTGATTACTTTGTTGATCCGCCGAGCGCGGGAAGTCTGAATTTTTGTCTCACGGACCATTGAGCGGCTGACTGCCGAACCTCGCTCCGGCATTGGCGCAATCGCGGGCTGTACGGCCAACGGTGCGGCGGCATGTGCCGGGGGTACCTCAGAGCTACCGGAGAGTGAAAAACTAGCGGCTACGGCCAGCACAGCGGCAGTAGCGACGATCAGCCGCCGCGGAACACGCACGCGCCGGGGTCGCCTATGTGAACGAATTTCTCGGAGAGTCTGCGTCGAATCGAATAGGGACGTAGTCGTGTTTTCGTCGATCATGCTTTCTCCAATGGTAGGGCCGTCCCGCCCCGTGCACGCTCGCGGGTCAGAAAAGCGTTTCAGCCGAAATGGAATTCGGGAAACGGGACAGCCAAAACGATTACCTACTGCAATACACGTGCGGGCCGCTCACGCGTTGCGGATGGCAGAGCGAACGTCATTGAACGTCACTCCCTCTTGCCCGTCATCGTCCGGCAACAATGCATCCGCCATCTCGACAACATATGCCGCGTAGCGGAAAGCACTCTGCCTGTCGCGGAAGGTCGGAATATCCATGCGGCTCTGCCGAATGAACTTCCCACGGCCCATCATCGATGCGGAATGGTTCGGGAGGTTCTCGCCGGACGAGATCAGATAGTCATTATCGGTCTTGACCTCCTTAGCGCCAGGCATTACCAGTCATCTCCCTCGTCCGATTCGTCATCATCAAGGTAGTCATCCTCGTCGTAGTCGCCCGCCTCATCGTAGTCGCCCGCCTCATCGTCATCATCCTGCGACTCATCTGCGTCGGGATCATACGCACCCATCCAACCGATTTCCTTCGGGTACTTGTCCGCCTGCTGGCCATTGTTGTCTTTCAGCTGCCCGAGGATTTCGAAGTCGCCAGTGTTCCGCCACTTGCCGATCTTCTTGATGTCGCCATTCTCGTCGTAGATCGTGCCAGCTTCGAACTCCCGGCCAGACACACCGATGGCATCTAGGAACGGCACATAGCGGAATGCCGTCTGCTCACTGACCGGGCAGAACACCGTTTGAAAATAACCGCTGTAGCGCTGTTCGGTTTTCTGTCGCGGGGAAAGCACAAGCCCGATGCGCAGCTGAGGGAACTTATCCTCGACTGCGGCAACGAACTTGAGTGTCTTGATCGTCCACCGATAGACACCATTGGGCGGCGTGGGACCGGCGTACGGCTTGAATTGTGCCTCGCGGTCGAACCGATCGATGTCGCGGGCACTGACACCCCAATTAGCTCTCGGCATGCCCTATTCCTCTCCTGTAACCATGCTCATGATCTTTGGCATCGTGGGTTCATCGACGTACTCGCCAAGACAATTGTATTTGTCTCCCACGATGTAGCGAACGTCCGATTCATCCTTGCGCCGCCTGTCGGTAGGGGAAGCGAGCCACAGACGACGACGGGTAATGGATTTCTCGTTGCGCGTTATCCTGCGTGCCTCCAAGTAGCCAGTTACATCCATTAGCCCTGCTATGGCGTTGGATGTTTCAGTCACTTTCCCCTGAATACCGGGGAAGACCAATAGCTCTCCGTCTTCCGTGAGATCAGTACGGTATGCATGCGCGGTGATCAGTAGATTGACCGGCATGTCAACCAATCGTGGAATCCAGGACTTTAGCATGTTCTGCGTATTGAAGTAGTCCGGCCGATCAGGCAGATTGCGGTGTGCTCGTTTGGCGGGATTGATGTCGAATGCTTCCGCCGCATAGGCCAACCGGAAACGGTCCTGCATCGTGCTCAGCCCGTCGAGCACTAGCCAATCAAGCTTGCTGTACCGCTCACGGTCCTCAAGCCACTCGACCGCGGCCCACGCTTCCGCGCTGTTGGTGATGCGCCGCGCACCCTTATGCGGCGGAAGCCCCTGAGCGGCCCGCCAACGCGACGCAGATTTGAATCCCGGCTCACACACGAGCCAAAAGGTTTTCTCAGGCAGCGTGCCCGCTAGCACGGTCTTACCCGCATTGGAGTCACCGTAGACGAGCATGGAAGTCGACTCTTCCTCGCCCTGGTCCAGGTGCATCAGCCCTTTGGCGAAATCCGCCAGGGACAGGCGCGTGCGCTCAGTCGTTACCAAGCTTGATTTCTGTCCGGCAGTTGTCGTCATGAACGCGGCATCAGCTTGGGCGCGAAGAGCTTGTGCTGCGAGTAACGAACTTCGCATTTACAGCGCTCTTCGATGCAGCCAATGATCGAATGAATTTTCCGTGTGTGATTACACTTCTTGTCAATGCAATACAACAAGGTGCGCGAAGACATTAGACATTCTTCCTGTCCGTGCGATGCTGGCAGTCACACCAAGTATCGCCCTTACAACGCGCGTGCCAGCGATTCTCGCAATAACCGTTTTCTTAGTACCGGCCTTGCGACATGCTGTACAAATCATGTCTCAACTCAATTCAAAGCTCGGCTGCATCTTTGCAGGTGTCACAAATGAAATTCATTGGTCATCCCAGCACACGAATTGGACCGAAGGGACTACGTTGCGGCATGATTAGCGTGTGCTCGTAAACCGAATGAACCTCTGCCGGAACACGAGCGTTCGCGATTCGGTAATCGGCCAGTGTGGCTAGGGACAATTCCACACCATGATCGTCAACCGCGCGCACGGTGTATGCCTCATCATGTCCCCGGACAATTGTGCCGATCGGAGGAAAAATACCATTTAGTCTTTTCATCTCAACTCAATTCGAAGCTTGGCGGGATATCGGTGGTTTCTTCCTCGTACAGGTACGGGTCACGCCGCTCGTACATCGTGCGTTCCATCATGCGAACGTCTCCGCCATCCTCCTGCACCTTGCACATTTCGAAGAATGGGCAGAGCTTCGGGCACGAACTGTGCGGGGTCTTCATGAGCCGTAGCGGCGAGCGCATAGGGGATTTCCGCAGATCACTAGCAATCTCGGTAATAATGTGCGCTTCCTGGCCGAGACGTAGCAATGCACTGCGCTTGCTCTTCGCTGAGATCTCCAACGGCAATCGCTGGAAATATGGCGATGGCTGTTTGGCGCTCACCGTGCCATTCTGATTGAGGTACCGGCCCTGCCCGTCTCGCGGTCGCTGATCCGGCAGGGCTTTCCGCAGGAAATTGTACATGATTCCACGGAACTTATCTGAGCGCTTGAGAATCCCCGCATTCTCCAATGCGATCTCAGCCATGGCCACATAGGGCCGTGCCTGATCGTCAATCGGAAGGTGCTCGGTCCGAATCTGTGCGGCTGTCTTGTGTTCGAAAAGCCACACACCGCCTGCATTGCGGAAGACCGCGTCGGGCTTCAGTTTATGCAAGGCGATCAGCTCACCTGTAAGATTCCTGATCTCGAATTCCAGCGGGATCTCTACCGCCAGAATCTTGATATCGGAATCGTCGCCGTACTCACGATCATATGCGGTAGCCATGGCCTGACCGAGCATGGCCAATTCATCGGCTTTATCCCGCGCGTAATCCGGTCCCGCGTAATGCTGTAGAGCTGCATGTGTCACAGCCTCGAATGCACCACTCAGTGAATGGCCACCCGGGGAATAGCGGATGGCGAGTGCGGCGTGCATCCATGTGCCGAGGTCAAGTGCTCCGAAACTCTTTTGCTTCGGCACCAAACCTTTCCGCCATCGCCAATACCATTTCATCTGGCAGCGTTTGAAATCCACGCGCTCCGAATGGCGGATGAGCGGGAGGTCACTCATGCTGAATGCTGCTGTTCGTGCAGCCACATATTATGATTACCATTTCCCGGACAGCCAATTACGCCGTCATCGCACATGCCGTCGGGCAAGAGTGCTTTTGAAAGTTCAGTCAAACGCGCAGCTTCAAAGCGCTGCTTAAAGAGCTCAAATTCCTCAGGGTCCATGTCGCGAGTGATCGGCCCTAGCTGCTCAGGGTCTTCATAGACCTCGATTATTGCTTCGGCAATAGCCAACCAACGTTCCTGCTGAGCTTTGGGAAGTTCATCCCACGGCTTGGTTGCTGCCTCGATCAGAGCGGCAATCAGCGCAGCATTTCCGACGGCTTCAATAGTGAAGGTTTCGCACCATTTCTCATATGCAGCTTGGCTCTGTGATTTCATTTCTTTCCCCTCCATACACAGGAAGGGCCGGCCCCCCGCCATAAGGGACCGACCCATTTCCCACCTGAGAGTAAAGCTATTTAGAAGATGAAATCGTCGTCGTCCGAGGCAGGCTTTGCGGGCCGACGAGTCGCCTTAGCCGGAGCGGCCTTCGCAGCAGGCTTGGCAGGCGCAGTCTTGCGCGCCGGAGCGGCCTTAGCAGGCGCAGCGCGGCGCTTGGGGGCAGGAGTCGGCTTTTCCTCCTCATCCTCCCAGTCGTCATCGTCGGCAGTCTCCTCCGACTCCTCTTCGGAATCGAATTCGTCCTCCTCCTCAGCTTCTTCGGTCTCGTCCTCCCAGTCCTCTTCCTCTTCCTCTTCCTCTTCCTCTTCAGGCTCGGGCTCGGGCTTACGCCGACGAGCGGCAGGAGCGGCAGCCTGCGCAGCACGTGCAGCGGGACGCGGGCCACGCTTCGCCTCACCGGACCTCTCGCGGTACTCGTCCACGGCGTCCGACTGCTGGAATGCAGCACGCGCGGCAGTAGCGATGGAAACGCCCCGGAGGAATGCAGCACGAAGCGACGGTGCATTCTCAGGGTCGTAACCGATCTCCTCGACAATCCACTTGGCGAAAGCCTTGTGATAGCCGGTTGGTGCCTTCGTGGCGTAATCAGTGACAGCCTGCTTACGGGCACCCCGGCGTGGGGCAGCCTTAGGCTCGGTCTTGCGGCGTGTTCCCGTACTACGGCGCTGAACGGCCATTTCTTTTCCCTCTCTAGTGCATGTGATTATGGAACGCGGAGGAACTTACTCGTCCGCAGAATTGCTGTCAAATCACTTGCTCAGGCCCATTACTTGCCTGAGGTAGTCCACACCACGACGAGTGTCGAGCAATCGGTGTGTCTGCTCTCGGAGTTCTTCATTGATGATTGCCGTACCGATGTCCACGGTGCCGACTGAGCGCAGATAGTAGTACATGCAATTGCGCGGGTTGCTCACACGGTGGATACGGTCTTCCGCCTGTTTCTGAATGTCAGGACTACGTGTCTCGCTAATAAAAATCATGCGGTCCGCAGTGTCCAATGTGATTGCAGTACCACCCGCCTTGACATTCAACATCATTACATCCGGTCCGGCACCCGTGTTGAATCGGTCGATGATCTGCCGACGGCGGTTCGGCGGGGTCTGCCCAGTAATCGCCGTACATAGCGGATCGTCTGGCTTCCGCTTGAAATGCTTTTCTAAGGCGGTCGCAAAGAGATTCAGAATCCCCGTATAGAAACTGACAATTACGACCTTCGTTAGCGGGTTCCGTGGGTAACCCCATTCCTCTAGGCTCTGTACAATCCAATTGAACTTATTGGATGGCAGAGTTGGCGTGTAGATGAGTTTGTCTTCCCAATGGTAGCCAATTGTTCGACACCCCGCGCACCATCCATTTTCTTCGCACTGACCCCGTACGCGTTTCTTGGTGATATCTCCATAGGCGCAAGCCAGCTGCTTTAGCCGCGTAAGCTCCGCGAGGGCACTGACCGCCTCCAATCGGCCGGACTCCAGTTCGCTTACGCTGAGCTTTTCCATTTGCTCATACGCACGCGCCTGTTTCCCATCCATCTCCAGCCATACGCCGATAGGCGAATCCGCATCGTTTGGGTTAAGGGGTGTCCCGGCGTAAGTTTTCGGAGGGAGATCGGGCGCAACTTCGGCTTTAGTACGGCGTAAAGAGATTGCCGAAAGAGAATCCCAAAGCATAGATTCCCGTTCCTTCCGAAACTCTCCGATCTCATAGCCTGTGTAGCCGCCTTTCTGCCAGTACAGTTCAGCCCATCGATTGAAGGCGGAATACTGGACAGGATCGAGCCAATTGAGCGTGCCCCATAACTGATGTGGCTTGCTATCGAACGGTGTGCCGCTCATGGCTATCCGCAAACCGTCCCCGCGGACCTTGAGCGCGTCCATGCCGCGTCGGCGCTGTGTAGGCTTACCCGAGCGGCGGATGAGGCTTTCATGGCTCTCGTCGATGACTACAGCACCCCACTCGATTTCGAACAGGCGGGGAAAGCTGTGTATCAGCTCGCGCTTGGTCTGCGGTGTCTTCTCGTGGTTGCACGGGAGAATGGTTTGCTGATTATTCCCCGCCGGAGCGCGCTTACCGCACTGCTGGCACGTCAGCCATAGCTGTGCGAGCACCATTTCAGGGTGCACGATAATCCACGTCTCCGCCGTTGGTCGAGTCATGCGGAGAATCCGTTCCCGCTTCGCGCGTAGCTGCGGCATCACGATTGCCTTGTGCGGTTTCGGTAGCCAACGCTCGATCTCACGTTGCCACACGCTCTCTGCGGCTGTCTTCGGCGCGATGATGAGGTACGGCCCTGGCACTTCCGATTCCAGAATGCCACCCATGCAAATCAAGGTCTTACCGAGACCAGGATCGTCCGCGATGAGTGTTGCATGGTTGTCCGCAATGAACCTCACGCCTACACGTTGGTAGGGCCGCGTGCCCATTGCCTTGTACAGGCGGGGAGCCTTACGCGGCAGATGATAGAGCTTGGCATCCGTTTGTGCTGCCAATCGTTTCATCTGTCGGCGCGCGGTCTGCACTCCAGCGATCCATCGCTTCAGCTCATTCGATGCAATCAGCTTTTCGCCGAAACGGAGCTTCAGCAGGCGGCACGATTCGATGCTCAGTGGCACGGTCCATGTGCCGGAAGCGTTGTAATAGGCTCCCGGAACTGTAGTCTTGATTCCCGTAAGGGGTGTGCCGTTGGCAATGAGAAGGATTCGTTTGCCTTGCTTTTCGAGTCTAATCGACATCAGGCATCAGGAAGATATCGCCGTAATTGGTGAGCCATTCGCGGAGCTTGAGAATGTTATTGAGGCTGTGCTCATTCACTCCGCGGCTAGGGTGCACGAACCGCGACATGCGTATGCCTTTCTTGGAAAATGCAAAGAGATTCGATTTCTGCCCCGCACTCCGGGCATGGGAATTCAAGCCTCCTCAAGTTATGCATTTATTACCCCTGATATGACAATAGCCCCTGGGAGACCAGGGGCTATCTAGATGAAAATGGGACCAAGCACAGGTAGCAAAAGCAACCCCACGGTGACGATAGCGCCGAACAGTGTTCCGTAATCGGCAAAGAACGACGGGGTGTAGACGTGCTGGCGCTCAGATGGCGCGTGACCTGTCACGTAACCGGGAATCACAGGGAAGCATCTAGCCCACCTTGAGAAGGGAAGAGACGTGGAAGGCGCGGAAGCCGCCTCCTCCGTGATCGAGGAACTTGACGACTCGTTTTGCATTGTCCTCATCTCCATTGTCCCGGAAAATGTGCTCAACCGTGACCGTACCGCCGATGACGGCGGTTTCCTTGGCTCCTGCAATGGTGTTCCACCACGTGACCTTCATACCCTTGATCAGGCGGACTAGCTCAGAGTCCGTGACCTCATCGGGATTGAATGGCAATGCGCTCTCGGGCACGCCATTGTCCTGCGGCTTGTCGAATTCCAGGGCGTATTGCTGGCTAACCATCTCGCGGCCTTGCCAATTGATTACCAAGGTCTCGGCACCCCGTGAGCAAGTCAGCTCAGCCCATGCGGCGCCATCCTCAGCGAAGCCAGCTCGACCCTTGCAGGCCCATCCGAGAGACGTCAGGCGCTCTTTTGCGGCCTTAGCCAGGGTGAGGGAAGGGTTCTCGGTCGTTCGCGGCTCTGTGACGCGCTGAGGGCCGGTTATGACGGCAACCTTGCCAATACCCGGCACATCTCGCACGCTCGAAGTCACGCCGTTGCGCACGAGTGCGCTTTCAGCCGAACGAGGCACCGTCTGTTGCTTCCCTGCGACGTCAATAACCTTGACTCGGTCACACGGGTACTCCGGCTTACAGCTGACGGGCTGCCGTCCGCGCTTCGGATTGATCGTGAAAATACCGCCGGGGTGTGCGCGGCACTGAATACGCCGAATGGCCATATATTTTCCTCTCCATGGTGCTGTTGCCTGGCAGGGAGGAATCGAACCTCCGCACACTTCTCTACTTACCGGCAATCGTGGGGAAGACTCCGGAGTTTTCGATAATGTGGCCTCGCTCATGGCTGCCAGCCTACGCGAGTGAATTAACCTCCCCCACCCGAGAGGTCAATTCTGCGTACCGGACGAACGGAGGAAATCCGGTACCGTGCGTCGCGTAATCGCACGAGCAACGTTTTGACCGCAGCATTCTCGGGCGGACAATCGCTCCGATTCACCTGTGCACAGTGCCCTTTTTTGTCCTAACGGCTTGCACACCGCCGTTAGCTTTGTTAGGGAATCAATGCTGCGGTTGCGCGCCACGAACGGGATTCGAACCCGTAACCGATGGCTCAACACCATCGCTGTCTACCATTTGCAGCATCGTGGCTCGTTGCCGCACAGAGTCGTCAGTCATGTACGGCAACTCTTATTCAGTTGTGATTAGCGAATGAAAAGGCTGACGATTGCCAACCCCAATGCTCCGCCCAGTAGCGAAAGGGCGGAAACCCTGGCGAGAAATTTGATCATTTCGCGTGCTTTCCAGGCTTGTGCGCGCCGCCCTTGGTACTGCCGTCGGCTCGACGAACTTTGATCGCCTTGACCTTCGGCTTATCACCGATACCGACCCACCCGTTACCCGCGACGGGGATTCGTGTGCCCAACCGCCAGAGCTTCACTACTTGGCCGCCAGGATCTCGGCCACGGCGGCCTTGTACTCGTTCTTCTGAACGTCCATGCAGGACTTCCAGAAATCGGAAAATTCCGTCATGGTGACCGGGCGGTCCGTGCCCTCGTTGAAGTAGTCACGGACGTGTTTCATGGTAGCCTCAGCCATTTCAATTCCTCCTTGGATTGATGGACTCACAGGGCACACCGACTCTCGCCGATGTACCCGAGTGCCCGTCAAGCCTTGCTCGTTCGCTTTTCGGCCGCGGTATGCGCTCGCCACAGTGCAACCACGGAATCGTGGCTGAGCATGTCGCCCAGGTTCCACGTTCCGGGCCGCTTGACGGGCACGGTGATGATGTCCGCCATCGTAAGATCACGCGGCGGAATACCGCGCTTGATGGTCGGATTGACAATCTGAACGAAATTCGGCAACTAGAACGTCTCCTCCAGGGCGTACGCCCGAAGCTCGGCGAGCGTCTTACCATCCAAATGCGACACGGGATGCAGCGTCTTGGCTTTCTCGGTCAGCACACGCTCAGCGTGAGCGGTCAGAGGCCGGATGGAAGGCCGCTTGACCAGCTGGCCAATGACAGCGAAACCCGTGCCGTCCGACAGCTCAGCGTGGCGCTGAGAGGGCGTAGCGTCCTCCCCGCCGTCGATCGTGAGCGATGCGACCAACCCGTTCGGGCTGATACCGACCACGTGAACCGCCACGGTGTCGTAATTCACGGTCTGCCACATGAAGGGCTTACCGAGCATGGCGGAAGTGAACTTGTCCATCATTCTCCTCTCGGGTTACCGAGTGTCCTCTCCCAAAGTCACTCGAAAGAATGCACAGATCACTCAATATCACCTGACTCACCGTTCTGGCCTAAGGAGTGTTTCATGAGGACTACCGGCCGGATAGTCGTCTCTCCTGTCAGCGTTACTAGGGTCTACATCATTAATACCGAGGTCTGTGCATTCATTCCAATGACTTGCGAGGAAATCTGCATTGCCGCTCATCCACAATTACGGCTGCAACCTTTCGGCCCGGTCCGGCTGGTAGTGGCGCTCACTCCGTATAGCTGCCAGTACGCATCCGGCAGACCATTGACTTTGGCACTCGCAAAGCAATGCAGATTCCCTCAGTCTGAGGAATTGATTCACGTTTGTACAGGCCGCCACGCCTGTTGAGTGAACCTGTATCGCGGTTCTTCCGCGATCCATCTAGTTATTGGTTAGGTCCCGCACCGTACGCCGGTCAAGCCCGATACCTTATTCGTGAATCAAGCGAGCGAATCGCTGTGTATCACAGAGCCACCCGAGGGTGTTCGGCGGAAACGCTGTGTAGGCGCTGCGTCGGTTCCTATTCGATAACTACTAGGTTCACCGGGGGCACCACTCGCCCTGGGCTTCCGGATCCGGACTTACGGGATGGCTCTGTGCCTGTTGTCCCTGCCGGGCGGTTCGACCGTTTGTCATTTGCTGTTGTGCCGATGACATTACTCGGATCGAGCGCGGATGGAAGCCCTAATCGTGTGACCTACGTCACATCCCTTTGTCCGTTTTAGGAAGCCGGCTTGTTCGGCGTGCGCCACACCCCGTAGACAGTGCCGACGAGTGCGACCCCCGCGACAAGCAGGGAGCTGACATCCCCCGCGTCTAGGCCGTTGTCCGCCGTAGCGACCTGCACAGCGGCGTAGAACGTGGTCAGAGCCGTGATCGTGCTGCCGATGGCGGAAATCCACGCCTTAGCCGCTGTGGTCTTCACAAGAGGTCCAGTCATTGCATTACTCCTTACCCGTCAAGTCCGTACAGGTTGATGTAGATGTCCGCGGTGAGTTTCTTGCAGTCCGCGGCCGGTTTCTTGAGGAATGCAGCCAGAGCCGTAGTGGTCTGCGGTCCCCAATCGTGGTCCCGGGTAGCACCGATGATGCCCTGCATCCGCCAGATGTGGTCACGACCCCCGAAATCACGGTCGTTGTCGCCTTCTTTGAATTCAGGAAGCATCAGCGTATCGCTACCAACCTTGACAGCGATCTTTGGTGCAGTCTTCAATGCATTTCCTCCCTCTAGTGCGGTAACTCGCTTGAACAGGGCTTCCCAAGGGAAGTCCGGTCCGGGGTCTGTGTGCGTTCCGTTGTCCTCCGGGAATGCATACGTGATGTCGACATGGCCGCAGATGCCATGTACCGCGCCCTTGTCGTACGCGGCGGAACGAAGCTGTGCCTTGTTCAGCCGGACAAGCGGGTAATTACCCTTCTTACGAAGCTCCACGACGAGTTGTGCAACACGCTCCATGGTCGCCTTGCTCACCGCGTCATCCCACTGTGCCGTGGTCTGGCCCGCCTTGCCGCAGATCTCGATCTGAATTCCGATGTTATTGCCGTGCTCGCGCGCCGCGTGCGCCTCATCCTTGATTTCGACTTCCTGAACCGTGGAATCGGAATCAACAAAGAAATGCGTCGACGTTCCATCGGTACGGGTCTTGTCATATGCAGCACCATTCTCCGCGGAGCTAGCGCCCTCGCTGCCCTCGGTGGTGTGCATGACGATGACGGACGGCTGTCCCGTCAATCGGCCAGTAGTGAAGCTCTTTGGGTGTCCAACCCACTTGGCGCTTGTTACGTCAGGCTGTGCCATGCGGTCTCTCCTTTCCTTTGTTACGCTAGGCGCTTTGCCATAGCGTAAGACTGTGCGAATACAACGGTGCCGCCCGTGCCCGATGTACTCTGCGCCCATTGTAGCGTCACATTGCCCGCTGTTGCGCCAGTCAAGATAACACCGTATTCGAGTGCGCCAGACGCAACCGTCGTACCGTTACGCGTGCCATACACAATCGCCGTAGCGAACGCGTGACCACCGGCGCGCATGGTGATCTGATCAGCTGACGTATTCGTTGCATTTGATGCCGGGCCTAGTACGGTGCGCGAGCCGGAAGCGCCGGTAGGTGTATTCCACGCAGTCTTGATCAGCTCAGTAGTGCTCGCACCAAAGCGCACACTGAACTCAATGTAATAGGTAGCGTTCGCCTCTACCGCGAGCGTCAAATCGGCGTCATCCGCCAGCGTCGTTGTGCTTGTGCGGGTCGTGTTCGATGCTTTTACTGCCCAGTCCTCTTGCATGTACATAAGCTTGGCGACTGTCAATTCATCCAAGCCGGACCACACGGGATACTTTGCCATAGCAACCTCTCAGTAGCACAAGAAATAACGGGTCCAGAGCCGCACGGTCTCATTCGCTTTGTGCGTGATGGCCGGAGTTCCTCGTGTGATAGTGAATGTGTACGGCGACGATGTACCGCTCACGGCCGTACATGTGACTTTCTCAAAACCACCGATGTCGAGCGCGATAGGGCTTCCCGGATAGGTAATAGTTTCCGGAAGCGTGACGTCAACCTGCATGGTTGTCGCTCCGGCGGTTATGTCCGCGTGCAGCTTGGCGGTAGCGAGACCGACGTGCGCCCGCGGATACATGTTGAACTGTGCCGTGTGGTATGGGCGCGCCGGAGACGTCTGAAATGTAATCAAGCGCTGATAGCGGTACAGTTCCTCAACATACTTTTCAATGAGTACCTCTGCCGGGCGCGCCGGTAGATAGTACGGAAGGTTGGTCAGCGTGAATGCAAAACTGATATCCAGCCATTCCAGCTGTTGCTGCAATGTCGTACTACTCTGTACTTCTTTCCGTGCGAAATTGAATGGAATGGAGGTAAAGAACGGGTCTTCCCACGAGCCAATCAAACGGATGGCATTGGCAAGGTATGTTGTTTGGTCATCCGTGTACAGATTGAACGTGTCGGAGTAGCCAGCAAAGCCATTTGTCAGAGCATAGCGGCCATCTGTCGTGGTGGATGTGGTCGAGCTGCCACCATTGCGCGTGATAGTCACGCTATTGCGCACAACGTTGTTGTCATCGATGCCGAGCTTTCCCGCGACGGTGGCGTCCGTATAGGACACCTGATACGCATTGTTCTGATTCTCAAGCCAGAATCGAGAAACAATGGCTACCGCATAGACGTCACGGCAGTCAATCAGGACTCCACGGGATACGGAAAGGCACTGATCGAGGATGTTAGACAGTGTGTCGATCGGCTGTGCGCCCATGTATTGCGAGATATCGGAAGGCGTCCACCCCCATAACTGATAGCTATAGCCCATCTCTCCAAGGAGCCGTTGCATCCGGCCTTGTGCGGTTTCACCGCTGTAGCCACGGAATGATTGCAGATGTGGCGACTCAAGATATGTATCGATATTCGCCAATACGGCTATATGACCGGTTGCGAATGTATTAACACCCGAGCTATCGGGCAATCCAGGAATGGAATATCCGCTGAATACCGCCATCGTCTTTGTAAACGAGCCAGTAACCGAGTAGCCCGTTTGAGGGTCCTGCGTGCGCCAGTTGGCTACCCACGTGATCGTCCCCGCGGAGTAGCTGAGCTCGATTACCATTACCAATGGTTCCGGCGGCGCGGCACCCGTTCCATACAGAGAAGTCGATGTGCTGAGAACAGTTGCACCATCCGTGTCATAAAAGGTGAATTTGAATGCAGCCGATCCGGCCACTACCGCCACATTGAATGTGGACCCACCGAAGTAAATGACCTGGGCATCCACCGATGGTGCCGCATCCATGTAAAACACGAAAGTAAGCGCTTGCGCAGTCGGCGCACTGTAGCCGGGGATCACTCCACTGATTTTTGCTCCGGCAGAGGTCAGTCCGATGTTCGGCAATGCAGCACTGCCATTAAAAATGGAAACACTGGAAAGATCAACACCGCTGTAGAACGCCGGACGCGCATTCGTGCCCAGCGCGGCAAGCTGAGTGGCGTTTACGCCATCCTCCATTGGCACATAGATGATGTTACTGAGCGAGGAATAGTAGCGATACATCGGCGAATTGAGCGCGACAGATCCCGCATTGATTTCCTGCAACAGCCCGTA
>DATJWZ010000838.1:0-2095 GCA_035500795.1 Candidatus Eiseniibacteriota bacterium | reverse complement strand
GTGGGACTGCTGGCTTCGATCGGATTGATCCTTGTGAGTCCAAGCCTAATGGCGATCGATCCGCCGACGGTGACTGGTGCGGCGCGGCATTTGATCCAGGCGAAGGCCTGGTTTCCGCTGGAGAACCCCGGGATTCTCAGTATCCCTCTGGGATTTTTGGGAGCTTTCGTCGGGACATTAATGAGCCACGAGCCGACATCACAGCACAAGTTCAACGAATTGATGGTGCGGTCGAATACGGGGCTGGGAGCGGAGAAGGCTACGGCGCACTGAATTTGGGCTTCGGGCTTCGGGCTCTCGGACTGCGATGATGACGTTTTTGCTGACGTTTCTTCTGGGCTGCGTAGATGGTCTACGGTCGCTGACGCCTCCGGCGCTGGTGTGTTGGGCTGCGCACTTTGGCTGGCTGCATTTCGATGGAACGAGATTGGCTTTTCTCCACCATCGCTCCACGTTGATCGTTTTCACCGCGCTGGCAGTGGCAGAACTGATCGCCGACAAACTGCCGAAGACGCCAGCGCGCACGGCGCCTCTCGGACTGATCGCGCGATTGGTTCTTGGAGGCGCATGTGGTCTAGCAATCGCCACGAGCGCCGGGGTTAGCGTCTTCTTTTCAGCTATGCTCGCCTCAATCGGCGCTCTCACCGGCGCATTTGTCGGTTACTACAGCCGGCATTTCATCGTCTCGAAGGTCCACGTGCCAGATTTCGCCGTGGCGGCTGCCGAGGACGTGATTGCGATTTCCGGTGGATTGCTCATCCTTTGGCACGTCGCACAATAGATAGCTGCACGTCCGCGCTCGACGGAGTGACCGCAACCACTTTACCTACGTTGCAGTAAATCCCACTGCTGACAAGGAAAACGTCTTGACCAGCCACTAGTTTTTTTATACGTGCTAAACCGATACATCTACTTCGCTCTGTTGGGCCCGTTGAATCAAATGCCCATTCATAAAGTTACTTTCGCAGCAAAGCGAAGGTGTCTTGATTGTGCAGGTTTTGTGCACAACTCCCCTTGATAATGTTGCCCGTTTACATCAGTTGCGATAGATAGGCTGAACTAGCGCAGCTTTCCCCGAATCACTGTGATGGATCCGGCTGGGAGTGTGTACATGGCGCCGGGTGAGGCCGCCACCGTGACGTTCTTATTCTCAGCGGGATTGTTGGCGTGCTGCACTATGGCTACCGATCCGGCGAACGGATGGCTCGCGTGTTTGGCATCGTCAATTATGAGATGAACCGGGTGAGCCGCATTCAGGTCGTGGTTGATCAGCATCAGCGACCAGTCTCCGTCGGGGCGTTTGACGGCGTAGGAAGTGACGACGGTGCGGCCGGCGGCGTCCTGAAGGTCGGCGGAGGCGGGGAAAATTTTGTTTGCTCCCGCTTCGTGCTGCAACCATTCGAAATTAATGATGTGTGCGGAAGAATAAGGAATGTAGGCAGAGGTGCCATGCGCTCCGCCGCCATCCGCGCCACCCTCGGGATCGAGGAGTCCGTGACCAACAGCGCCGTTGTTGATGGCCGGCCGATAGAACGCGGTGCCGCCTTGTTCGAAGAATGTTCCGAATGCGTCGCACTCCCAGATGTCGCGGCCAGTCACGCCGAGGTAGCCCGGGCCGCTGCGTCCAGCGATGATTCCGCTCTCGGAAATAATGAGCGGCACGTCGGCGGGAACGCCGTCCTGACGCCACATGTGCAGGACGTGCTTCATGATTCCGGGCTCGAGGTAAAGCGAAGCCCAGTCGTTCGGTGGAACGAATCCGTTGACCATGAACGGATAGTGTTCGAACGACATGAAGGCGAGGTCTTTCAGGTGCCCGTGGGCCTTCAGATAATCGACGAATCGCTCCATCCAGGAAGTGCGTCCCTCTTCATCCGGCCAGAGCGTGATGTCTTTATCGACGCCTTCGAAAATCGGGCCGCCCAATTTTGCGCCGGGCGTTAGCTTGTGTACCGCGTCGGCTACTTGGATGTAGATGGCGCCGTAATCTTCGGGCGTCATGTGCTTGCCGTCGCACTCCTCGCCGACTTCGATTCCGACGACAGGATATCCACGCTTGTGAATGTAGGCAACTTCGTTGGCGCAATCTTCGGGA
>DATJWZ010000837.1:0-1698 GCA_035500795.1 Candidatus Eiseniibacteriota bacterium | reverse complement strand
CGAGATTGGCGTGCTGCAGCCTTTCGCAGAGATTGGCAAACTTTGTCACGAGCGTGGAGTGATCTTCCACACCGATGCGACGCAGGCGGTCGGGAAGATCCCGATTGATGTGAACAAGCAGAACATCGACGTGATGTCGATCTCGGCGCACAAGATGTATGGGCCGAAGGGCGTGGGGGCGCTGTATGTAAGGCGGAAGAATCCACGGGTGCAAGTTTCGCCGATCATCGATGGCGGAGGACACGAGCGCGGGATGCGGTCGGGGACGTTGAATGTTCCTGGCATTGTTGGTCTTGGGAAGGCTTGCGCGATTGCGCAGGAAGAGATGCCGCAGGAATCGTGCCGGCTGGCTGGACTGCGGAACCGACTGCGTGACCGGATCATGAACCGTCTCGACGAGACATTCATCAACGGGACGATGGAACACCGGTTGCCGGGCAATTTGAATATCAGCTTCGCGTACGTGGAAGGCGAGTCGTTGCTGATGGGAATCAACGATGTTGCGGTTTCCAGCGGATCGGCGTGCACCTCCGCGACGCTTGAGCCATCTTATGTATTGAAGGCTCTGGGCACGGGAGACGATCTGGCGCATAGTTCGATCCGGTTCGGCATTGGGCGGTTCAATACCGAAGCGGAAGTTGATTATGTTGCCGATCGCGTGATTGAGACGGTGGAGCGGCTGCGCGAACTTTCTCCGCTGTATGAGATGGCGAAGGAAGGGATTAATTTGAAGGATGTGAAGTGGGCTGGGGAAGCACACTAAAACTCAGTACCCAGGGCTCCGTTGTTAGTACTCAGTAAAAGCAACGCAGAACAAGTTTAGGAGAAGCAAAGCACATGGCTTATAGCGATAAAGTTATCGATCACTACAACAATCCGCGGAACGTCGGCTCGATGGACAAGAACAGCACGGACGTGGGTACCGGGCTGGTCGGCGCTCCGGAGTGCGGCGACGTGATGAAACTGCAGATCAAGGTCAATCCCGAGACGAACGTCATCGAGGAAGCGAAGTTCAAGACCTTTGGCTGCGGCTCGGCGATTGCCTCGTCTTCACTCGCTACGGAGTGGGTGAAGGGCAAGACCGTGGATGAAGCGCTCGCCATCAAGAACATGGACATCGTGAAGGAGCTCTCGCTGCCTCCGGTGAAGATCCATTGTTCGGTGCTGGCAGAAGACGCGATCCGCGCGGCGATTGGCGACTGGAAGAAGAAGCAGGAAGTCGGGAAGCCGGTTGCTGCCGAAGCGAAGTAGCTGAGAGCGATGAGTCTCGAGCTGCGAGCATCTGGGGTTACTCGTAGCTCGAAACTCAATGTTCGAGGCTGCGACGATATGACTACAGCGATAGAAAATACGACTACGACTGCGCCGGCAAAGGGCATCACGGTCACCGAGAAGGCGATCGGGAAGATCCGTAGTGCGATGGTGAAGGAGGGCATCTCTCCGGAACAGGGAGGGCTGCGTCTCGGCGTGCAGGGCGGAGGGTGCTCGGGATTGAGCTACAACATCCGGTTCGACACACAGCCGCGCGAGCGTGACCGGATTTTTCAGTTCGGCGGCGTGCGCGTGTTCGTTGATCCGAAGTCGTTCATCTACCTGCACGGCATGACGCTGGATTACCAGGAAACGCTGATGCAGCAAGGATTCGTATTCGTAAATCCGCAAGCCACGAAGTCGTGCGGCTGTGGGACTTCGTTCTCG
>DATJWZ010000836.1:0-13688 GCA_035500795.1 Candidatus Eiseniibacteriota bacterium | reverse complement strand
GGCGAGTAATCAATTCGCTCGGAGGGCGCGTCGAGTATCTGCAAAGCCCGCTTGGATCAGCGGGCCTTGTTTTCGCGAACGAGCGCCACTCCTTTGGCGGGCGTTGCATTCTTGCTAGCCGCGTTATCCGGCTTCTTCATTATTATTACACCGTTCTTCTTGGCTCCGGGAATTCCAGAGAGGGAGCCGAGTTGCTGCAAGCTTCCATTCCAGTTGTCGGCGGCATCTTCGTCGAGCCAGAAGAGTAGTCCGCCGCTTGCCTGGTAGATGGCGAGTTCGAACGGGAAGTTTGTGCTCCCCACTTTGATCTTCAGAGGATTCGGCGTTGAATTCGTTGCGGACATGGTGTAGCGCCCGGGATTGCCAGTGTCGGCCAACGGTGTTCCGGTGAGGGGCACGCTCGATAGGGTGCTGCTCGATCCGAAGTAGGAGTATGGATCGCTGATCAGCCCCGTGGCACTTAAAGCGCCACTGTTTACTGTTCCTACGCCGATGAGGTCGAATTCGGCAAATCCAGCGAATAGGCCTTGTGCTCCCAGTGTGTACTTGCCGGTGAAACTGGTTTTTGAAGTGTCAGTTTGGGGAACGACGATTCCAGTGCCTCCGGGGAGCGGGCTGTCCATATCCGAGAAGAGCCCGCCACCGAGTCCCGAGGAAGTGTTGTTCGGATCGAGGAGGTTCAGGTTCAGATCCGTCATGTAGATGCCAAGTTGCGCGATGTCGCCGAGGCCGCTGGTGTCGATCGTCAGACTTCCGTAGCCGTTGCTTGCGATTGAGTAGGTGCCGGTGATTAGATCTGCCTGGACGAGGATGCCGTAGATCACTTCGTTGTCGTCGAGGATGCCCGAGATAGTTGCGGGATTTGTCGTTGTATTGGTGGAGAACATGCCCGCCGCATCGTAGATTTCAGGATAGGGACTGCCGTTCAGGGTGAAGACCGAAGTGCCCAGAGATGAGTTGCTGGCGGCGGTGGCGTTTGTGCCTTGGCCGAAAGCAGATCCTGCGGCGGAGTCGGTGGTATCGACATCGATGAGTCGCACAGCTTCAGGGCCAACGATGTAGTAGTTCAACGTGACCGGAGAGCCTGCATAGTTCAGAGTGCTGGTGATCGAGCCACGGCCATAAGAGTCGAAACTGGCCACGGTTCCGGAAAGTGCGGTGCCGGTGGTTACGGTGCCGCCGTCATTCATGTCGACGAATCCATCCTGCAGCGTCGTGCCGCCGGAGATCGAGAAGACTCCCCCAAGATTGGTTGGGTAGTCGTTGTTATCGACGCCGTCCATGATGAAGGCGTAGCCGCCGCTCAACTCCGAAGGCAGAACCTGGAGATCCATGGTGCCGCTGGAAGTAGCGATTCCGTCGAACTCAATCACCTGCGCGTGATTGCTGTTCACGAACTGGATGCCGAGGGTCTCGACGCCGCCCACTCCCAGATTGATGTTGTTGGTGTGTAGCACAAGCGTGCCCTGTCCCGTGGTGGAATTCACGGTCAGCGTTCCACTAGTGATCGTGTCGCCGGATGGTTGAGGCGACATTAGACCGTAGGGGGCGGCATTATAATCCTGCTCGCCGCCAAGCACGTTGCCACTCGAGTCGAAGGTAACGGCTCCGACTAACGCATAGAAGTCCGGACCCAGAGTGTCGAGACCGCTGAGCGAGAAGACGTACGTCTTGGTGTTTGAGACGGAGTTGTTGGTCAGACTGAAGTTGGCTGGACCTGTGGCGCCAGTTGCGGTAGCCGTGACTGTGTAGGAGCCGACGGTTGCGTTGGCTGTGAAGGTTGGCGATGTGGCTATCCCACTTGCGTTGGTTGTAGCTTGGGCGGTGGTGGATCCACCTGTGAAGGTGCCGCTAGCTCCCGATGATGGTGCGGTGAAGGTGACAAGCACACCGCTGGTCGGGTTGCCGTTCGTGGTGACAGTTGCGTCAAGTGGTAAAGCGAAGGCCGTGTTGACGGTTGCGCTTTGCGGCGTGCCTCCGGTTGCGGTGATCACTTCCGACGCTGACGAAGTATTGGTCAGGCTGAAACCGGCGGGCGTCGAGATTCCCGGAGCAGTCGCCGTGACCGTATAAGAGCCTGTGCTGGCATTTGCGGTTAAGGTTGGGGCGGTAGCATTGCCGTTGGTGTCGGTCGTGACATCGACGGTAGTTACTCCCCCAGTGAATGTTCCGCTGGCGCCGGAACCGGGCGCGGTGAAGGTCACCACGACGCCGCTGGTACCCACTCCGCCGGTTGTGACGGTAGCGACGAGCGGTGACGCGAAGGCGGTATTGATGGCGGCGCTCTGCGGAGTTCCGCCGGTCGCGGTAATGACTTCTTGTGCGGACGATGTATTCGTCAGGCTGAAGTCTGCGGCTGCGCTCGCACCTGTGGCGGTCGCGGTGACGGTGTACGGTCCGGCGGAAGCGTTTGCAGTGAATGTCGGCGAAGTGGCGATGCCGCTGGAGTTCGTTGTCGCGGTTGCGGTTGTCAAGCCGCCGGTGAAGGTACCACTGGCGCCAGAGGATGGAGCGGAGAATGTGACTGTCACACCGTTCTGCGGTATACCTCCGGTTGTCACGGTTGCAACGAGGGGCAGGGCGAATGCGGTATTCACATTTGCGCTCTGCGGAGTACCGCTGGTCGCGGAGATGGTTTCGGAAGAGCCGCTGGTCGAGCCGGGAATTCCTGCGAGCGATCCCTGCTGCTGCATCGATCCGAAGAAAACCGAGGTGAAAGTTGGATCTTCATTCATCCACAAGAGTTGTCCGCCGCTTGCCTGATAGAGCGCGACGTCGAAGGGAGTGGCGTTGCCATTCACCGTCATGTTGAGCGGATTCGGACTGGGATTGCTGGAAGAGAACGTGTAGCGGCCGGGATTCCCAGTGTCGGCGAGCGGTGTGCCGGCGAATGTTACGCCGGAGTCTGTCGTGGTTGAGTTGAATACCTCGAAGATGTCACTCAACAGGCCTGAGCCGTTCAGAGTGCCACCGGTAACCGATCCTTGTCCGACGAAATCGAAGCCCAGACCTGCATAGAAGGATTGCGCTCCGAAGCTGTAGTTGCCCGTGAACGACGCGGTGGAAGTGTCCGTCTGTGGAATCACCACGCCACTTCCGCCGGGCAGTGCGCCGTCCATATCGATCAGCAGAGCTCCGCCCAATCCGGCGCTGGTGTTGTTGGGATCGCTGAGGTTCAGCTTGGGATCCGTCATATAGATCCCAAGGATGTTGACGTCATTCAGGATCGGGACACCGTCCTGGCCGATGATCAGGTTACCGTATCCACTGCCGGCAATCGAGTAAGTGCCGAAGATCGACGTTGCGATCGACTGCGCGCCGTAGAAGGTTTCGCTATTGTCAGCTACGCCGGTGAAGCTACCCGATGATGGAGCGATGGATCCCGCAGTGCCGTAGTTGATGAGGAATGGGCTTCCTTGCAATCCGAAGACGGAGTTCTTGAGGGAATCGTTGGTGAAAGAACCTGCCGATGATCCTTGGCCGAAGGCAGAACCCATCGGTGAATCAGAGGGGTCGACGCCGATGATCCGGATCACTTCCGGACCGACGATGTAGTAGTTCAGCGCAATCGGTGAACCAAGCGGCTGTACGAGGTAATTCAGATTTGTAGTCAGAGTTCCGCGGCCCAGTGAATCCGGTGCAGAAATCGTGCCGCTGAGGGAAGTGCCTGTAGCGAGTGTGCCGTCGTCGTTTTCGTCAACTGTTCCGCTCTGAATTGTGGTTCCGGCGATTGAAAAGACTCCGCCGAACGAAACCGGGCCGAGAATATTGTCGAGTCCACCAAGCGCAAATGAGAACCCACCGCTTAACGTGCCTTGAGTTTGTGTGTCCAGACTTCCACTCGACGTAGCTGTGCCATCGAACTCGATAATCTGCGCGTGGTTTGTGTTCACAAACTGCACGCCCAGAGTTTCCACTCCATTTACGCCGAGGCTGGTATTGTTGGTGACGAGTGTGAGAGTTCCTTGTCCAGTGGTGCCATTCACGACCATTGTTCCGCCGGTAATGGTGTCTCCGGAAGGCTGGGGCGAAACGATGCCGACACTAGGAGAGTTGTAGTCCTGTTCGCCAGCAAGGATATTTCCGCTTGGATCGATGATCACTGATCCTGCGAGCGCGTAGAAGTCGGGGCCATAGGCGTCCTGGCCGCTGAGATAGAACACGTAGGTGTTGCCGGGCTGACGATTGGTCAAAGAGAACGTGGCTGTGGCGGATACGGCGGAACTTGTCGCCGTTACTGTGTAGGAGCCGAGTGTTCCGTTGGCTGTGAATGTAGGAGCGGTAGCCAGACCCGTCGCATCGGTCACGGTTGTGACGACACTTTTCCCACCCACGAACGTGCCCGTGGCCCCAGAATTTGGAGCCGTAAACGTAACGGGAATTCCGGCGACCGGATTCGATTCAGCATCAAGGACAGAAGCACCGAGAGGCACCGAAAACGCGGTGCCAATGCCGGCGCTTTGAGGAGTGCCTTGGCTGGCGACGATATTAGCAGGCGCACCGGCGCCATTCGTCAGATTAAAGTTCGCGGGATCGGTTACTCCGACAACAGTGGCGGTTACGACATCAGCGCCCGAAGTGAGATTCGAGGTAAATGTGGTTGAAGTCGCCAGACCGCTGGCGTTCGTGGTATGGGTTTCCGTCAGCACGTTACCTGCGAATGTGCCACTGGCTCCTGAGGCAGGAGCGGTGAAGGTGACGACGGCGCTTTTCACCGGGTTGCCACCCGCGTCCAAAACCTGCGCTACGAGTGGGGAGGGAAAGGCAGCGCCGATCGATGTCGTTTGCGGGGATCCACTAGCGGCAACGATCGAGGCTGGTCCGCCGGCAGTGTTGGTCAGACTGAAGGCGCCGGGAGTGTCAATTGCGTCGGTTGTAGCCGTGATCGTATAGGTCCCGACCTTGCCATTCGCAACGAATGAGGGCGATGTTACCGTTCCGAATTCATCTGATGTGGCTGTTGCAGTGATTGAAGAGGTGTTGGAGAAGGTGGCGCTGGGTCCAAAAGATGGAGCGACAAACTTGACGACGATGCCGCTCATCGGAATTCCGTTCATGCTTACCGTCGCCACGAGCGCCTGAGCAAACATGCCTTTCACCGCATGGCTTTGGTTAGAGCCGCTGACAGGTATGATCGACACCTGCATGGGTGTTTGGCCAATTTGACGAGTTACTGTCGTACAGCTCGTGAGAAAGCCCAGGCTGACAGCCAGCAACAGTCTCCAGGATCTGTTCATCGATCCTCCCCGTTCTGAGCGTCTTGATTTGCGCGTTCATGCGAATTCGGAGGCACTGGCAGTCCATGGGCATTTCGGACGGTGTAGGTGGTGTCGCCAACTTTGACGAGCCGAGCGAGGAAGACGGACTTCGCCGGAAGTGTTTTCATGATGCCGGTCACTTCGATCTGCTGACCTCCAGAGACAGTGAGCGACCCCTTGCCCGTGAAGGCGAATACGCCGAGACTGACGTCGACTGAACCGCCTGGTGTGGTGAGAGTGAGGTGGGCCCCGGGGAGCATCCCGGGAGCAGGCTTGGGGAACTCTCCCGTTACAGTTCCGGTCAGCACTGTCTCCTGCGCGACGTCATATAAAAAAGGCAATGCTGAATGAGATGGGCTCTGCGCCAGGCCGCGACCCATAATGGTCAGCAGCAAGACTGACGTTATTCTGATGACCTGTTTCATATCTGCCTCCGAGTTGGTTTCACAACTCTGCCTGCATATCTGCTGTGCTCACTTCGCGAGACTCTTTTGGCCGAGACTGGCACGAGCCCGACTCATGTCAGGTAATGAACGGAGTTGCTGCTCGATCCAGGTCAGTTCCGATTTGCTACGAACTACGGCGTTAAAATCCTCTGGGGTCTTGTAGACCACGACGGTCGAGCCAGCACGAACAGCCCCCCGTAATTTTTCTTTGGCGGCCTTCGGGGTTGTGGTCTCGAAAGTTGCGTCCTGAAGACGAAAGTTTCTCGTCTGCATTTTCGGCAGCCAATCAATGGGATCGAGCAAAGCTGCTTTTTTCAGAAACTCTGGAGTGAGATAGCCTGCACGCTCGTCTTCCGGCGGAAATGTTGAATGGGCAAACCAAACCGGCCAATCGCCCCAAGGGTCTGTCGCATCGAGCACCTTGATGCGCGGATCGACAGCTGAAGCTAATATGGCGATGCTCGCTCCCGAGCCTTGCGCGTACATTCCGATGCGCGACATATCGAGATCACCGCGAGTCTCCAGGTAATTCAAAATCATCTGTACGTCGTGGGCGGAGGTGGAGAGCGTCTCCTGCAGTTCACTGAGGAACCATTCGCGCATGGGGCGATCGTGATAACGGTGCCCCGTTAACGCCGACACGAAGCCGACAGCCGCAAATCCATCCTGGGTGACTTTCTCTTGAAATGCCGGATCCACGAAGCGGTCGGTGCCGGTGGGATATCCGTAGAGATAGAGAATGACGGGCGGCTTCTTCTCGCCTTTTGGCTTGATTACGTACAGGTCAAGAGGATCGCCAAATCTCCACTGCAACTGCAGGAAGTCAACCGTGTAGGCTTCGTGGTCGTTGATGTAACCGAAGAGAGGATCAACGGGGTGAAGAGAACTGGTGGAAAGAGACGGAGTAGTCCAATCCTCCTTAACGTCGCGGAATCGCTGATCCGCAGGATCGGCGATTGGTGGTGAGGCGGGGATAAATTGAGCCGCGCTGCGCTGCGCGAGAAAGATTTGGGATGTGAGAAGCAGAATTGAGATTTTAAAAACCAACGTTTTCATGGGAACTGATCGCGAACTAGTGCTGCACATTTCCTATTGAGTGCTATAACCGGTTACGCCTAAAAAGTGGGGGCGAACTCCGAGTTTTCGGTGGTTCGCCGCCCAACATCGTACTTACGCATGCGAGGGCGAGATGTGAAGTGCACACTCGCCCTCGGTTGGAATGCTTACGGTACCTGGACGCAGGAACTGCCCGGGCCCACCTGTGCAAGCTTGGTGGTTGTGTCGGAGCTAGCAGCGATACGCGTGCTGAACAGAATGCATCCGCCTGCATCACCGCCGCGGTCGCCGGTTGTGGCGACATTGACGGGGGCGATACCGAGTTGTGTGTAGTGCGAGCGCAGGAGCGTAAGGCCGACGTCCGCAGACCCCACCTGTACTCCCGGCACGAAGTCTGGCGTGGAGTTCACGGCATAAGTCTGGGAACCGGAGACCAACAGGTTGGCGGCCGACAATGCTGTCCCGTTGCTAACCACGCGCAGGAGAGACCACGCGCGGTAGGATCCGTTGCGGAGGTTCGGGAACGACAAATTGCCGCTCCAGATTTTGCCTTCCGCGCAGGGGAAACTACCGGCGCCGCCAGCGCACGTGGCTGGAAGATTTGCGACTCCCGGCAGTGCTCCGGCGATCGCAGGCTGCCCGGGATCGATAGTGGTTCCGTACTTGTGGAAGATTCCGTCGATTCCGTTGAGAGTGAGATAACCGTAGCTGGCGCTGTTGGCGATTCCAGAGACGTTGCCGTAGCTGAAGAAGGTGTAGCCGATGCCGTCAGTTCCACGTTGCGAAACCGAGTTCAGCACGGAATTGACTTCTTCGCCGGTTCCAATGGCGCGATACCGCGAACCGCCAGAGGCGCAAGACGAAGCCAACGGGTTGACCGCATTGACGCCAGTTTCCTGGCTGGCGCCGGATTTGTCCCAGTAGCGAAACACGGAGTATTCAGTGGTATTCATGGTTCCGGAGAGCGGCTCACGCAGATAGACCTGAATCGGAGAACCAGCAGCTCCCAGTACGCTGGCATCGCAATTGGCGCCACTGAACAAAGTGTGTGCTTGCGAATCGGTGATGTTGGTAACGTTCGCCAAGGCGCCCGTTCGCGAAGTAATGAAGATCACCGGAGAAGCTCCGACCGAAGTTGTGGTAGCAGCAGGGATCGCCGTTCCGGTGAAAGGATCTTTTCCCGAGAGATTGAAAGCAAGAACGTGTGCGGTGCTGGTGCTGCCCGGGTAGGCGCTCTGGATGTCCGAGCCTTCCAATTTGGCGAGCGTAGCGCCAAAAGTGGGGCAAACGCCGGAAGCGTTATTGCTGTTGTAGCCCAAGCCAGCGAGGCCATCAGGGCCGCCGCCGAGGGCCGAGTTGGCACGGCAAGTCGCGAAGAGTGCGTCTTCCGGACGAATGTCGGTGGCAGCTGCATTCACTGACAGAGTTCCGCCTTGCAGCAGCGCGACGAGGGCAGCAGGTGGAGCAGTGTCGGGCGAATTGTCACCCCACAGGTTTTGGGCGATCAAATTGGCAGGAGCCGGCACTGTCGGAAGGCTGACGGTGCAGCGCGGCTGCGCGAAATAGCAGCGATCGCCGACACCGGAGTCGACCCTGATGTACGCCCAAACGTTGGTCGAAGTGGCATTGCTGTCCCATACGACCCAGAGGTTGCCAGGATCGTTGGCGGCCGCTCCACCCTTCGCGGTAGGGCGGCTGTCGATGAGGTTAAAGTTCTTCGCGGTGTAGTGGAAGCAAGGCGCTGTTCCACCTGAGACACAGGCTCCGCCTTTGTAGGCGGCGAGTGCCATCGATTGCCACAGAGCCGATGAACCGGCGAGCACCACTTTCACCGTGATTTGCGCGTGCAATTGAGGCGCGAGGTTCAGCAGGGCGGCAGACAACAGCGCCGCCATAACGTATTTCATGCGCGTCATAGAGATTCCTTTCTGAAGTTGGACTTGGTTAAGACGTCACTTTCAGTTCACGCGCGGCGCGCTTTGCCCCACGCGCAGACCTGCACTCAGCGGACTCTTGGTTTTTGACTGTTTACTGGGTTTACTCGACTACGGCCGTGCGACTCGACCTTGTTCGGAAATGCAGGAAGAGAATACCTGTATAGCTGTTAACGGCAGATGAAGAGTTTGTGAAAAGAATGTGACTGCAAAAGTTGTCGTCACATAGCGTTCATAAAATTTTCATATTATTTTAACGTTGTATAGCTTTTCGTTCCTGTACCATCCGCCTTCGGTTTCTCAAAACCCTTCACACCAGAATCAAGACCGGAGAGCATTTCGTGAAATTTGTGTTTCGCGATCTTTGTCGCGGTGCGTCGATTGTTGTCTCACTGGTCCTCGTTTGCAGCCTTGCGGTTGGACAGGAGAATCCTCCGAATGAGAAGGCGGGGATCCATGGCACCGTCACCGATGCCACGCAAGCTGTTGTGACGGGAGCAGATGTGGTCCTTAGCAGTGCGTCAGGCAAGCAGCAGAGCAAGACCGACGACAAAGGGAATTACGCTTTCACCGATCTCACGCCCGGCTCTTACACGATCACGATTACGGCACCGAATTTCGCTGTGAAGACCCTGGACTACATCAATGTAGTTGCCGGTCTCGAGCTGACGATGGATGCTTCTCTGGAGCCGGCAAGCGAGAAGACAGAAGTAAATGTCGAGTCTTCGACGGTAGGCACGGTGGAAACCGAATCGGCCAGCGTGTCAGGCACGATCACGGAAAAGGAAGTTGTATCGATTGGACTTAATGGGCGGAACTTTACGCAACTGATTGCGCTGGCGCCCGGGGTCAGCAATCAAACCGGTCAGGACGAAGCGAAAGTTGGCGTCGTCGGAAGTGTGAAGTACAGCGTCAACGGCGGGCGCGTGGAATATAACACCTTCGAAGTGGACGGCAGCGATGTGCTGAATACGGGACTCAATGGCGCGGCCAGCACGTTGATGGTGTATCCGAGTCTCGACGCGATTCAAGAAGTAAAAGTTCTGACGTCGAATTACGGAGCTCAGTATGGGCGGACGGCGTCAGGCACGGTACAGGTCACCACGAAATCGGGTACCGAACAATTTCATGGCGGAGTGTACGAGTTCCTTCGCAATGAGGCGTTCAACTCGCGGAACTACTTCGACGCTCCGGGACGTACACCTCTTTACCGCAGGCACGATTTCGGGGGAACGATCGGCGGGCCGCTGACGATTCCTGGAGTCTTCAATAAGAAAAAAGATAAGACATTTTTCTTCTTTTCCGAGGAAGTGCGTCTGGAAAAGACGCCGACAGACTACAACCAGGCGGTACCGTCGCTGAAAGAGCGCGGGCTGATCATGACGCCGCAAGGCATCCAGACGAACCTTAGCCCTCCGAGTGTAACGGGGCTGGTTTCGCAGGTGTTCGACTTCACCGACGTTTGCCCTCTGGAAGGAACTGCCGAAACGTTTGACCGGCAGCAATTCCCCGACTGTCCGTCTTTACCAGATAATCCCAACAGCAGAGCGCAGATCCCGATCTACAACCTTCAGAGACAGCAACTGCCGGGATTCCCGTCACCACTTGGGGTAGACAAAAATGCCCTGGCGATTCTTCAGTCGAACCTCATTCCTCTGCCCAACGCTCCATTCGGATGCAACTTCCAAGTTGCGAACCTGGATCTCACCGATCCCAATCACTGCTATATCCAGGCGATTTCGCCTTCGACTTACTGGCGAGAAGAGCTGTTTCGAATCGATCAGACGCTTACGCAGAAGCTGAAACTCTCGTTTCATTACGTTCATGACCAGTGGGACACGACGGTTTTGGCGCCGCAGTGGAACTACCTGCATACGACGAATCCGTCGGCGGCCCAATTCGCGACAATCCAGAATCGTTTCGCCGGCCCGGGCACGAGTCTTGTCGCACGATTTACACAAACGATTTCGCCAACGCTGATCAACGACTTCGTCGCCAGCTATGTGAACTCCGACATCACGCTGGTCGATCAGAACGGACCGGGGGGCGCGCGCTTTCAACGCAGTCCGACGCTCGACCAGCCTCTAGTCGCCGACGCGTCTGCCCCCGGACAATGCAATCCGCAACTGAGCCTCGATCCCACGACTGGTATTCCGCAGTGCGCGATGGGATATCTGTTTCAGAACGGTTTCGGCGGCAAGGTGCCAGGAGTGGCGATTCTCGGGACAAATGCTGCGTATGGCGGCAGAGGTTTCGCGGAAGATCCTTCTTATATGCCGTGGAGCCATACGAATCCCACGTATGCCTTGCGGGACGACGTAGGCAAGTCCGTCGGCAAGCACACGCTGCAGTTCGGCGGGCAGGTTGTCCTAGCTCAGCGGAATCAGACCAACAACGCGATCGGAGCGGCGACCGGCGATGTGCAGGGTTTGTTGACGTTCGCCAATGCTGTCCGCAGCACCGGAAACGCATTTGCCGATTTTCTTCTGCAGAGTGTCAGCAATGGGGTCACGCGGGATTTCATCCAGAGCTTCAGTCAGGATTCGTCACAGAGCCGTTACTACCAGACCTATCAGCTGGCTGAGCCGTACTTTCAGGACGACTGGAAAGTCACCAGCAAACTCACGCTGAACCTTGGATTGCGTGTGAGCCTGTTCGGAACTTATCGCGAAAAGTATAAGAATGCCTGGAACTGGGTGGCGGGCAACTTCAATCAGAATCGGTTTGCGGTGGATCCCGTCAGCGGAGTGCTACTCGATAAAGAAGCACACAATGCCCCGATTCCATTCGATCAGACGACATTTCAATTGCCGCAAGGAGTGGTGAACGATCTGGGATTGGTTCGCTGTGGAGTGAATGGTGTGCCCACGGGATGCATGACTGGACACCTCTTCAATCCTGCGCCTCGCGTCGGTTTTGCGTGGGATCCCTTTGGAGATGGCAAGACATCCGTTCGTGGCGGCTATGGAATTTTCTTTGAGCACGGTACTGGGAATGAGGCCAACACCGGATCGTTGGAAGCGAGTTCGCCGATTGTTCTGAGCATGACTCAGCCTCTTCCTTTGAACTACTCGTGCATCGGGAATGTGGGATACGGTTCGACCTTTGATCCGAACCATACGTCATGCTCACTGGATGGAGTTACTCCCACTCCGCCAGTGGGCTCGGTTTTCCCGCTCGACGTCACGGGAATTCCGACGAAGGCGGTCTGGCCTTATGCCCAGCAGTGGAGTTTCGGAGTGCAGCGAGAACTTCCGCATCAGATCGTCGCGAACATTGCGTACGTGGCGAGCAAGGGCACGCACCTCACGATCGAGCGGCAGCTAAATCAATTGCAGCCGTTGCCGTTGAATGAAAATCCTTTCGGGCCCAACGAACCTCTGATGCTGGACGATTGCAGCATCTCTCCGATCGCGGGCGCTGGTCATCCCGGGGATGGTACGACACCGTTCCTGTTGCAAAGCGGAACGATTGTGACACCACAGAATCCCGCGTATGTTCATCTACAGGCGGCGTGCACGTCGCCCAACATTCCGAACGTCAATTCTTTGCTGGGGCGCCCGTATCCGGGGCTGGGCAAGATTTTCTCGCTGCAAAATGTGGCGACATCGCGTTATGACGCAATGCAGTTTACGTTGCGGCGTACCAGGGGTCCGCTGACTGCCGGGCTTTCCTATTCTTACAGTCATTCTCTCGACAATTCGTCGGACCGCAGCGATCCCGTTCTGGTCGACTCGTATAACCTGCGGTCGAACTGGGCAAGCTCAAATTTCGACGAACGCCACCTGCTGAGCTTTAGCTACTTGTATCAAGTGCCGGATCTGGCGCGAGGGATGCACGATCTGCTGTCGGATGTTCCTGAGCAGCAGCCAACGGGCGAGACAACCGAGGCGAGTAAGTGCTGCTCCAAGGTATTGGAACTTCTCTTCAACGGCTGGGAAATTTCCGGCGTCACGCAATTTCAGTCAGGTACTCCGTTTACTGTTATCAACAGTTCTGGGAATACCGGCATTGGATTGACTGATAATGCGGGTGTTTCGAGCGGACTGGGAATCGCTGCCTCGTATCCCGATGTGATTAAGGGATTGCCTATGCCGCGTATCAGCTATCCGAGCTTCGGACCGCTTTTGGGCAATCCTTCGGAGTTCGTTGCTCCGCGCGGCCTGACCTTTGGCGATGCCGGACGGAATTTTCTCAATAATCCTTCGCGGTTGAACTTCGATTTGACTCTGCTCAAGCGGTTCAAGCTTGCAGAATCGAGCGACCTTCAGTTCCGCGCGGAATTCTTCAACATCCTTAACCAGACTCAATTTCGTACCTACAACCCAGACAATCCAGGGAGTAGCGGAAACAACGTTGTGAGTTGTTACGCAGGGCCGCAGTATTCTGCGGGTTTTCAGGCCAGCGGGGTCGATTGCGTTTCGGGTGCGTCGTTCCTGCACCCGCTAGACGCGCATCGTCCGCGCACAATTCAGTTCGGTCTCAAGTGGAGTTTTTAAGAGCAGCAGATGCGAACACCGGAAATCAGTTTTCGAATGAAGCGCACAACAGGCTCCGCAGAAGAGAGAGCAATCTGTTGTGCATTCTCGTTTGCGCAAAAGTCGGCGCTGCTGTTCTGTTTGGGTGCGGTTCTTTTGTTCTTGTCAGGCTGTGGAGGTAGCAGTTCGAGTTCGAACAATTCATCCGGCACAGCACAGATTGCTGGCAACTGGCAATTCACAATGACACCGCCTTCCGATGGATCGTTTCTGGGAGGAATTCAAGGTGGTTTTCTGGTGCAGAACAACAGCACTGTGACCGGGGGTGTTGTCTACAACGTGCAATTGCCGCCGTCGGCTCCTGGAGGAATTCCCACGGTTTGCAGCAGCGGATCTGCTCCCGTCACCGGCACTCTGAATGGGGGGCGCGTGAGCCTGACAGTGAGTGCCGGCGACCAGACCTTCACTCTGGATGGCGGTCTTAGTTCCGACGGAACCACCATGGTGGGTACGTAC
>DATJWZ010000835.1:0-3439 GCA_035500795.1 Candidatus Eiseniibacteriota bacterium | reverse complement strand
TGGCTCACGATCAGCGACTGACCCGTCAGGGCGTTGCTGCCGAAGCCGGCGAAGAACAGGGCGGCGGCGGCAACATCCTCGACCGTGGTGAATTCGCCATCGACGGTCTCCTTGAGCATGACGTTTTTGATGACGTCCTGTTCAGAGATGCCAAGCGTTTTTGCCTGTTCCGGAATCTGCTTGTCGACCAGCGGCGTGCGCACAAAACCAGGACAGATCACATTCGCGCGGACACCGTGTTTGGCGCCTTCCTTGGCGACGACCTTCGCCAGCCCGACCAGGCCATGCTTGGCAGTAACATAGGGCGCCTTCAGCAGGGACGCCTCTTTGGAATGGACCGAGCCCATATAGATGATGCTGCCGCCGGTGCCGAGCCGGTACATATGCCGCAGTGCCGCGCGCGTCGTTAGGAAGGCACCATCGAGATGAATCGCCAGCAGCTGCTTCCATTTGCCAAAGTCGAATTCGTCAATCGGGGCGATAGTCTGAATGCCGGCATTGCTGACCAGAATATCGAGACGTCCGAAATGCGCGACCGCCTTATCGACGCCGGCATTGACCTGGGCTTCGTTGGCGACGTCCATATCGACGCCAAGGGCGACGCCTTCGCCGTAAACCGCGTTGATCTGCTGTGCCGCGGCGTCGGCGGCGTCCTGGCCAAGGTTGGCGATCACGACCTTAGCGCCTTCGCGGGCAAACGTCTTGGCGATTTCCAGACCGATGCCGCTGGCAGCGCCGGTAACAATCGCAACTTTATCTTTCACACTCATAGTGTTCGCTCTCTCGTTTATGGATTTCTAGGTTTGGGGGGCAGGACGATCCGTTGCGGCGATTTAGCCGAGATAATCGTGGACGACTTTCCCTAGCCCGAGCGTCAGATCCGCCTTGAAATGCAAGGCGGAAACGATCGACCGCACCGGCAACTCAGCGATCGGCGCCAACGCATGCATCGCAAGAGTCAGCCCCGCCGGCCCCGTGAAGGCCCATTTGAGGTTGATCTCCTCCAACTGATATTCGACCAGTTCGCAGATGCGCAGTGAGCCATCAACATGCGGGATGATTTTGATCAGGAAGTTCGGCGCATCAAGGGAGGCCCGCACCTGTTCAAGATTCGCCGGGGCATGCTTGTAGCCCATCGTGGCGGTCGCAATGCGGACAGAACCGTAATCCAGAGTACCAAGCAACGTATCGGTTTCTGTTTTCAGTACTGGTTTGGCCAGTTTTTTGGGGAAACCCCATAATTCGCGCCCGCCGGCAATCGGCGCCTCGTCATCGAGAAACATGGCATGCGTATAACTTCCGCTCCGACCTCGGAACGATACAGGAATCACCTGACCCGATTCGGTATAGTCGCCAAACCCTGTCGAATCCGGCATGCGGATGAATTCATACTTCACCACCGGATTATCCAAATCGACCTCAAGAGGCTCCGGAACCAAGGCGCGCAATACGTCGGGGTCTGTCCGATAAGTAATAATCAAAAACTCCCGGTCATAAAACCGGTATGGCCCCTTCGGGAAGGAAGGGTTATGCAGGGGCTTCGCATAGGCTTTCTTCAGGACATCAGCTTCGAGCATATTCTCTTCTCTCGTTGGTTGGTAAATGTCGTCCGTCTGTTTTAAACTCGTATGTATGCAACTACATATTTTATAGTTTATATCTCACCGGCGCAGGCTCCGTGTGATCGCTACGCCGTCGCGCCTGCCCGCTTTAGTTCACGGTAAGACGAGTAAGAAAGGCTGGCGCGACATGCATCGCGTCTGCCACGGCGGAAAAACCGCTTTCCCTCAAGACAACGGATTTCGACTGACTCAATTCGTGGCTCGCCGCCTTATTGAACATCTCGTAATCACAAGAGCATAAAATTGTAATTCTTCCATCGTTATGAAAAGATAATTTGCATCGACGTAAAATTGCTAACGGCCTCATTAGTCTATTGAACACTTCATCCGCACCAGCCTTTGGCAAGACCAGCGTGGACAGGCGGCGCGAAATCGCACGATTAATTAGATACAGATGAGCTCCGTACGGCAAGTGCAAAATAGAATTTCTGACATGCAGTTGGCGCAGTTTACGAAGAGGTGCGACCACGTTGTATGACATATTCATAGCCCACCGCTGCGACGGCCGGTCGCCGCAATGGACGATCGACGATATTTGTTAAATTATATTCACATCCACGTTTTTCTACTTTTAGATCATATCCTGAAGATGCTTCCGCAGGCGCGGACCAGACGGCTGTGGCGCATAGTATGCGTCTGAATATTTGCCGATAGATTTTCGTCGAACAGGTTTTCTGAAAAACAAAATTGTCTCTGATAATTCTGAATCAGCATTGAAAGCGCCAACGAATCCACCTCGAAACAAATATATGCATGGCAAGTTAGAGTGCGTTGTGAATAGGTAGAATCGCGGGATTCCCGACGCGGGCTGGTTGTGATTCAAGATATGGGCTGGCGTTGGAGGCCAGCTTGTATGCCGAGAGCCTATTCCCAGGATTTACGTGATCGCGTGATTGATGTGGTGGAAAGCGGTGCGGAGAGCTGCCGTTCCGCGGCGCGGCGATTTGGTGTGAGCGAAGCGTCTGCGATCAGGTGGTTGCAGCGTGCCAGACGTGTTGGCGACCGGGGCTGTGCCGGCACGGGCGGACACCGACCTTCGAAGGTGAGGCCCGAACGGGCTTGGCTTTTGGCAACGGTCCAGGCGCAGCCGGACATCACGCTGGCGGCTTTGAGCCTGCGCTTGTGGGAAGAGCGCGGCGTGCGGGCGGATACCGGCATGCTGTCACGGTTTTTCCAATCCGAGGGGATCAGCTTCAAAAAAAACCGTGCTGCCCGCCGAGCAGGACCGGCCTGAGATTGCCGCCAAGCGCGCCCGCTGGCGGCGCCATCAGGATAAAATCGATCCACGGCGTCTGGTTTTTATTGACGAGACCTGGGCCAAGACGAACATGACGCGCACGCATGGGCGTTGCCCGCGCGGTCAGCGGCTGCACGCCAAGGTGCCGCATGGACATTGGAAGACTTTGACCTTTCTGGCCGCCCTGCGGGCCGACAAAATCACCGCCCCCTGCGTCATGGATGGTCCCATCAATGGCCGTAGCTTCCGTGCCTATGTCGAGCAGTTCCTGGTGCCCACCTTGCAGCCAGGCGATGTCGTCATCCTCGACAATCTTGGCAGCCACAAAGGTCAGGCCGTGCGCGAGGCCATCCGCAAGGCTGGGGCAAAGCTCTTCTTTCTGCCGCCATACAGTCCTGATCTCAATCCAATCGAACAGGTCTTCGCCAAACTCAAAGCTCTCCTGCGCAAGGCCGCTGAGCGAACCGTAGAGGCAACTTGGCAATGCATCGGCTCCCTCCTCGACCAGTTCAGCCCAGAAGAGTGCGCAAACTACCTCAGAAACTCAGGGTATGCGTCAACCTAATCACAGAACGCTCTA
>DATJWZ010000834.1:0-11962 GCA_035500795.1 Candidatus Eiseniibacteriota bacterium | reverse complement strand
GTGTACTGAGCAACTAAGGGATTCGCTGTCTGAGCGACAGATCCGGTCACTCTTGATTGGTCTATTGCGCCGCCACAAGCCAACATGAGCGCGCCACAGCCCAATGCGATCAGGACTCCAAAGGTCCTGGACAGAAGTGATTTTTCCATTTTGATGACCTTGCCGTTGAGGTTAAGCAAAACATGAGGCCCTAAATAATTAGGAGTGCTGGAAGCCGTTATTTCTGCCAAGTGACCCCAGGATACAGACTGGGTACGCGATATGCGCGGTATGCATTGACCCTCGAGATGTCCATCTTCCAGACTGTCTGAGGACTGGATGTTTGCGTAACCTCCTCAACCTCGGAGGCGAAAGCTGTGTTGGGGAAAGGAGCGTTCAGGTCAAACTCGACATTTTCATTTGCAAGTTGATTAATGCTGCCGCCCCATAGCGAGTATAGGCCGGGCAGGTGTTGCCAGACTATATTGGCAACCTTCGAACTCTCGTCGTATTGGAAGAGCACTGCACGCGAATAACAATCCAGTACGCACACATCTCCGCTTGTATCCATAACTCTGTAATCGCCGTTGTCCCAGACGGCTAACGTGGTCTGAGTGTCTTTCTGGCTGACAATGGATGGGAAGTGTTGGAAGGAGAACCACAGGCTGGGATCATCGGTCGGAATGCCTTTTTGGGTCAGGGCGAAATCCCCTTGGTACCCTAAATGCCAAAGTATGTTCCCTGATCCCGTGCCATTGGCGTAGTCGATCTTGATGATCCACGATTGATGGCGCATCGACAGAAGCAGGTTGCCATCCTTCGAGTCGTAAACGACTGCGTTGCTGTGAGTCCAGTCCGGCAGGCCGTAGAGATGACGGTTGACATCGAGATGATCAAACGTGTTCCATGCCCAGACAGGATTCCAGTTTTCGTCCAATTCGATCAAAGCGTCCCCGCCTACGGAAGTTGTGCCGGGATAACCGGGAAGATCAGTAAAGTCCTTCACATTCTGCACCAAAACGATCAAGTGACCGTTCGGCAAAATGCAAATGTCATGGTGATAGTCTGTGGGGCGAAAACTATAGCCTGCAGCATTGGTCTTGTTTGCCAAATCATCGATCGGCATTTCACGAACGATATTTCCGGTGAGATCCACCTCACGCAGAGTCGAAAAGTCCGGCCCGAAGATGCTCAGGATCATGTGTCCATTTGGAAGAAGCTTCATCGTAAAAGGATATTTGTTGGCCCCCACGTCGTAGTACCAGATCGGATTCGCATCGCGGTCGATGAAATAAGCTTGCATAGAATCGGTGCTGGTTAGTTGAATTATGTTCACCAGTTCTATGCCTGGATTCTCGGGAGAACTCTTCGACGGGTTGGGACGACTCACGGTCATGTGCGGGAACGGAATCGAGGGAAGCGGGCCGGTCGTAAACGTGGTATCAGGAGTTGAGATCGGCTGACCGCTGTCAAGGCACGTAACATCTGCTCGCATATGGTAGGTGGTCGATGCTCGCATTCCGGCCACCAGGATGTTAGAGGTTTTGTAGCCGCCGACGACGGGGACCGAACTAGTACTTCTGCCATAGGAGGTATCTGGGCCGAACTCCACCACGGCCTCTCCTATGCAGCCGCTGGAAACGGCATACTGAGCGACCAGTGGGTTCGCCGTCTTCGTGACAGATCCGGTTGCTTTAGGCTGGTTTATCGCGCCTCCACACGCCAATGAAAGCGTGCCAGCGGTTAACGCAGTGACCAGACCTAAAGCTGTTGGCAGGAACGACGATTTCATTTTTCCCATTTGGCTTAAGGTTTCCGCACCCTGACTTTCAGGACCAACCTGCGAACTCACTTCCGTCAAGCGCCTACGAAGAGTCCGCAACATTTAAAACGAATTCCGAGCACCAGGGACTGCCTTGGCTACCCCATCCATCCAAGTGTTGGCATCGAAAGAAACAGGAGTATAAGCGCAAAATACGGCAACTGGCAACCGGCATTTGCGCGTTCTTGCCTCAGGAAGACATGGTTGAGATTGCTAATTTGGATTGACTCGAATCGTTAAGCCATGACAGCGAAAAAGACCGCTGGAAGTGGTCAAGGCAGAACGTAGCCTAGCAACTTCTCGTCGGTCGCTTGACCTTCACATTTTGCATCGTTGCTAGCGAAGTGACCTGTTCCCGTCGCGCAGCGGTAGAGTGGTACGCCGCCGACCCCAGGTACCGGACCTTGGTAGCCGTATCCGTTCTTGCCGAGGACTCGTTCGCCTTCACAATTGACATCGAGAGAAATGAAGTAATCGGAGTCGCCAGACTTGCAGCCATAGAAGGCCAAGGTCGCTCCATTCTCAGGATGAGGATAGAGATGGCCTAATTGCTGCTGCAGTTGAAATCCAGCACTGTCGTCGATCCAACCTGTGGTGACTTCATGCACGTTGCCATTGAAGTAGCTATTCAGACTGAGTTGGTCATTCGTATTGGGAACCCATTGCATCGGCCAAAGGATCCAATATCCAACGCCGGCGGCGGTTCCAGCCTCAGCGGGCGAGGCTTGCCACGAGGGCTGCGGAAAGGCAACCGACGTGTACATCTTAATGGCAGGGTAAAACGGAAGGTTCAGAGTGCCATAACTGTCACGAACGAACCCGGCTATGAAGTTGGACTCGAAACCACTTGTGTTGGTGTCGATTGTGGCGAGTTGTCTCCAGGGGGAACTGCCTGTGATCAGTGAATCCTGGCGGATTTTGTAGAGCTCAACACCGTATTGCCCCCGTTCGATAACGCCTCCGGTGGTCGAGGGTGGCCTGGCAGGCCTATTAAAAACGCCGTACCACTCACCGGTGTTCGCGTCGAGGGCCAAATCACCCCAGTTGGGATAGGGGCTATCCGGATCGAGGCCGTTGGTCGTTACGGTTCCCTGGACGGTGAAGTGTACGCCATCATTGGACACTGCTACGACATGACGAGTGATTGGGTTGGTGTCTTCGTACACCATTGTAATGGCAGATTTGTGGTCTGCGTTGTATAGCGCGGGCTGGCCAACACCATACCCAACAGGAGAACTGGATTGGATGAGCGGTTGTGGGTATTTGTTCCAGTGAATGCCATCATTGGAAAAGGCCACACCAATACGGTTATTCCATCCGTCGGCGGCTAATGCGACATAATACATCGCAAGTGTATAGGTCTGCCCGTCGCCGAGAGGGTTTGTGAAAACGCCGCCAATCACTTTGGGATTGCAGGTGAAGACAGAATCCCACGTACCTGGATTCTCTGCGAGGACTAGCATCGGTTGAGAAAAATCGAGCGTAGTTGGGTCGACTGAAGAGTAATAGATGACGTCAGTATCCTGCGACGGATTCAGCGGGTTGACGCCTTGACCGCACCACCAGACCTGTATTGTGTTCCCCGTCTGAATAGCTGTGGGCGAATAGTTGTAGCTGCCGAGCTTACCAACCGCGCCCTTGGGAAGCGACCGTGAACATCCAGCTGCGAATAGGACAATTGTTGCGACAGTGAAAGTCAGTACAGACCTGAAAATGCAGTTCCCGAGAGCGCTCATGCAGACAATTGCTCCACACTACAGGCATCCGGCGGCAACCCAGGCGTTTATAGCCCGAAGTTGATCCCCATTTTAAAAAGCGAAGCCCTAACCCGATCGGGCTCGATACAAAGGCATGCACCGGGTGCGTGGGACCCGGGTCCAACTCGACGCCATACTTTTTAACATAGGCGCTATCGGATCGTCACCCAAATTTCTGCCGACCGAAATCCAAGGACCTTCAAGTCTCTAAAGGAGCGTTGTTGGGTTTGAAAAAGGTTCGTTCCGGCGGAAAGATGCTAATAAGCGTTCTTGCTGCTGAAGATTCGCAGGAGAGTCATCGTGATAATCTGCAGATCAAAGGTGATGCTCCAGTTGCGGAGGTAATAGAGGTCATACTCGATGCGCTTCGCGATTGAGGTATCCCCGCGCCAGCCATTCACCTGGGCCCAGCCCGTGATGCCAGCCTTGAAGGTATGCCGGAAGCCATAACGTTCGAATTCGTCCAGGAACTTTTCGACAAAGTGCGGACGTTCTGGCCGCGGTCCAACAATGCTCATGTCTCCCTTCAGCACGTTTACAAATTGAGGGAGTTCATCCAGGTTCGTTCTTCGCAAGAATTTCCCAAGTAAGGTGCGTCGCGGGTCTTCGGGACAGGTCCAACGCGTATCGCCTTCGACTTGGCTGCCAACCTGCATTGTCCGGAACTTATACATGCGGAAGAGACGTCCGTTAAGGCCAACTCGATCCTGCACGAACAAAACCGGACCGTGGCTTGTCAGCTTGATTGCAGCTGCGATCGCCAAACTCACTGGCAATGTCAGGAGCACCACGATCACCGAAAACACGACGTCGAAAATTCGTTTCTCAAATAGATAGGGACCGCTTTCAGCGAGCGTTGGGCGGAGATCCAGCATATGTATTCCACCCAAATCGATCAGCCGATCGCGAATACCTATGCCTTCTCCGAGGTCGACGACAACACGAGTTGGAACACATAATTTGTCCAGGGATGCCGCAACCTTCTGCACCTCGCTCAAGCGCTCCGCGGGCAGTGCGATAATGACATCGTCAATGGAATGCCCATTTGAGAAATTTGGAATCTGACCCACTTCATAAACTGCACCGTCTACGGCAATTTCCTGGTCAGGCAGACGTACAAATCCGACAACACGGCAAGGCAATACTTCACCGGTAGAAAGGGAAGTTGCAACGCGACGTGCAAAATGATCTGTACCAACCATCAAGATTTTGACTTCGTTTCTTCCGCTACGGCGCAAAAGCTCTAGCAGCACGCGAAACGCGATGCGAGCAATGGTCGCCAAAACGAATAGGGCGCCAGCACTGATCACAATCACCATTCGCGAATAGCTGGCTTGCCGATACATGAACCCGAGTGCCATCACAATGGCGTACGTAAACGCCAGGGCTTCCAGCAATCGCCGGCTCTTTTTCCCGGGCGCGTATAGTTGTTCAACGTTCCAAAGTCCCGATTCCTCCGCCGTAATTGCCCATACGATCGTTGTCAAAAGCACGATGCCCCAGTATGAAGGCAGCCCAGAATGCGTGCTTCGAACCGAGAAAAGGTTGAAACCGTACCGGATCTTTACTGCAATGTAGTAAGAGCAGGCGGGCAGCAATAAGGTCAGAATACGAAGGTAGTACCGGACGTAGCTGAGACGGCTGCGAATCATACGGAACGCCACTTTCTACCACAAACCATCAAGGCCAGCCTAGCCATGGCCTCACTACTCAAAAATGCGATACGCGCTAAGGCGACGCTTTACTGCAAGCGGCAACAATTGTTGGTTCAATCCTAGAAATAACCCGGCGGACTTGGCAATGTCTTGCCCGATACGCCCGCTGCCCCGAACCATGCTGGCTTTTCCTGTCCCTTGCATTTTTTTCTGAACCAGCCTGTACATATCCCGAAAGAGTGTCCTTTTTGTTCCTGGGGCGTCCCAAATCTCAAGAAGTTTCAATGTGTAACCGATATCGAAGTATCGCTTAAACAGGTCTCTGACCGTGTGATTGTGGGAGTGAAAGACAGCTGCCATCGGCTCGTAGACAATTTTCCAGCCCCGATCCAAAATCCGCTTTGCAATTCCAAGATCCTCGAACACCTTCATGTCCTCTGGAAACCGAACCTGCTCCCAAACGCTTTTGCGGATGGCTGCATTCGCATCCGAAAAGTGATAGAAACGGTAGCCCATGCCATTGCGATGGTCAGGATCCTTAATTAGTTTCTTGTCTCCGTATACAGTATCGAGTGCTTCTTGCCTTTCCAGGGTGCAACCGGGTCTGGGATACTGGCGACCGTACACAGCTCCGACACGGGGATCGTCAAAACTCGAAAGCATCGATGACAGCCAAAACTCTGAAGCAGGTAAAGCATCTTGCGACAAGAAAACCAGAATTTCGCCGGTTGCGAGGCTGGCAGCCAGATTTCTCGTTTGAGCGTGGTGAAACGATGTTGGCGGAATCTCCTTTAACTGCACCGGGAATCGGCTCAACACTTCGAGCGTGCCGTCCGTTGATCCGGAATCCACAACGATGACCTCGAATTCCTCAACGTTCTTCTGGCTGTAAATTGCCTTTAGCCCGGCCTCGATGTTCACCGCATCGTTTTTGCTTAAGACGAGTATCGATAATTTCAGCATGTTCGCCGTAAATCGATCATTCCCGCAAACCTAACGATCATGTGTTCTACGCCCGCGCATTCGCAGCGGTAAGTAATTGGCCCTCGGTCAAGTATTGCCGCAAACCATCCTGCCAGGGGCCGAATAAATTCAATCCAAATTTTTTCAACTGCTCGTTCTCCAAGACTGAGTAACGGGGCCGCGGAGTTTTCATCGGAAAATCACTGGCCCCAGCCATGTCTAGTTGCACTTTGACTCCAGCAACATCAAAAATCTCGCGAGCAAACTCGTACCAGGAACAACTGCCTTCAGAGGTGGCGTGATAAAGGCCGAAGTGATCACAATGGCCGAGTTGAACGATCTGATGGGACAGAATCCTGGTTGGGGTTGGGCTAACAAATTCGTCATTTACGACTCGGACCTGTCCCTTGGTTCGCGCCAGTTCCAGCATCAGTTCGACGAAATTGCGCCCACCCTTAGCTCTGCACTGATGCGCTCCGTAGAGAGCAGAGGTGCGAACCACAAAATGCTGGGCATTTATTGTCCTAACGTAGCACTCGCCCGCCAATTTTGAATTGCCGTAGACGTTTAATGGAAGCGCCGAATCTTCTTCGATGTAAGGCGCCGTTTTTTTACCATCGAATACGTAATCAGTGCTGATGTGAATCAGACAGGCACCAAGGTCTCGAGTCACCAGAGCGAGGTTCCGTGCACCGATTGCATTCACGGAATACGCTGCCGCCGGATCCCGCTCACAGTTCTCAACGTGATGCATTGCTGCTGTGTTTACCACGGCCGAGACATTCTCATTTTCCAGAGCGGTTCTTACCGATTCGCAGCTGCTGATGTCGACATCGGCATGTGTCAGAGCACAAACCATATCCCCATGGTCGGCAAAAGCTTGCACGAGATCACTTCCGAGTTGACCATTGGAACCCACGATCGCAACTTTCATTGCGCAACCGCCATGGAGGGAATCTCGACCTTATTGTCCAACTCACGAAAAGTCAGAATGTTGGAATACAACGGATTGTCCCAGTCTCGGAACTTGTCAGCGTTCTCAATGAGATTGTCGACAATCGATTTTACATTTCCTGTAGGGTGGAAGCTCAACACGTTCGCTGCTTTTTCGGTGCTGACCTTGTAGTTTCGAAAATCCTGAATGTGTTTGATATTGAGCTCGATCCGCAAACCCAACTGCTCGTCCAGGCGGTTTCTGACAATGTCGGCAACCTCGCCCACCGTGTAATTTCCAGACGCGAGATTGAATATTCCTGAGATTGTTCCATTTGCCTCGACGGCTCGGACGTACGCTGTCGCCGCATCGTCAATGCTCAGGATCGGCCGCCAGATTGAGGGATTGTTAACGGTAATGAGTCCGTCGCGCACAGCCGTCTTGAACATTGTGTTCACGATCAGATCGAGCCTCATCCGGGGGCTGTACCCGGAGATCGTACCTTTGCGCAAAGAGATTACCGAAAAATTGTCGCTCATCAGCTGAAGAGCGGCCTGTTCACCCTGCAGTTTGGAGATGCCGTACGGGTAGCTGGAACTGACATGTCGTGTCTCGTCGTACAGTTCATTTTCGGTATAGCCGTAGACCGAGCAGGACGAAGCGTAAATGTATCGCTTTACCCCAGCATTCTTTGCGATATAGCCCAAATAGGCCGGTGCCGCGGCGTTCAATACGAAATTTTTGCTGGGCGAATACTCCGCCATCGGGTCGTTCGACAAGCCCGCGAGGAAGATGACCTGGTCATAGCGGCGCAAATCCTCAACAGTCAAACTGAAAATATCCTTGCTCAGGATTCCGACCTGATTTGGGAGGCGATTGCCAAACCAGAACAACTCAACGACGTCGACTTCGTACCCGCGATCCAGCAACCTGGGAATTAGTACTGAACCGAGGTATCCGGCGCCGCCTGCAACCAGTAATTTCATCGTTGAGTCCTACCTTTATCCGTCCGCGGAGCTTACGGGATCCAGCGGACATGAGTACAACGCCACCGCGAGCCAAGTCTTTTCATTCTCGATCTTGGCGGCCACGGTATCCAAGAAATGCGGTACTTATTCTGCCCACTTGAGCTCCATCAAAACAATGACTGGCGATGGTTGACCGTGTGTCGCAGGGAGCTAAACCAACGCCAAGGACATGCGGAAGAGCCATTCGGAGGGAAGCAGCACACTGAAGAGAATGGCGCAACGGAACAGTCTGTTTGTGCCTCTTTCTCGCTCGCAATGAATTTTTCCCGTAATCTATTCGGTAAATAGCAAACTGTCAACTCAAATCGAATATTGTAATTCTAATCACAGATACTCGTGTGTTTTGTCACATTTAGGTCACTTTGGCTGTTTGTCAAGGAGTAAACCCTATCGTGGTTCCTCCGGTCGCCCCGCTCCATGCTGCGCGAAGTTTTCGCCATTTAATTCCAAATATGGAATTGTGTAACTTCTCTTGCATCTCCGCATTCCTTGCGACACGTCTACCCTGAATTTCTTTCCTCTTTCGCAACAAGGACGAAAAATTGCGTAGCACTGCCCATTTGCTTTTCAAGAAGGCCGAACCGGTACCAACTCTTATGAAATAGATTGCAGCACCCAGTTCATACAGCAATCGCCAAGGTGCCGACCGGACGATGAGTGCGAATGGCATATTCTTTACCCAAACGTACTCAATATTCCGTTGCGAGTAAAAAACCTGGCGATCCGGCAACTTGCTGTTCGTAGCTCTGTACCGGTGGTACACAATTGCTCCAGGCACGTAAACACAGCTATAACCACGAAGTTGCGCCCGAAAACTTAGGTCAACGTCTTCGTAGGTCATGAAGAAATCGTCATCAAGGAAGCCTACGTCCTCCAGCATTGTGCGGCGATATGCGGCGGCGCCGGCGCATGCGCCAAAAACCTCTCTGGGCTTGCTCCATTGAGGGCCGTCGTATTGGTCGCGGCCCAAGTCGAGGGTCGCGCCTTCGATGCCTACATCAAAACCGCAGTTCTCCACCCGGTTGCGTTCATCGAAGTACATCATTTTTGACGCGAAGCTGCCGGCTTGTGGATAGGTCAAGCTGGCATCTCGAATCTCCTCAAGCCATTTCGGGTGAGCCTCGGTGTCATTATTCAGCAGCAGAATCAGGTTGCCCGTTGACTGCTCGTAGCCAGCAATGTTGCCGCCCGCAAATCCCCGATTGTCCGGTAGCGCCAATACCCGTACCTCGGGGAAGTTGCTGCGCACGTACTCGACAGATCCGTCCGATGATCCGTTGTCCACCAGAATTGTCTCGAAATCGCGGAAACTCTGGCGGCGGAGACCCTCCAAACATGCTTCCAGGAAGCGTTTCCCATTCCAATTCAGCACGATGACGCTGATTTCAGGCGTGTGCTGATCGCTCGGCTCATAACTCGGCGACGATAGCAATCTTCCACGCTCCTCTTTGCAAGCCCGGGATTCTGAGCAGCAATAAATCCAACGGGTACACAAACTTGAAAGCTGACTTCGTCAAAGCGTGCACGACTCGATTGGAGTTGTCGAAAATTCGATCCATGCCAAACAACCCAACCGACAACAGAAACATTCCTTGCCATCGGACTTGGCGAAAATAACGGCGCAAAACATTAACATCTGACACATGGAGAGGCGTTTCCTCCGATGTGGCTTCTCTCGCGAAGAGCCGACCCATGCGCCGATACAGCCAGGCAGGGGGATTAGTAGCCAGCGGTTCGATCATCACCACACGGCCACCGGGGCGTAATACGCGGACAAATTCCCGAGTAGCCCGCTCAAGATCCATGTGATGGTATACGGACATACAAAGAATCGCGTCGAAAGTTTTGTCCGGAAAACGCAGATCTTCACCCGGCATCCGAATAAACTCGGCTTGAACGCCACAGCGTTTTACCAATTCAGTAGCGCGCGTCAGCGCCTCACCTGAAACATCAATTCCGGTTACATGGGCCCCCGCGCGGGCCAACAAGACTGACGATTGGCCTTCCCCTACACCGATATCCAGCACCTTCGCACCGCTGAGATTAGGAAACTGGCGTAAGGCCCAATCGAGCATTCGCTCATGCCCGTAGTGGATTTTTGAGAGATCGAGATCCTTGAGAGATCGGCGTCGATAAATCGCATCGTTTTCCTCTTCTTCCTTTGCAATGCGGCGCGATAATTCGACTGGAAGTTGAGAGCGTGCCGTCTCGCTGGCATCATTTGCTGTCGCATTGGCACTTGCGCGATTCATCGACAAACCTCCTATGGTGCGTCTGCTTCTGCGATCAGACAGGGATGTACCTTTAGCGCCGAACGTGTCCGGCAGCGATGTTTCAAGTAAGACATTATCGAGTATACGGCATTCTATATCGTCGAACTCAGCGTACCCGATGCAGCCGACGACTGCCCTGCGCGACTTACAAATAGGGCCGACTTCACGATCGTTGCTATAATTTTGAAGCGGACAGGCATCGCACACGTGGCTCCCAATACCAGAGAACAACGATTTTCAGCAGCACTGTTTCCGGCGTTGCTTTCAATGGAGACGTTGTTTCGATATGCCCAAAAAGCGTCTGGGGTCCTGAAAGAACCGGTGCTTTGGCCGGTGATTTTACTGTTTCTGCCAAAGATCAACTTCATCGGCTTTCGAAATGAAACTGCTGGCGTCAGACTCGATGATGCCGTTCTGTTGGTGGTCGCCGGATGTTGGGTGATCGACTGGATCGGCAGATTGGAACTCACCCTTGAACCCGTTCCGCTCGCCGGGTTCATCGTGATCTGTCTCTTTTGCTTATCCAACCTGGTCAACATCGGCATGGGACATTCGAGTTTTCTTTATTCTCTTCGCATCGCCGAGTACATGGCGTTTTTTTGGTCAGGAAAGTATCTGATTCGCCGCGGCTACGATTTCACGTCGCTGATAAAAGCGATGATACTTTTGAATTTCGCAGTAACTATTCTGCAATATGCTGGACTCATAGGCGGATTTGCCACTCTTGGATATGAGTCAGAGGTTGGGCGTCCCTACGGCCTGTCAGCTAACCACCCGGCTGAGATGGGTGCGTTGCTCAATCTCCTTTTCGCGGCCTTGGTATTCGGGGACAAGGGCATCAAATTTTGGCGGTGGTCTCTGATCGTCGGAGTCTTCGCATTTCTCACTGGTTCTCGAAGTTCGCTGTTGGCGCATTTCCTGTTGATGTTGATCTACATCTACCGGCACTCAAAAAATAAGGCCAATTTTGTGATTACGACAGCGGTCGTGGCTGCGATACCTGTCGGGGTCCTTATCGCGGTTCCCAATACCATCACAAGCCGCTCAGCAGATCTCTTTTCTTTTCAGAATGTGAATACTTTTCGCGAGGTCTATGACAGTATCCCTGTCAATCGACAGTTTGCTGACGTGTCGGAAGGCGGAGCGCCGGAGGATTCGCCTGAGGGAGTGGACATCAGTTGGTACATGCGGGGCTACAAGTGGGCTGAAGTCGTGAAAACAATGTTTGCACAGCCATGGACAATTTGGATTCTTGGCGTTGGCCCTGGCGGGATTGGCATTGCTCTGGACGGCGGCTGGCTTCGAGTCATCGTCGAGACTGGGGTTGTCGGACTCTGTGCCTTTCTGTATCTCTTACGTACGATTTCTCGGTTGGGTGCTGCGTGCTCAATGGCAGTGTTAGGTCTGGCTGTCAACATGCTAATGATCGATTCTCATTTGGCCTACAAGGTCATGGCTTTTCTATTCTTTCTCGCCGGGACTCAAGTACAGAAAAAAATGGAACAAGTCACTACCGGAAATCTGAACACGATTTCGGGATCGGCCATGGCT
>DATJWZ010000833.1:0-1134 GCA_035500795.1 Candidatus Eiseniibacteriota bacterium | reverse complement strand
GAGCGTTAATAGCGGATTAATCGCTGCGCTTTGGGAGTTGGAATGAAAAAGCCCGCCACGAAAGTGGCGGGCTTTTTGTTTTCTGGCCGGCGAAGGGTTGGGGTGATGGTTTGAAGCAGTGCAAGCCGATACTGGCTGCTGTTTGGAGATGTCAGGAGAGGGCGAGAATGGCCTCGCGGCGATGTCGACTGCGCTTGCCAGGAGAGGAGGAACTGGAACGCGCCATATCGTATTAACCTAGCGCCGGCTCTTCGTGGAGATGCTTTGTGTCTGTCTCGCTCTGCCATCGAGCAGCGAGCGCGTCTGAGACACAGAGCATGTGGTGATGAGTGATCTCTGAGTTGTTGAATGCAAAAAGCCGTCCCTTGGGGACGGCTTTTTTGTGGGCGCATTTCGGCGACGCCTTTTTCATGCGCGCATTTCACGCGCGCATTTCACGCGCGTAAACGCCAGAACCCCGGTGCTCTTTCGGAGCCACCGGGGTTCTGGACGTACTGCATAAGGAGCCTGACGATTACCTACTTTCACACGGGCAATCCGCACTATCATCGGCGTGGAGTTGTTTCACGGTCCTGTTCGGGATGGGAAGGGGTGGGACCGACTCGCTATGGTCATCAGGCAAAAGGGGTTGCCGCGCCGCTTCGCAGCGCGACCAATCCGGAAGAAGCAGTAATCTTGGTTGTGTGTATCGCACACGAGAATCAACCGTGTCTGACAAAACAGACCGGTTATAGGATCAAGCCTTACGGGCAATTAGTATCAGTTAGCTTAACGCATTACTGCGCTTCCACACCTGACCTATCAACGTCCTGGTCTTGAACGACCCTTCAAGGGGCTCGAAGCCCCGGGGATATCTCATCTTAAGGCGAGTTTCCCGCTTAGATGCTTTCAGCGGTTATCTCTTCCGAACATAGCTACCCGGCGATGCCACTGGCGTGACAACCGGTACACCAGAGGTTCGTCCACTCCGGTCCTCTCGTACTAGGAGCAGCCCCCTTCAAATATCCAGCGCCCACGGCAGATAGGGACCAAACTGTCTCACGACGTTTTAAACCCAGCTCACGTACCTCTTTAAATGGCGAACAGCCATACCCTTGGGACCGGCTACAGCCCCAGGATGAGATGAGCCGACAT
>DATJWZ010000832.1:0-4912 GCA_035500795.1 Candidatus Eiseniibacteriota bacterium | reverse complement strand
CCCATGTCGGTACCTTCAAACACCAGGCACTCACCCCGCTTCTGGCCGAGTCGTGCTATGCCGTTCCCCAACGCAGCTCTTGCTTTCACAGCGTGCTCTAGGCTACCGTTGCTACTATCATTCAAAATCTAGCTGGACATCGGGTTGTCCAATGAACCGAAACCGCGGTCGATCATTCCGTGATTTTCGTTGTCTCCTCGTGTCTCTCATCATTCTCTCGGCGGTAAGCGCAACCCCAGCTCAACAAGAGCAGACTCCTCCGCAAGGGATCGTCACCGATTGGTCGAGCCACCACGTCGTCTTCTCGAACCCTGGCACAGTGCGGGAGGCGATGGCGAAGGGCAAGCTCGATGAATGGTCGCAAATCGTCAACGAGCCCCGATATCGAATGCAGCAAATCCGTCGGGGCGTTCCCATCGACGCGACCGGCCTGCGTATACCGCTCGCTTCTGATTCGCCCGATAACCGCCCGATTGACCCCGGTCCTGACAATTCGCCATTAGTCCGATTGCGCCCTCACGGGGACTGGAGCGTCACCGTCTCGGCGACCAACGGTCAGAGCACTGCCGTCGATATGTATCCCGCGAAATACAGCTTCTCCCCCATTTCAGCTCCCGATTGCGTCAATGATTTTGTGGTGTTTCCGGTCCTCGGCGCCGGGTCCGCCACTCACCAGAATCTCATTGGAATGAACAATCTCTACAACGTCACGTGCACAGGAACCGTGCCGACGGTGCTGTTTGCCTACTTTGTAGGTACCGGGCAAATGCGGACATCTCCGGTGCTTTCGCTTGACGGCAGCAAGATCGCAATCGTGGAGAGCATCGCGAACGGATCGAGATTTCACGTAATCAAGATCGACAAGAGCGGCAATGCGGGCTGTCCCAATGCGACACCGTGTAACGGGAATGCTTACAACAGGCCAGCGGTACCGGGCACTCACAACAGCGCGGTGGATACCCGGATCACCCTCTCGGGCAATGTCACACTCACCATCTCGTCACCGTTCGTGGATTACAAGAACGACATCGCGTACGTCGGAGATAATACCGGCAAGCTCCACAAAATTACCGGCGTCTTCAACGGAACGCCTGCCGAAGCCGCTGCGCCCTGGCCGGTAACCGTAGCCGCCGGCGCCACGCTCACCGGTCCTGTCGTCGATCCTGGTGCCAGCAAGAATATCTTTGTTGGCGCCAGTAACGGCAATCTCTACTGCATCACTGCGGCAGGCGCCGCATGCGCTACGGCCAGCATTTCCGTGGCCGCGGGGACAACGCCGGGTGCCGTAGTCGATGTTCCAATCGTGGACGCTACCACCCAAAAAGTCTTTGCCGCTGCCAGCAACAGCACGACCTCTGTACTCACGCAGGCAACAACATCGTTAGGTTCTCCGGTCCGGGCAGCGATGGGAGTGTCCGGGACGGATCTGTACGACGGAACTTTCGATAGCGGCTACTACACCAGCGTCAGCACTGGCCATATGTATTTTTGCGGAAACCTGACCACCGCTGCGACGCCAACACTGTGGAGAGTGACCTTCAACAGCAGCGGCACGATGAGCAGTACAAACGACGGCAACTCCTTCCAACTCGTGAGGACCGGGAATACTGGTACGGGGAGCGACTGCACTCCCCTGACTGAGGTATTGAATACGGGCCAGGGTAAGGACTATCTTTTCCTGGCGGTAAAGAACCATGGATTCAACACAGGGACGCCCAACTGCGCGAATCTGACGTGCCTTATGGCCTTCGTTTTGCCAGCTTCAACTTTTCCGACAAAGCCCAACGCAACCGTGAACACCACGCTTGGAACCCGGGGAATCAGCGGCATCGTTGTGGACAACGTTTCGACCGCCGCGGGAGCGTCCCAAATCTATTTCGGCAACTTGCAAGCAAACACAGCCGTACAAGGTTCTCAGGCGGCCTTGCAGTAACTTATCCCTTGCAGTAACGTATCCATGACGAATACCAACATGACAACTCAGGACGAGTCGCATTCCGACGGTTCGGCAACCACTCCGGCAGCGGGCCAAAAGAAACCGTATGTAAAGCCCTCGTTTCGTTACGAACAGGTTTTCGTGACGACCGCGCTGAGTTGCGGCAAGGTGAGCTTCACCGAAGCGAACTGCGTGCATAACACGAAGTCTTCGTGACCCGGGGAACTCACACCTTCCCCGCGCCGCGCTCCCAGGGAGGAGGCACCTTCACCGACGCCATTCCCGCCGCAGTCGCCGCTTCAATCCCCATGTCGGTATCTTCAAACACCAGACACTCACCCGGTTTCACGCCGAGCCTTTCGGCGGCCACCAGAAACGCTTCCGGATCTGGTTTGCCCCGCCTGTAGTCGCCCGCACAGACTAGCGTCTCGAACCGATCGCTAAGGTTGAGCACCTGCAACGACGCCACCACTGACTCCCGCGTGCTCCCGGAAACAACCGCGCAAGGAATCCGTCCGTGCGCTTCTTCGACATGCTCTAGCACCTCCGGGACGGCCTTAAGCTGCGGCAGCAACTCGTAATATAAGCTCTCCTTCCGATGCGCCACCGCTTCCACCGGCATACACAACCCATGCTTCCGATTCAGAGTCGTAATGATGTCCCGCACCGGCATCCCGCCCAGCGCATAAAAGAATTCCTCCTCGAACGCGCACGACCACTCGCCGAGCGCCCGGCTCCAGGCGACATAGTGCAGCGGCATCGAATCCGCCACGGTTCCATCGCAATCAAACAAATAAGCTCCAAACTTCCCATCCGGAATTTTCAGTTTCATCGCAAATCCATCATCGCATCTGAATATGAGAAATTGTCATCCTGAGCGGGCGCAACGCGCCGACGAGGTCCCCTGCGAGAGCAACCAGTGCCACAACAGTCGATCGCCACCCCAGCCCGTTCTCTCCAAAGCTCCGCGTCCCATCGCAGAGAAGAGCTTATTTCGTAGCCCCGGCAGTTACCAGTCAGTGATCCTGGATACAGCGCCGCTCCAATCCCACCTGCCAAGATAGCCCTAAGGGCGGAGGGCCATTATGGAAGTCACCATCGAACATCTCGGAGCAGTTCAATTCGAAATCAAATCACGTCAACACACCATCGCATGCGATCAACCACCCGAGAATGGAGGTTACGACGAAGGCATGACGCCTCCCGAGCTCCTGCTCGCTTCGCTAGGATCCTGCGCCGCTTTCTACGCCGCGCAATATCTGCGCAAATTCAAGCTGGCCACCGAAGGCACGCGCGTCCGCATCACCGCCGACAAAGTCAAAGAACCAGTCGCCCGCGTCGATAACTTTCGCATCGAGATCGAGACTCCGCTTGAGTTAACCGGCCAACACCGCGCCGGCGTAGAACGCGCCGTCCACCACTGCCTCATCCACAACACTCTCTTGCATCCACCAAAAATCGCACTCGAAATCAAAGAGCATGCGCTGACGACTCGATAGTATTGCTGGTCTCAACGCGCGAACGTGCTCGGGATCCTCTTTCAGGTGGGGTCATCCTGAGCGAAGCCGCAATGAGCAAAGCGAGTCGCGGGGAGTCGAAGGATCCCTGCCTTCCTTTCGGTGCTCCGCAAGATCGGCATCCTTCGCGTGGATCCGCGAGATCCGGAGGAAAAAAGTCACTTACTCGTAAATGTCAAACCATCCACCAGATCCCCCACTTCATCCTCAGTCCCGCCGATCGCAGTAATCGACACCGCATACCCCCGAGCCAGAAAGATCAGCGTCGACTGCCGCATCACCCGCGACCCTACATTCCTATGGAAGTCGACCTGCACCAGTGTTTTCGGCCCGATCGCAACCTCATACGCATCTTCCTGTGCCACGAAGCCCTGCGCTTTCGCAACTTCGGTCAACGGCCCCACATACTGCACCGCCTCGGTCAATCCCGGATAAGCCGCCACCGGCTCCGCCGCAATCACAATGGAAGAATTCACATCTTCACCCCGAGCCTCGGGAGGTCTAGAAAAAGTCGCCAACAAAACCCGCCCGGAATTGTTTTCCTCTGTGGAACCCTGTGATCCCTGTGGTGAAGGATTTTGATTTTGATTCTGATCGCTCGCGGCATCCCGAGCATTCATCTCCGCAGTCCTCAAAACCCATCCAGCAGGAATTTTGCAGGTCAGCCCCAAGGATGCGTTGCGGTAAACCCCGGCAGATACCTTTCCATCCTCAAGCGCAGGGTTCGCAGCAATCTTAGGAGATTTCTTACTTCGGGAAGAGCTGGACGAGGAAGCAGACTCCTTCTGTGCCGAATCCTGAGCAAAGTCAGGAACCGCCAAAAAAAGGACAAACAGAGACAGAAGAACTGCTGGGACGACACAAACCTTCATCCCTTCGATTCTACGTGAGGGAAACGGAGGCCGGGAAAACAGCTGGCAGACAGAGACGATGGGTGCCCCATTTCTCGCGCGGTGTATGCGCGAGAAGTGGGGATGTTCGACTTTTCCGTGAGAGGAGCGCGACTCAAGCCGCCATCACAGTCACTGGCTGCGCGCAATGCGAGCAGCGCCGCGCCGCAATCGGAATCTCGCTCAGGCACTCTGGACAGTTCTTCGTCGTCGGATCCGCTGGCTTGTCTCCTTTATGCATCCGGGCGATCATCCAGTTCACCGGCACCACCACAAAGAAATAAACGGCGGCCGAGATCAACAGAAACGAGATGACGGCATTGATGAAATCGCCAAAGGGAAACGTCGTTGTACGGACTGTAAACTTCAGATTCGAATAGTCCGGCTTGCCGACGATGAGCGCAATCAAAGGAGTGAGAAATGCCTTGGTGAGTTCCGTGACCACAGCCCCAAACGCCGCGCCCACCACCACACCTACGGCCATATCCACAACATTTCCACGCAGGATGAATTTCTTGAAACCGTCGAGCATAACGCCTCCAATCTTGAATTGCCGCCAATGTAAGCCA
>DATJWZ010000831.1:0-12903 GCA_035500795.1 Candidatus Eiseniibacteriota bacterium | reverse complement strand
ATGAAAGCGGGTAAGGACGTTTACTGCGAGAAGCCGATGGTCCACGCGCACAGCGAGGGCCCGGAGATGATCGAAGCCGCACGCTCGAGCAACCGCATCCTGCAGATCGGCAGCCAGCGTGTCAGTTCCATCATTTACGCGAAGGCGAAGGATCTGCTGGCAGCCGGCTCCATTGGGCAACTCAACATGGTGAGCGCACATTGGGACCGCAACTCGACCATGGGCGCATGGAGCTATACGGTCCCTCTGGACGCCTCGACGCAAACCTGCGATTGGGATCGCTTCCTTGGAAATGCTCCGAAGATCCCCTTCAACGCCGAGCATTTCTTTCAGTGGCGCAAGTGGAAGGCTTACGGCACAGGAGTGGCCGGAGACCTATTTGTTCACCTGTTCAGTGGCACGCACTTCATCACCGGCAGCAACGGGCCGACACGCGCTATGGCCACTGGCGGGCTACGCTTCTGGAAAGATGGCCGCGACGCCAATGACGTGATGCTCGGATTGTTCGATTATCCGCAGGGATTCAATCTCTCCCTACGGGTGAACTTCGTCGATGGCGGCGAAGAGAGTGAAGGGCTGGTCTTCACCGGCTCGGAAGGCACCATGGAGATTGGAGGCAACTTCGTTAGCGTGAGCCGCACGCCTCGTGAGAAAGAACCTGGGCTGATGATTGGTACCTATGCCGAAGCGATGCAGAAACAGCTTCGCGATGCGTACCATGCAAAGTATCCGCAAGAGCATCCGTCTGGACCACCTGTGGCGCAGTACGAGAAATTTGTCGCGCCTGAGGGTTACCGTGACAGTTTCGACCACTTCACGAACTTCTTCGCCTCGGTGCGGACGCGAAAACAGCCCGTAGAAGACGCCGTGTTCGGCTACCGCGCTGCAGGAGCCGCGCTGCTCAGCAACGTGAGCATCGAGCGCGGAGCCATCATGAAGTGGGATCCGGAAGCGATGAAGATGGTGTGAGCATCCAGGATCTAGCGCAAAAAGTCCCCGTTCAGCAAGCGCTGAACGGGGATGTTTCTTCTATAGGCGATTTTCTTCGGCGACACAATTTAATACCTGCCTAAAGCATCTCAAGAAGCCGCCGATAAGCACTCTTAGGAGTGCTATCGATGCACGAATGGGTGTGGATTGCTACTGGTGCGCTCAGTTTGGGGGCGCTGGTGCAAGAGGCGCGGATTTACAAGATGCGGCGGAACTGGCGCAACCAGGAAGAAATCTTCCAGGTGGTCACTGAGAACGCGGCCGACATGATTGCCCTCGTCGATGTCAAGGGACACCGCCTGTACAACAGCCCTTCTTATAAGAGGATCCTCGGCTATTCTCCCGCGGAACTAAGCGAGACATCGTCGTTCGAGCAAATTCATCCGGACGATCGAATGCGGGTGCTGGAAGCCGCGCGCGATGCCCGGGAGAGCGGCGTCGGAAAACGGCTGGAATACCGGATAAAACACAAAGATGGAAGCTGGCGCGTATTGGAGTCGGTCGCCAGCACCATCCGCGACGGAAAAGGTGAAGTCGCGAAGCTGGTGATCGTCAACCGCGATATCACGCAGCGCAAGCGCGCCGAAGCACAACTGGAATACAACCTGTTTCACGATCCGCTGACCGGGCTGCCGAATCGCAGGATGTTTCTCGACCGTCTGCAGACGGCATTCACCCGTGCGCGGCGAGAAGCAGGAGGCTGTTATGCGCTCCTGCTGGTCAATATCGATCACTTCAAAGTCTTCAACGACACGATGGGGACACAATCCGGAGACCAGGTGCTCATCGACATCGCACGCCGCATCGGCGGCACGTTGCGCCAGGAACTCTCAGTGGTGCAACTCGAGGCTCCTACCGGCTCCGGTGACGTTCTGCTGTTTCGGCTGGGAGGAGACGAATTCGCAATTCTGCTGGATTCCGTGGCCGATCCGAGCGATGCGATGCGGACCGCGACATCACTCCTGATCGCGGTTGCAGAGCCGCTTCACGTGGACGCACGAGAAGTGCGAGCCTCCATCAGCATCGGCATTGCGCTGAACACGCACGTGCATACGCGCCCGGAGGATGCGCTCAAGGATGCTGACGTGGCAATGCGCAGAGCCAAAGCGCTGGGTGGATCACGCTGCGAAGTATTCGATGAAGCGATGCACACCAGGGCGGTCGGAAGATTGCGGTTGGAAGCCGATCTGCGGACTGCATTTACCGAGCGGCAATTCCGGATTCACTATCAGCCGGTCGTGCATCTGGAAACGCGCCGCGTGGTGAGCTTTGAGGCACTGCTGCGCTGGGAACATCCGACGCAAGGACTAATTTCTCCCTACCGTTTCATCGAGACGGCGGAAGACACGGGCATTCTGGTTTCTATCGGGCATTGGCTGATTGTGCAGGCTTGCATGCAGCTTCGAGAATGGGAAATGAGTGCCCGAGGCGGCGAGCCAATGAATCTTACCGTGAACCTTTCGGCTCGCCAGCTAGCGGATGCACGATTGGCGAACGACATTCAGGGTGCGCTACAGCAGACAGGAATCGATCCGGCACGGCTGCAACTGGAGATGACCGAAGGAGTCGCAGCAGCCGACTCAAAGCTGACCGTAACGGTCTTGTCGCACCTGAAGCATCTGGGCATCAAGACCATTCTCGACAACTTCGGGACCGGATCAATGTCCCTGCTAGAGCTGGCGCGTTTCCCGGTCGATGCGCTCAAGATCGACCGCTCGTTGGTGCGGGAGATGCAGTCGGACAAGAGCGCGACGGACATCGTTGAGCTGATCATCACGCTGGCGCACAAGATGCAGTTTCAGGCCATTGCAGAAGGTATCGAGAGCGCGCGGCAACTGCAGCGACTACAGGAATTAGGCTGCGAATACGGACAGGGATATTACTTCTCTCAACCAATGGACGCTTCTGCAGCGCTGCGATTCATGCAACAACAGGTAGTCGCAGCACAGGCAACTCGCGCTGGAAAGTAAGGGGAGTTATTCCGAGACGCTGTGCTCTTCATTCTGCGAACGAAGGACGCGATCGACGGAATATGGGGCGCGGCGGCTGGGCTCGTGATAGTGACGAACCTGCATCTCACCGAGCAAACCGATGGCGAGCAAGTTCAGTCCGCCGAGCAGAAGGCCTAATGCAGCCATCATGAGCGGGCCGTGTGTCATCATCACGTGCTCGTGACGGATGAATTTCTCCGAACCGAGCCACGCGACAATGCCGGTTCCGGCGAAAATGCTCAACATGCCGAAGCCGCCAAAGAAGTGCAGCGGACGCGAGAGGTAGCGAAGCAGGAAGCGAATGGTGAGCAGATCGAAGAAGACGCGGAAGGTGCGCGAGATGCCGTAGTGCGATGCGCCACGCTCGCGGTTGACGTTCTTGATGGCGACTTCGCAGATCGTCGCACCGTGCCAAGACGCAAGTGCTGGAATGAAGCGGTGCAGTTCGCCGTAGAGCGGAACCTGCTCGAGAATATCGCGGCGATAGGCTTTGAATGTTGTGCCGAAGTCGTGAATGTCAACGCCACTGATCTTGGCCATCATCCAGTTGGCGATGCGGCTTGGAATGCGGCGCATCCAGAAATTGTCAACGCGATTCTTACGCCATCCGCTGACGATGTCGTAGCCCTCGGCAATCTTCTCGAGGAACATCGGAATGTCGTTGGGATCATGTTGCAGATCGCCGTCCATGGCAATGATGTATTCGCCGCGGGCGTGATCGAATCCGGCGGCAAGTCCTGCGGTTTGCCCAAAGTTGCGACGCAGTTTGACGACAGTTACGCGGCTGTCGACGGCTGCGATTTCGCGCAGCATCGCAAACGTGTGATCGCTCGAACCGTCATCGACCAGGACGATTTCGAAGCTCTCGCCGTGAGCTTCCATGACCGCTTTCAGGCGGTCGTAAAGGTCGGTAACGTTCTCCTGCTCGTTGTGCAGGGGGACAACAATAGAGTACTTGGGCACAGTCTTTAAATTATAGCGGAACAGGATTCCCAGTTGTCAGCTGCCAGTTCTCAGTTGGGTACTTGCCGAAGGATCGCCGGCGGCGACGGCAAAAAACCAATAACCGCGAAGATCACGAAGAAATGCCGCACAGATCGCCAAGGTGCGTCCAAAAATGATTCTGTCGATTGGTTTGCGAGTTCCATTTTGGGAAGGCGTGCTCAAGAGGCAGTATCCCCCTCCCCCTCTGGTCTAATGCAATCATCGATTTAGCGGAAAAATGCGAAGTAATCTATTGTGCTCAGTGGTTTAGGGGCAAAATCTTGAGCCATTGAGACTTAGGTGCTTATCAATCGCATTCGTCCCCAAACCCTCAGACGCGAAGGCTCACCTAGTTTGTTCGCGTCCGCGGTTCCATCTTCTGCTCTTTTCTTCTTCTTGCGCAAGGTCACATGTCACAACCGCCTGTGGAATTCTCTGCAGGTACTCGTATGGGAAGGATTTGGGAGCGCGAAGAACCTTAGTCTTGCAGTTTTATGTGGTATGGAATCCACAATTCTTACGATGATCGCCAAAAGGCCGTCTTTTGTGAGCTGAAAACGTGATAGCCTTTTAGCAATAGTATTCCCTTCCTCCTCACCCGAACGTCGGTGTCGAGCCACAGGCGAACCGAGGCAAAATGTCTTTTTATACCGAGGTTTTTCTTTACCACGGACTGCTCGCGCTCCTGCCAGCATTGTCGTTAGCCTGCGACTTGTGTGGCCGTGCCGTGAGGATCGAGGCTGCTGCCCTTACTTGCGAATATGGGCAAGCGGTTCACTCGGTTTGCTACCGAACTGCCGTCAACGGCTTGGGACAGAGGATCTGAGATGGCGCATCGTCGACCGCAGCTCCGAATCGTGCGTTGGGGGATTTCGGTCCCTGAGCGCGCATGCTGCACAGCTTGTGATCGCGTGTTCTCGCTGGTTCCGAATGAAGGAACTTCGGTTGAAGAAGCCCGGGATCAGTTGGAGCGGCTATTTCTGCTTCACGCTTGCAGCTACAACAGGACGGAACCGGAAATACAACATCGCTGAAAATCGCGCGTTGGCGAATCCCCCACAGGGGCTAAAGCCCCGCATTCGAGGTGGCCTTTAGCGCGGCCCTGAAAGGGCCGCTCTTCCACGGTACAAAGTTGGTCCACCACGCTTCAGACGCCCACGGTACAAAGGTGGTCCACCACGCTACAGACGCCCATGGTACAAAGGTGCGGTACGACGTGCCCCACTGTACAAGGTTCTCCACGTTATAAACACGTCGTCACTCGTTTGTGGGCAAAGCTATTCGAATTCCAGCATTACGATTTCCGGGTTGGAGCCCAAGCGTAGGGGAGGGCCCCAGGTGCCTGCGCCGCTGGAAGTGAAGACCTGCATTTTGCCGATGCGACTCAATCCATAGACAAACTGACGGTAGATGCGGCGCGCCATCCAGCTCCAGGGAATGAACTGTCCCAGATGCGTGTGACCGGAGAGTTGAAGGGAGAATCCCAGCTTTTCTGCGGCAAGGGGATCATCCGGGGCATGGACCAGGAGAATGCTGGCCCGGTCTTTGTCGATGGAGACGCGGTGGAGGGCAGAGGCGAGTCCGCCGTTCATGGAGGCATCGCGATAAGGGACGCCTACGACCTGGAGTCCGTCGAGATTGACCTTCTCGTTTTTGAGGACTCGCACACCGGTTGAGGCGACTGCGTTGAGATAGTTGCTGTCGTCACCGAATTGCTCGTGATTGCCTGCAACGAAATAGACGCCGTGGGGCGCTGTAAGCTGGTGCAATGGCTCGGTAGCCTGTTTTGCGTCGATGGCAGTGCCGTCGAAGAGATCCCCAAGAATGAAAACTGCATCGGGTTCTTCGCGCAAGATCTTCGCGACCAGGCGCTGGAGGAAATTGTGGTTGCGTACGTGTCCAAGATGGACGTCGCTGACGACTGCGGCCTTCCTGCCGCGCCAGGCGTCCGGTAGATTTTCTAACTTCACACGGGCGCGCGTGATGCGGGTCCAGCTCGCGTTGAAGACGCCGTAGATGCCCAACACCATGGCAGCGGCAAACAACCACTGAACGAGCCGGTGGAAACTAAACGGAATCGCGAAGGCCGAAGCGATAGCGAGAAAGATCCAGGCAAGCACGGCCGCGAGAAACAGGAAACTTAGCAGGCCCATCCAGATGGCGGCGGCCTTGTAGAAGGCGCGCACGGGAGCGCCGGTATAGGAAAACGCTAGCAGCGAGGCTGCAACGAAGCTTACAGACAAAAGCGCGATAACGATGGGCAACCAGAGATTCTGTGCCGGAGCGTGAAACGTCCAAGTCTGATAAAGGAAATAGTGCGTCAAGAGCAGGACGGACTGGACGATAAGGATGAAACGGATAATCCGCTTTCGGAGGCGCATCGGTAATTAGATTCGCATAGAGGCAGCCGGGATTCGTAGATGAAAATAAAGGAGTTACCGCCGAGATCACCGAGAAGCCGCTCAGGCGCGGAGAAAGGCTGACCGGGACGCCAGCGTTACAAAAGCCCTGACGGCGAATGTAGCTGAGGAAGGCCACCAGGAATTGCTAAGAGAATCTATCAGTCTTTCTGCGGTTCTCGAGGACTCTCCACTTTAGTAACGGTATCGTGACGGGTATCACGGCGCCGAGGTGGGTTCTAGATTTCAATGCCGTTGACTTCAAAAAACGTGAGCACTTGTTGGATCATCGCAGGAACCCGAGGGAAACATGAGCGGAGAACAAGAAGAACTTCTTCGTGAATTTGAAAATCTCGCAAAAGTGGCGCCCAACACCACAAAACTGATGGAAGGCATGGCTCGCCGACTGCACGAAAAGAAGGCGCGCTACAACTGGGTCGGGTTCTATGTCATCGACCCCAAAGACTCTAACTTTCTTGTGGTGGGTCCGTACGTGGGCAGCTTTTCGCCCAACGTCCGAATCCCGCTAGATACAGGACTCTGCGGTGCGGCAGCTACGACCGGGAAGACAGTCATCGTCGACGACGTCACGAAGGACGCCCGTTATCTGCAGGGATCATCGATGGTGGTCAGTGAGATTGTGGTTCCCATCTTCGCGAAAGGAAGATTGGCCGCGGAGTTGGACATTGAGAGCTACTTTCCGGGGACGTTTGGACGCAGCGAGCAGGAGTTCGTAGAGGCATGTGCGCGAGTGGTTGGGAAGTGCCTCGGGAAGTGATGATTGGGCCCGTTGGAGGTAGCAAGTCCCTGGATCTGGAGTTCCGGGCGAAAAGTTAACTTCAAAATCCCCACTTCTGGCAAACCGGCCAGAAATGGGGCATCCATTCTTGAAGTTCTGGTGAAAGCCTCTACTGCTCTTTCAGCTTCAGCTTTGACTTGTTTTCTTCCATGAATTGCTTGATGTCGTTGGCGGCGCCGAGCAGGCGGTTCCACTGTTCGTAATAGAGAGTGACGGGGAAACGACCAAGACCGTAGACGCTGACCCCGCCCTTTTCTCCTACTTTGAAGATGAGGTCGCCGCTGCGTTTCTTGGTCTCGACTTCTTTTTCCAGTTGCGCCAGTTTCGCTTTCAGTTCTTCGTAACTCGGTTCTGCCATGAGGTCCTCGCTTGGATGATTGCGGTTGCGCGTCGCTTCACAAAACCATGGACGCACTGTCTATAGTAACTTGCCATGCGTTGCCGAAGGTTGGATATCCGTTATAAGCTGGGATGAGTCTAATCCCAAAGCGGGAAAACATGCGTAGCTGGATACGATGGTCGGCGTGGCTGTGCCTGTCCCTAATGTGTTGGACGGCGGCGGCGGAGTCTACACACGAGCATCCCAACCGAACTGAGTCGGCGTCGTGCCCACTCTGCGTAGTCGCGCATAGCACCAAGCCCGCTGTAGTCTCCAGCCATACCGCACCCGTTTTTGCTGCGATCGACCTGGTCAAGGAAGAAGACGTCGTTGCGAAGGTCCGCATCGACTTCTCCGATGCCGGAATTCGCGGTCCTCCTGCTCTCCTGTAGGGAATTTCATAACGAGAACATGCCTTAGCCGCCCGTGTGCGGCTATTCCCTATTCGTTCGAATTCTCAGGAGGAAATTATGCGTACGACTCTTCGGGAGCGCGCCGCCCTTGTGGCACTCTCGCTGCTTTTGATTAGTGTTATCGCGGCCGCTCAATCGGCCGGAAACTCTGGCTCCATCAATGGCACGGTAGCCGATCCAACAGGCGCCGTTGTCCCCAATGCGAACGTAGAAATTCGAAATCCGGTGAGCGGATTCGATCGCTCTACGGTCACCGATAGCCTGGGAAAGTTTCAGTTCACGAACATTCCTTTCAATCCTTATCACTTAACGGTTTCTGCTACGGGATTCTCAGCGTATGTGCAGGATGTTGAGCCCCGCTCGGCGGTTCCGGTGGATGTGGCAGTGAAGCTACAAGTGGGGACATCGAACACGCAAGTGACGGTGGAGAGTGGAGGAGATCTGATTGAAAACGATCCGACATTCCACACAGATGTGGACAAAGGATTGTTCGATAAGCTGCCGCTGGAGAGCCAATCGTCGTCGGTAAGTTCGCTGGTGACACTGTCGACACCAGGAATTGCAGCGGATTCAAACGGCCTTTTTCACGGCTTGGGAGACCATGCAGAGAACTCATTTTCGGTCGATGGGCAACCCATCACGGACCAGCAAAGCAAAGTATTCTCGAACCAGATCCCGCTGGATGCAATTCAGTCGATGGAGGTGATCTCGGGCGCGCCACCAGCCGAGTATGGCGATAAGACGAGCATCGTGATCAACGTTACGACGCAGTCTGGCCAGGGCGTTACGACACCGCACGGCGCGTTAACCACGTCTTACGGTTCGTTCGGGACCTCCAACGTGGATTTTAATCTTGCCTATGGAGGCAAGAGCTGGGGCAACTTTTTCTCGGCCAGTGGTTTGAACAGCGGCCGGTTTCTCGATCCGCCGGAATTCAAAGTCATACATGACAGAGGAAACGAGGAAAACCTGTTCGATCGGGTGGACTACCAGCTTTCTCCGGGAGATTCGATTCATGTCAACGTTGGGTTCACACGCTCGTGGTTTCAGACTCCTAATTCTTATGATCTGCAGAATGCGACTGCGTGGTCTGGTCTGATCGTCGATAACAACGGGCTGGGGCCGGACGGTTTGCCGGTTGGGCCCGCGGATCAGCGTTCGCAGATCAAGACTTTTGATATTGCGCCCTCGTGGACGCGACTTATCAGTCCGACGACGGTCTTCACGTTGGGTGGTTGGGTACGGCGTGACCACTACAATTATTATCCCAGCACGAATCCGTTTTCAGACCTCGCACCGGATCTTCAGGCACAAACTGTGGGCCAAGACCGGACGCTATTGAACAGTGGGGCGCGCTCCAACCTCTCCTATGTCAAAGGCATCCACAATGTGAAGATCGGCGCTACTTATCAACAAACCTTCCTCGATGAGGACGACAGGCTCGGAGTCGTCGATCCGACCTTCCTCGGCTCTCTTACCGACCCGAATGGCAATCCTTGTATTGACGGCAACGGAAATCCGATCGCGGCTCCTTGCACGACGCTAGCGCCGTACGATCTTACGCGTGGGGGGACCCTCTACGGATTCGTGGGACATACCGACGTGAAGGAACTCGCCTTGTATGCCGAAGACTTCATCACCAAAGGAGCTTGGGCGATCAATCTGGGACTGCGTGGTGATTTCTACAACGGCCTCACTACGCATAAAGAGGCAGAACCGCGTGTTGGCGTGGCTTACAACGTCAAAAGCAGCAACACAGTTCTGCGGGTGTCGTATGCACGGGTGCTGGAAACTCCATTCAATGAGAACCTGGTGTTATCGAATCAAGGGTGCGGCAATCCGGTCTTGAATCCACTGCTGCTGTGCTCATCCTCGAGCATTACACCTTTCAGTCCTGGGTGGCGGAATGAATTTCATGCCGGCATCCAGCAGGCGTTCGGGAAATACCTGGTATTTTCAGGCGAATATATCTGGAAGTACACACACAATGCGTATGACTTCAGCGTTCTTGGAGCTACTCCAATCACCTTCCCGATTGAATGGGATCGGTCGAAGATTCCGGGATATGCCGGACGCGTAAGCGTTCCGAACTTTCACGGATTCTCAGCGCTGTTCGTATTTTCCAGCGTTGCGGCGCGATTCTTCGCGCCCCAGGTGGGAGGGGCGGGGGCCACACCATCGGCTCCAGCCGGAGTCTTCCGGATCGATCATGACGAGAAGTTCAACGAGACCTTCCACATCCAATACCAGCCGTGGGCGCGCGGCCCGTGGATGGGATTCAACTGGCGTTACGACAGCGGCCTTGTTGCCGGCCCGGTGCCTTGCGCCGGAGGCAACTGCGCGAATGGACCGTTGGGCAGTGACACGGTGGTTGATGCCTCCATTATCAGCCCGGATCAGCAATTTGAAGCAGGACTGTTCTGTGGATCGGTGCGTGCGACTCCAACGACTCCGATCAGCTCGGGGCTCGGAAGCAGCATTTGTCCTGCATCGGAATATGGATCTACGCTGCTGAAGATACCCGCTCCCGGTACTGAGGACGATGATCACAATCCGCCCCGTGTTGCGCCGAGGAACCTTTTCGACCTTTCCATTGGGCACGACAACATTTTCCATGGAGACAAGTACAAGATTAGCCTTCAACTGACTGCTATCAACATCACCAACAAATATGCGGTCTACAACTTCCTCTCGACTTTTAGCGGCACGCATTATGTAACGCCACGCTCGCTGACGGCCGAGTTGGGATTTCACTTCTAATCGCCAGAACGAGGAAAGGGCAGCCGAATTGAGTTGCCCTTTCCCCCGGCGCCGGGGCGCGCAGAACGGCAATAGAGATCCAACGCGCGTTGCGATGCGGCGTCTGTTGACGTTTCAATCGGGCATAACAATCTGACAAGCAGCAATGCGCTTCTGACTTCCTGTCGACGCTCCGCGGGACGCATTATGTGACGCCGCGGCCGCCGACAGCGGAGGTTGGCCTGCATTTCTGATCATTTTTGGAAAGCTTTTGAACAGCAGTGCGGGTGAGCAGGTTACCGGAGTTTTTGTAAGTCAATGTAAAAATAGGGCGCGATCATGCCGCGTCACGAGGTGGATTGGTACTATAGCCATAGGATCGGTTCGGACACGTCCGCGTCTTTTGAATCGCTGGGGACAATGCTTTGATGAAATTCGGAACCAAGGGTGTAGCGTCATTGGCGCTAGTCTGGGCGCTGACGACCTTGTGTTGGGCTCAGCAGGACGGATCGCAGGCAGGCAGCAATCCGCCTGCTCAAACCGTACCATCAACCGCCGCTGGCGCGAAACAGGAGCCCGGCGCGCAGCAGGCGGACAAGGACAACAAAGACAAGAAGGATAGTATCCAGGAGACGGGCGAAGGCAAGGTGGCGGGCACCTCAAATGATCGCTTGTTCTATGCGTTGCCGAATTTCCTGACCTTGCAAGGAACGCAAAAACTGCCCCCGCTCAGTACGAAAGACAAATTCAAAGTCGTTGCGCTTGGCACGTTCGATTATTTCGAATATCCGTGGTGGGGAGCGCTAGCCGGCATTAATCAGGCGGAAAACAATGAAGCCGGATACGGGCAGGGCTGGGTCGCTTACGCGAAACGATACGGGTCGACGGCAGGAGACAGTATCATCGAGAATTTTATGGTGGGAGCAGTTTTCTCGTCCGCACTGCATCAGGACCCGAGATTCTATCAATCCGGCAAAGGTGGGTTCTGGAAGCGGGCGGGATACGCAGCCACGCGGATTGTGGTGACACGCAGTGATTCTGCCAACCGGCAGTTCAACTATTCCGAAGTTTTTGGCAGTGCCACCGCAGCCGCGATTTCAGTGTACAGCTATCACCCCCGCAGCACCTTTTTGAGCACTCCAACGAATCCGCACCTTTACGTTCCGTCCGATCGAACTTTTTCCCACGTACTCAGCACCTGGGGAACTCAGCTGACGCTGGATACCATCACGATTATGGTGAAGGAATTCTGGCCGGACATTCACAAGAAAATTTCACACAAAGAAAAGTCGACGCAGGAAGGTTCGCACTAATCCTGCAGCGGGCAAAGGGGGAATTTTTCCGCGCGTGCCTGGGGCAGGGATTGAGGCCGCACCCTCATAGGCCCTCTTTGCTCTCGCACGTCGCTTCCTGGCTGATTACCGATCTCGGTTCAAAGCGACTTCCGAGATGGCTTTATGACTTTCCGTCACTGCATGATGCGTTTGGGTTCGGGAGCACGGTCCGTGACCAAGTCCGGATGCATACGGCGGAAGCTCTCGGTGACGTGACAGTTCCAGCAGACCGGCTGATGGGTGGAGAAAATTTCGGGCAATTCTTCGGGGCGAATTCCCTTCCATTCTCTGGTCCGGAAGTCGCGACCAAGTAGAGCAGGTGCATGATCCAGATGACGAATGGGACCAATCGGCTTGTGACAGAAGACGCACTCCTTCCCTTCGTACCACTTGGCCACAACGTTCCAGACGAGACAGTTTTCCGGGTCGGCTTCGATCTGCTGCAGGCAGTCCTGGCCGCAGTCCTGGCGTTCGGGCCAGCGCGAACATTCTTTGAGGCGCACTGTTGGCTCAACAAAGAAGGCGCCCACAGCAGCCTCGGTCGCCGCTATGTTGACGGCTTCGGTTTTGTGGGTCTCGGGACAGGTAACCAGGCGTTCTCCGCGAAATTTGAAGTAGGCGCGAATGCCGGGAATCGCTCTGAGGATAAAAAGTCCGATGGCTAAGACAAGGACCGCGATGATGATGGCTACGGTAACTGTCATAGGTCACCTCCTGGCGCAGCGGGATTGGTCCGGCTAGCCTTCCGGTTAAGTTCAGTCTGTGAGCGCCGAAACGAAAGGGCGATGGCTGATATCACTTGCGGGGGTGATGGCGATCACAAAGGGAAATCGAGGATACGGCGCGGCTCAAAGCCGCGCCCTTTCAAGACTAAG
>DATJWZ010000830.1:0-29130 GCA_035500795.1 Candidatus Eiseniibacteriota bacterium | reverse complement strand
TCCCCGCGGCGGATCATCCGTGGAGAAGAAATCGCTATCAACAAATGAAAACACCGATATTTTCTGCGGCTTGGTGAACCTATAACTGGGGGACATTTCTATTGTGGCCAAGATGGGGACATTTCTATTGTGGTATGACATGCAACCTACGACTCGTTGACACCTGCAATTCCCTTGGATATGCTTTTGCCACTCACGCTTCCTCCGCGTGTCTCGGGGCAAAACGGGCTGTGCGCGGGGCTTCCAATCAGGTAACCGAATTATTGGTCCGCTGGCGAGGCGGCGACAAAGCGGCGCTCGATGCGCTCATGCCGCTGGTCTACAGCGAACTTCGGCGAATCGCCAATCGTTATCTCCAAGGCGAGCGTTCCGACCACACTTTGCAGAGCACAGCTCTCGTGCACGAAGCCTATGTGCGCATGACGAATCAGCAACTGCCTCAATGGCAGAACCGTGCTCACTTTTTCGCCGTCGCCGCTCAACTCATGCGGCAGATCCTGGTCGATCATGCCCGCAACCATCGCGCGTCCAAGCGTGGAGGAGACGCATACACTGTGGCTCTGGAAGACGCCGAGGAACAGCATCAGCCCATCGATCTGGACATTGTCGCGCTTGATGACGCCTTGAAAACCCTGGCCGCAATGGACTCCCAGCAGAGTCGGGTCGTGGAATTAAAATTTTTCGGAGGCCTCTCGAATGAAGACGCGGCCGAAGTCCTCGGCGTTTCAACATCTACCGTGAAGCGCGATTGGACCAGCGCTCGGGCATGGCTCTTCCGTGAACTCAACCGGAGCACGGCGTCGTGAACCCGGAGCGTTGGAAACAGGTCCGTGCCATCCTGGATGCTGCGATCGCGCTACCACCTTTGGAACGCGAGTCCCATATCCAACAAGCTTGCCTGAATGACCTGGAACTGCAATCCGAGGTCTCCTCTCTGCTTCGCTCCCACGAGCAGGCTGGAAATGTCTTTCTCGAGAGTCCAGCTGTAGCTCTGAACGCTGTTCTGGAGCGGGAAGAACCGGAACGCAGCTGGCTCGGACAAACGATCGGCGCCTATCGTATCGTCGAGCAAATCGGACACGGCGGCATGGGCGAAGTGTACCGCGCGGTACGTGCTGACGGACAATATGAGAAGGAAGTTGCGATCAAGCTGGTGCGAACCGGATACGGCTCTGCCGAACTACTTCAGCGGTTCCTGCATGAGCGCCAGATTCTGGCCTCCCTCGATCATCCCAACATAGCTCGGCTCTACGATGGCGGAACGACCGAGGGTGGCATTCCGTACCTGGTCATGGAACTGATCGAAGGAACACCAATCGACGTGTACTGCGAAGAGAACGATCTCGGCGTCAACCAACGGTTGCAGCTTTTCATGGATGTTTGCGCGGCGGTTCAGTACGCTCATCAACGGCTGGTGATTCATCGCGATATCAAGCCAGGAAACATCCTGGTCACGAAAGATGGCATTCCCAAGCTGCTGGATTTCGGAATCGCCAAGTTTCTCGACCCCGCCCATGGCGCAGACACAACGATAGTGCGTCCCATGACTCCGGAATATGCCAGCCCGGAGCAGATTCGGGGCGAAACAATCACCACTGCTACGGACGTGTATTCCCTCGGCGTGGTGCTTTACAAGCTGCTCACCGGCCATTCGCCGTATCCGGCCAATACGCGCACCGCATTCGAGTTCGCTCGCGTGATCTGTGAGATTGACCCGGTTCGTCCCAGTGCAGCCGTCACATAGTCAGGGAACCGCAATTCGCACGTCCAGATCGAACTGCGACGGACGCCACGGTAGGACTATCTCGGGCTGCCGTGGCGTCCGCGGTCTTTCCCCCTGCTCTTAAAGGCGAAATCCCGCGCTGGAAAAGGTCAGGAAGATATAAGGAATTCGGATAGAGCTAGCGCAACTGAAGAGATTGGACTTGGTCGATTAAATCGTACTGCACTTAGCATTTCGTAGTTTCCAACTCCAATGGCGATATCGATGCGCTGATCAGCTACTTTCCTCGCAACATTTCTGACTCAAAGCAGAAAGCTGGCATTTCTACCAGTCCCTCACTTTGCTGAGAGTCATTATCCTTCGGAACTACTAGTGGGTGGGGATAACCTTCCGCAGGCATGAATGTACCGAGTCCAAAGCCGGCTTGGTTTCTGCTGACTCAGCATTGGTTGAGTCTTGTCGGCACCGCACTCATAGTAACCGCCCTGATTTCATGGCTCTTCGTTTTTCCGCTGCAAATCCGCGGCAATACCAGTAACCCCTACGTCGGTATTATCGTTTTTCTCATTCTTCCCATCGTGTTCTTTACAGGGCTGGCTTTGGTGCCAGTCGGAGTCTATCTGAGCAAGCGGCATATTAAAGAAGGATTCGTTCAGCCTGACTTCGATCGCAAAGCCGCGCTGCGACGCATTGCATGGTTCTTCGTGGCGATCACCGTCGTGAATATCCTGGTGGGCACTCAGCTTACCTACCGCGCCGTTACTTATATGGAAACGCCACAATTCTGCGGTGCCAGTTGCCACACAATGAAGCCCGAGTTGGCTGCATATCGGAATTCACCACACTCCAGAGTGGAATGTGTTGATTGTCACGTTGCGCCCGGCGCGGTGGGATGGGTCAACAGCAAGACAAATGGTCTTCACCAGTTGGTCTCGACTGTCTTCGGGACGATGCCTAAACCAATTCCCTCAGCTTTGGAAAGCGGTCGCCTCGTCCCCGCAAGAGAAACTTGCGAGCACTGCCATTGGCCGCAGAACCTCGGAGGCACTCGCCTGCGGGTCTTAAGCAAATTCGCTGAAGACGAAACGAACACACGCACGGAAACAGTTCTCTTGATGTTGGTGGGCGGTAACCGAATTGCGGGAATTCACGGTGCGCACTTCGGTCCTGGGATTCACATTCGTTTTGCCGCGGCGGATCCGGCGCGTCAGACGATTCCTTGGGTTGAATACCGCAACACAGAGACTGGCGATTCCCGGAAGTTTGCTGTCGCCGACCCGCCATCTGATTCCGCCAAGGCGCTGCCTGCTTATGACATGCAGTGTGTTGACTGTCATAACCGCCCAACGCATACCTTCGATCTGCCCGAGCGCGCAATGGATAAAGCCCTTGCCCTTGGCGATATACCTGGCCTGCCGTTCATCAAGAAGAAAAGTGTGGAACTACTCAAGACAAACTACGCTTCAAGTCAGGAAGCTGCTGAGAAGCTGCCGCCTACGCTCGTTAGCTTTTATCAGCAGAACTATCCCGACATCTACGCGAAGCGCGGTGACGACGTTCGCCAAGCAGGACAATCGGTTCTCGCCATCTACGATCGGAACGTTTTTCCGGACCTGAAAGTCTCCTGGGGCACTTATCCGAACAATTTAGGTCACACGGACTTTCCGGGGTGTTTCCGTTGTCACGATGGCTCGCATACAGCTGCAGACGGCAAAACGATCACGCAGGACTGCAATACCTGTCATGAGCCCCTGGCGATGGACGAGGCCTCTCCAGAAATCCTGAAAACTCTCGGACTTACGGAGCGAATGCAGAAGATCCAGAAACAGTAATGAAAAGGAGTCTATAGAACGCGGCTCCTGGTGTAGAAATTTTGATTCGCAAAGGAGAAATTTCATGAAATTCAAGATTTTCGTCGGAGTAGCGACCCTTTTACTAACAACAGCAGTGGCATCATGGGCGACCGATGACGGCGCGGCCCTCTACAAAAAGAAGTGTTCCGGCTGTCATGGCGCTGACGGAGAGGGCAAGTCGAGCATGAAAGCGCCCGCTCTAAAAGGAACGTCTATGGAGTCAAGCCAAATTGTGACCCACATTACGAAGGGCGAGTCCACAAGCAAGCCTCCGCACAACAAAGGGATCTCAGGTCTCACGGATGAGCAAGCGCAAGCAATTGCAGATTTCGTCAAAACTCTGAAGTAAGAAGGCGAACTAAGCCAGCGCGGCGAAAGTTCGTGTGCCGTGCTGGCATCCCGCGTCGTGCATCGCAAACGGTCTGATCGCAAGGAGTTGACGGTGAACTCGAGTAGAACATGGAAACGACTGGCGTCGGTTCTGACAGCCGGATTCTGTCTGATGTCGGCACAACAGGGCTTCGCTTCCGATGATCAGCAAAAGACAGCTGTCGCCCATCCGGATGAATCAGCAAAGTATGTGGGCAGCGACACCTGCAAGACATGTCACGAAGAGCTCTACACGAACAAGTTCGAGCGGACTCCACACTTCAAGACCACTCTGCAAGATGGACATGGCTGCGAGTCCTGCCACGGCCCTGGCTCAGCGCACGTGGAAGGCGGCGGCGACGTAAGCAAGATCATCAGCTTCAAAACCATGTCGCGCCAGGATGCGAACGCGCACTGCCTCAGTTGTCACGGCGAAAAACATGAGCAGCGCCACTTCTCTAGTTCACCCCACGCCAGCAGCGATGTCGGCTGCCTGGACTGTCACTCTCCACATAACGCGAAAGAACCGGAACATTTGTTAGCAATAGCCCAGCCGAAACTCTGCTACGGATGCCACACGGCCGCGAAGGCTGATTTCGCCAAACCCTACCATCATCGCGTCGACGAAGGCCTGATTCAATGCAGTGACTGTCACAACGTCCATGGAACGACGACTCTCAGGCAAGTAAGGGCGTTGCCCACCGGGGATGCCGTCTGCGCCAAGTGCCATGCGGACAAGGCGGGTCCTTTTGTCTACGAACACGTACCAGTGAAAACCGAAGGCTGCACCAGTTGCCACACGCCTCACGGATCCACCAACCCCCGTTACTTGCGTGTGAGTCAGGTGAACTTGCTGTGCCTGCAGTGTCACTCGTTCCCAGCCCAGGGCCCTGCAGGTCCTGCTCACAACCAATCCACCAAGTATCAGGCGTGCACGATGTGCCACGTAGCCATTCATGGATCGAACGCAAGCAACGTGTTCTTTAGATAGAGGCACGCATGATTTCAACCTCATTTCGAATGAACCTGCTTCTGGTGACTATTGCCGCCTTCCTGCCGTTCACAGCGAGAGCACAAAACCAGGGAGGCGCGAATCAAACCCCATCGCAGCCGGAAGGGTGGGAGACCAATGGTTACGTGGTACATCAGTCGATCGAGATTGGCTACCGGGCAAATGACGTAACCGGTAGCCAGCAGATGTACAACACCCTGGTCAATTTGCGTACCGGGCCGCGCCTTCTCGATCAAAGCCTGTCGATGCAATCCCAAAACCACGTTGGCATGCTATTCGACAATCTGTTCGTGAACAGTTTTGGTTGGGGCGGCGAACCAAACAATGCCCTTCGCTTCCGGATGGATAAGAACAAGTGGTATGACTTTCGCTCCCAATTCCGCCGTGATCAAACGGACTTCGACTATAACCTGCTGGCAAATCCCCTGAATCCACCCACATCCAGTCCGTACATCCCGGTTACGTCGTCAGCGCACCTGTTTGCGACCCGCCGCCGCATTAGCGATTTCGATCTCACCCTTTTTCCGCAGTCGATCTTCGACGTCCGACTCGGGTATTCGCACAACAACATGACCGGACCCTCATATTCCAGTGTTCACGAAGGCACCGATGCATTGCTGTTTCAGGACTGGAACACCACGTTGAACTCCTACCGCCTCGGAGCAGACCTGAAGATCTTCCAGCACACGGTTATCAGCTACGATCAATTTCTCGACTACTACAAGGGAGATACGAATTGGCAACTCTCCCCGTTTGCACCAGCACTTCTGCCGGGAGGCGCCGGCACGGTATCACTTGGGCTACCGATCAACACCGAGAATAAGAATCCCTGCGCGATCAATCCTCCCGCAACCAGCCTGATCAACGCGAGCGGCGTTCTTACTAACCTGACCTGCAATTCGTTTCTGGATTACAGTCGCTCGAATCGTATCCGCACATCATCGCCGACGGAGCGTGTGAGCCTCCATAGCACTGATATTTCACGCGTGGAATTGAACGCATCCTATGCCTACAGTTCGGCCGATATGAACGCGCCATTCCTTGAATTCTTTAACGGGTTCCAGTCCGGACGCAGCGGTTCACCAAACACCCGTCAATCGCTGGTCACCAATACTCCAGGCACTACCGCCGGCGCAACACGGATTTCGAATGTCCTGGACTTTAGCTTCACCGCCCATCTCACGAGACATCTGCGTTTCGTCGATACTTTTCGCTTGTGGGATTACCGCATTCCTGAGAGGGCTTTCTTCAGCGAGCAAGATTGGACCTGCACTACTTGCACGTTATTGACACCCATAAGCGGCACTACCACAGCGGGACCAATCCCAGACGTTGCCGATCAACTGTCATTCAATCAAGACTGGAAGAGAAACGAATCTGACCTGGTCTGGGACACAAAGCATGTCGGCGGCCGCGTCGGTTTCCGCTACGGCGACAGAACATTCCTTCACGTGAATGACTTCTCCACCGGCGACGAAGATCGATTCCTCATTCACGAATACACTCCTTTGTTTGGAATCTGGGCAAGGCCGATGACGAGCCTGCGATTCAACTTCGATTGGGAACACACCAACAATGACGAAACTATCGTCCGCATTGGCCTGCGCAAAGAGAACCGGTATCGCGTCCAGGCCAACTACACACCAAAGCCATGGGCAGTAATCGGAACCTCAATCAATCTCTGGGACGGCTCCAATAGCGATGCCTTAATTGACTATCGCGGACACAATCGCAACTACGGTCTCACAGCAAGCCTGAACCCTCGGGAACGATTCGGAATTGATCTGGCGTACAACTACAACGACTACCAGCAAAACACCTTTATCTGCTTCAACGACTCCGATACACCGCTTTCGGTGGTCGCAAATGCGGGCAGCTGCATCGCGAACGGTTACAACGATGATGGCAATCCCTTACTCACAAACGGGATCTACTCAAGCAAGACGCACTATGGCATGGCGTCGGTGATGGTGAAGCCAGTTTCGCGCGTCACCGTTCAAGCGGGATACAGCATCACCAGTGTTGGTGGCGAGACGCCACAGTTTAATAGTCTTTCACCGTTCGGCTCGCTTCAGTACAACTACCATCAGCCGATGGCTCTCTTATCTGTCGATCTCGGACATCACTTGGCGTGGAATTCCGCCTGGAATTACTACCAATATGGCGAGAAGTCGTTTGTGGGGCCCACCGATCCTCGCTATTTCCATGCCAACAACGCAACGTTCTCCCTGAGGTGGGCTTTCTAGAGGAGCTGACGCCTCCGCTTTTAGCCGGAAATCCTAAAACGATTTCATCAAACGATGCCATCCGGAGGAGGGCGACAGCCCTCCGAAGCACCGCACGACAGTGGGCAGCACCGACGCACTCGAAAAGGTCGTCCCTAGTGCGTCGACCATTCGATAAAACTGTGTCGTGGATGTTGCACCTTCTGGGTCCTCGGAGTGCACCGAGAAATGCGCGCAAGTGCTTGAAAGAATGGGGTCGACGATCGGACTTGAACCAATGACCTTGCCGATTACGAAATAGGCTTAACCCTTTCATTATTCAACCAAAATTACTAATGTTCTCTTGTACCACTTGGAAGAGTGCGGTTTATCGGTGCATAATCTCTGCCATTCTCATGTCCCAGCAGTCGCTTGCAGGCACCGTTATACCTGGTGTGAAGAATGCCCCGCCTTCGTCGTATAGGGTTTTTTACGATGGCCAGTGCGAGATTTGTCAGGCTTGCGTGGCGTGGCTAAAGACTCTCGACCGTAAGACCAAGACCACCGCGATAGCAATCAGTCCAGAAGACCTGTCGACCCAAGATTCGCGGCTGAGACTCGATGAATGCCTACGGCAGTTGCACGTTGTTACTCCGGAAAATCAAATCCTGGTTGGCTGGGAGGCTGTATCGGCTCTGGCACGATTGTTTCCCTCCACTTGGCTGATTGGCGCAGTCGGACAACGGTTTCCTTTTAAGAATCTCGGACAGTTCGCCTATAACTTTGTAGCCGCAAACCGCTACGCGCTCAGCAAATGCCGAGGAGGTGCATGCCGCGTAGCAAAACCAGAAGTCGTTAGACGGCAAGCCAGACTGGGAGCCTTCTGGTCCTGCTACACGCTCGGCTTCTTCATCCGGTTGCCGCTTGTAGTGTGGGCCGCGATCAAGGCGATGATGCAGAGGTTGAGCATCTTCGCCTCTACGTACCACGCGCGACTTGACCTGCTTGATGGAAAGCTAACCATTCTGTTCTTGAACGGGTTCTTGCCTAATACAGTCCCACTGCTGTTCGGCGAACTGTTCACAACCGTACTCTACGATGGTGCGGCGGTTGATCCGGGGTCACCGAAGATGCGAAGGTCGCTTCAGCAGCACCTTCACCGGATCGAACCAAAGATCACCAAGGTCATTGCCACGCATGCTCACGAAGAGCACGTCGGCAACTTGAACTGGCTATTTGAAAAAACCGGTGCTCCGATCTACGTTTCGGAGATGACTGCCCGCTTCTTGACTCCATTCAAGAAGCTGCCTTGGGTCCGAGCAATGATCATTGGGCAGCCGCCAAATCTAGAGCAGCCGTACCACTTGCTCGGCGATTTCGTCGAAACAGATTCCGGGCGGCTCGAGGTAATTGCGACGCCGGGTCATTGTGACGATCACATCGTTCTGTACGATCCCCAGGAGAAGCTTCTGCTGGCGGGTGATGCATTCATGGGAAGCTACTTCGCAACTCCGAACCCAGACGTGGATAGCCAAAGCTGGATTGCCAGCCTCGAACATCTGATGGAACTCGATATTGAGATCCTCGTCGAAGGACATGGGCAAATCCACACATTGAGATCTGATATCCCCGATATCGCCGGCGTCGTGGTCAGGGAAGACCCCAAAATCGCGATTTCTCAGAAATTGGATTTTTTGCGGTGGGTTCGTGACCAGATCGAAGCTGGATTTCGAGAGCAGCTTCCGCTTCGCGTTATCGAGGCGAGTTGTTTTCCATGGGGGAGGCGCAGTTCGTGGGAGACTTGCGCTACGGATGAGTGCATCCGCCTCCTAAGCCTGGGTCATTTCTCCCGCACGGAATTGATCCGAAGCTTCGAACGCGATCGTCCGGGCCCGCTTCCCACGGTGTATGAGATTCGCCTGTCTGGAAACAATGGAGCCGACGAGCGGACTTGAACCGCTGACCTGCCGATTACGAATCGGCTGCTCTACCAACTGAGCTACGTCGGCCTCTGGTGGACTCTGATCAGTTTACCAAATCGTACGATCAAGACCGTTCCGAGTGTGACGGAAACTCGTCGTCTCGCATTCTCAGTCCTTCAAAGTCACCACCGACACGGCAAATGGCAACAAACGAAGCTTTCCTTCGTTCACGTACTGCTTTACAATTTCCGGCGATGCTCCGCCAATCGTCTGCACAGACGCTCCTGCGCACTCTTGCGGCAATTCCACCTCGACTTCCCGATTCCTTTGATTGATCAACAGCAGCTTTCGTTGATTACCCCTCGTAAAAGCCTGCGCAGTAATGGCGTCCGTATCAGCATTGTCACCGTGATCCTGCACCTCGGTCCCGGGCAGATCGTCGCCCGAAGCGAAATTGTTCCTGATCAGATCGAGCACGGCGTACCGAGCATTGGCTTTGCCGCTCGAGTCAACCATGGTGACACTTGGGAATTGGCTTGGAAACCCGACCAATTGGGACTCACCCAACACATCGACCCCGAGTTGCGACAGCTCGACGTAAAGATAAGCATAGAGTGCCCCGCTCAGATTCCAGTATGACGCTGGAATGGGTTTCTCAACGTGATTTGGCTCTCCTTGCACCATGTCGCCCGGCAGAATCGACCCTGCCTCGTTCACCATAATTTTCGTTGTCGGAGAGAGCCGGTTGCGCACTCCTACGATGTATCGCGCAGCTGCCAGAAACTCGTTAGCGCGGGCGAAAAATGTGAACTGCCAGGCATCCTCCGGCTGATCGGCGCCCGGAGCGGCATATGTGTGAAAGGAAATGTAATCCAGCGGTATTCCTGGCTTGTGATTGTTCGGATCCAGGAAATACTCAAACATGTGCGCCCCACCCTCCGGATACGACAACGAGAGCCCCACAAACTTCATGTCCGGCACAACTTTGCGAACCGCTTCGACAATAGCGTCATAGCGATCGACATATTGCTTCGGAGTCGGTTCGTGCTCGGCATCGATCTCGTTAAACACTTCCCAATAGTGCATGTCATAGTGATGCCCGGAGCTATGGAACTTTCCTGACTCGTCGCTAAAACCTCCTTGTGTATACCAACTGGCCAATCGCCCGTAATAGTCGCCAAGCGCTTGCACGTCCGGTAGATTGTTTCCCTGCGAATAGTTCCACATGACCTGATTGATGTCATCGGGATACACCACCGGCTGAGGTGTCACGAACATCCATTCCGGAATCGTGCTGAAACTCCACACGGCAGGATGTTGGCCGCTCGCCGTCAAAAAATCTTCAACAAGAGGATCCATGTACTGGAAATCCCAATAGGTCTGAGTCTGGTCAGGACGCTTCAGCTCCGCGACCGAGAGATGAGGATATGGGTACCAGAAGGCATAGCGCACATAATCGCACCCTAGCTTTTGCAATTCCGCCATCGCTGCATCATGGATCGGCGAACCCCGTCGAAGCATTGGGTTTACCACCGCCTGCAACGTGGGCGTGGTGCGATTCCGAACCTTCTTATTCCAGTTCGCAACCACCGAAGGATGCCGGGGGCTAATGCTCTGTGCAATAAGAGTACTGGAACAAGCTGTTGAACAGATCCCAAGGAACGTTACGCTACGAAAGAATGCAAAAATGCCTACCCGAAAACGAATTGGCTTCATCAGAACTTATGCTAGGGACGAAACAACGGACAAGTCAATGCAAGTTCGGCATGTAGCATCATGCCGTTCGTTCCGACAATGCTTCATACTCCTGTTGCGACTGCAGCGGCAGCAGCACCCACATGGTGTAAACGCCGATGGCTGTTCCGATCGGGATATTGAGGAATAGCGAAACGAAAGCCAAGACAAGAATCCAGATTCGCGCCCAAGTCTCACGATGAAGCAATCCCCACCCCGCGATGAATCCCAATGCAGCCTTGGCAATGATCAGAATTCCCAGCGTGGTCAGCAGCGCACTCAAGAAACTGATCGGTACATCGGGTGGCACTTCGGTCATCTCATGCAGATGGGGAAAAAACGTTCGCCCAAGAACTATGAGCAGGAGACCTCCCAGCGTATTGAACGCCGAATATGCTAGCCACAGAATCCCTAATAGGTGAACGTGTCGCTCGACGCGTCCCGGCGTCTGACGGATTGCCGCGATCGAACCGACGATCTGCTTGCCGCACTTACTGCAGAAGGCTTGGCCGGGCTGCAAAGCGGTGCCGCATCCATCGCAGAACATGAGTCCTCCTCAAGGAATCCGATCTCGCCCCTGAAATCAACAATGAAAGATACGCAGATCGTCCGGAAGAGTTCCGTCTAATAACAACGGCATCATTTCATCACGTTACTCTTCACCCACGAACCGCAACTTTGAGTGAAAACGAAAAGGCCACCCGGCAACTGGGCGGCCTTTTCTTCAAGGGAGAATAGTTCCAACGGAGGCAATTGATTCCGTCAAAACTTTCTGCCGAAATCTTATGAGCCCAAAAACGGGGGTGTCAAGCGATTTTTGGGAAATAAATCCTTGTATTTTCAGTGACTTACAAAAAGTGTTAACAGTAGGAAAGATCGGCCAAAATGGGCCGAATTTGCCCTCTAAAGGTTCTAAGCCGATCTTTTTAAGGTACTTACAGGCTAGCCAAGGGCCGTCAACGACCCTCTGGAGACCTCACGGTCGAGTTCGGCGGCCCCGCCTCTACGATGGTCTCAGTCAGGTGCAGCGAGATGAATTCCACCTGTTCCGGACGATCAAAAACCTTGTCCGGATACAGCCGCTTCATCAAGATTCGGAAGCCTCCAAACGCAACGCCAGCGACGATCGCGAGCCCGGCGAGGATCGCGCACAATACCACAATATTCAGAATCAGTTTGTAGAGATCACGAACTTGCGAATCCTCGCTGGGAGTGTTCCATGTGACATTTGCCTCATAGTTCACCTTACCTAACAAAGATTTCGCGTCGCTGTCGGAAATTCCTCCACTTGCAATCGCAACGATTGGTCCCGTTCGTTTGTCGAAGAATGTTCCGGAACCGGTAATCTCAGAGATGCCGGTTTGTGGCTGGGCCAACTGGTGCGCCACATCAATCTTGCGCAGATGCTCCGCTGCCAGCTGCGGTGTCGGATAAGAGATCAGCATGAGCGTGGCTTCGCCGCTGGGCGTCGTGTAGTGGCCAAGCGAAGCTTCAGCGCTGGCCCCGAAATCCACCAACGCCGCCGAAACCGGAGCATTGACTTTGTCCAGCGCAACTGGGCCCATCACGTATTTCTGCGTGTTGGCGACATAGTCCCGGCGCGGCATGAAATCGATAAAAGTCGGCAAATTCCCCATGCTTCCACCGGGCCGTGGCAGCGCTCCAGCCAATTCGCGCAACTCTGCCCCTGACATCGGACTCTCTTTGCTGAACTGTGCGTCGATCAGGACGTGACCGCGATAGAAAAGTACCCGATCATTCAACGAGGCAGCCTGATCGCCAATCTGCTCCCTCGTCATAGTGGGCTGCAAATAGAACGTGTACGCCCCAAATGCCCCAGAAGCGTCAGCGAAACGCGCCGCACGAATCTTTACCGTCCGCCCATCGTCGCGGGTATAGCTAGCTGACTCCAGATCAGAAAATCGATACTCCTTCAGTACGTCCGCATTGGCAGGGTCGGCTACTGCAGGATCAATACTTTTCTGTGCCGCACCTTGCATCTGCCAACCGCCAAAGTCATGCGGTAGGACTGTTGGAGCCTGCTGAGAGGGCGCACCACTGCTCAATGCCACACCAGGCAAGCAGCCTAAAAGAATCAAAAACGGGAGAAAACGAGTCAATTTCATGAATAAGCGGGCGAAAACCCGCCTCTTTATTAGACCACAGCCAGCCCGGAAAAGTTTCGCTGACAAGGCCCGAATGCAGGGTTTCCGTCTTTCCAAAGCAAAATAACCCACCCCGGAAGGTGGGGGTTACTCTCGTGCCTTCCACCCTACCCGTCGGGGCCATTCACAACTGGCCAGACAGCCCTCAAACTGATGTTGGTGAATGGGATGCAAACGAGCGGCACAGGAAAGATCCAGCGTCGGGGAGAACGGAAGAAAGCGGTTCTTCCCGTCAGAATTAAGGGCACAGATGGCGCCGGAAAGCCGTTCGAGGAGCTGGCTCACACGTTGGATGTGACCGCAACCGGTGTTCGGCTTGGCGCAGTGCGCCGCGAGTTGAATTTGGACGACGAAATTACGCTCTTCTACCGTCAGCGCAAGATGCAGTACCGGGTGGTCTGGACCAAGAAGATGAAAGGCAGTTCCGAATTTCAGGTCGGCCTTAAGGCTCTCGCGCAAGACAGAGAAGCCTGGGGAATGAGTTTTGAGGAGCAAGGGCGTCCGCCGGTTTCGCTAACGAATATTTCGCGGATGGTGGGCATCGCCTAAAAAGGGGAGAATATGTCCGAAGAAACGAACAAGTCTTTTGCATGGATAAAACAACTGTGGCGCGACGAGCAAGGCCAGGACATTGCCGAGTACTCCGTGATGCTGGCGGTCATCCTGGTGATCGTAGTCGGAACCGTCCGCCTGATCGGATCGAACGCGAACAACGTGTTCTCGCAGGTCGGCAGCTCGCTGCAATAAGTTAATTGTTTGCCGCCATTTTTCTTTGCCCCTCGTGTGAGTGCGAACGACCGGCATGAGACCTTAACTCGTGCCGGTCGTTAATCTTTGGTTCGTACCGCTGAATCACCTTCATCACGCCTGCCGTTAGCTCAGCCCTCTTCCACGGCTGTCGCTATTCGTGTCTTAGCGTTCTCATAGGATCAATCTTTGTCGCATGCCGCGCCGGAATGTAGCTCGCAAAGAAGGCAACCATCATCAGAACGGCCGACACAAGCACCAGCGTCGTGAGATCGTGCGGCTTGACGCCATATAGAAAATCCGCAAGCAGCGGTGTTGCTACGAACGATCCGGCTAACCCGATCGCCACACCGATCCCTGCAAATACCATCGCCTGACGCAAAATCAGTCTCAGCACCTGGCCTGGCAGCGCTCCCAGCGCCATCCGCAAGCCCAGTTCATGGGTTCGCTCGCCCACGGAATAAGAAATCACGCCGTAAATTCCGATCACAGCGAGTGCCAGTGCGATGGCTGCAAACAGTTCGAGAAGTTGACTCAGAAACCGCCATGGAGATGCAGATTTCGAAACTGTCTGTTCCACCGTCGTGACTCCAAAAACCGCGGATTCCGGGGCGAGTTCTGAAATCGTCCTTCGGACCTCTTGCATCAGAGCCTTCGATGTGGAGTGCGCCCGTAAGACCAGGCTCTTGTGGATCCGCGTCTCCGTCCATCCGGAGTGAATGCGCACCGGTTGCTGCTGGTAAGCAACATACGCTTCGGGAGTTGGGTCCGCAGTCAGATCGAATTGGTGTACATTCCCGACTATTCCGACAATTTCTCGTGGTTTTTCTTCTGGCGAATCGGTGAACGTAATCGTCTGGCCAACCGGATCCCCGTTCTTCCAGAATTTCCGTGCCATAGCCTCGTTGATGACCAATACCCACGCATTACTCTGAGTATCCCGATCAGACGGGGTCCGTCCGCGCAAGACTGGAATCTCCATGATTCGAAAATAGTCGGAACTCACCGACTGCCGTAGGACATTCGCCGATTCGTTCTGCCCCACAATCTTGAACGCCGGCCCGGCATACTGTCCTACTTCCAGCAGCGGCAACCAGTCCACCAGCGCTACATCTTCTACGCCCGGCAGGGCTCGTGTCCGTTCAAGCACTTCCCGGCAGAAATCATCCACCGGCGGAAGGATTGAACTGAAGCCAGTCGCGTCCTCCGTCGACGAGTCCATGTACTTGAGCCCGGTAAGACGGACTTCCGCAGTCACAAGATGCGCCGGATTGAACCCGGGAGACGTTCGCATGACACGGGTTACGGTGTTGATCATCAGGCCCGCGCATATCAGCAAGACCAGCGCCAGTGCGATCTCGCCAATGACAAGAGCACTTCTCGTACGATGACGCGAACTGGTTGCAGTCGCTCTTCCGCCCTCACGCAAGAAAGTGTTCGGATCACTTTTCACCGCCCGATACGCGGGCAGCAGCCCGAATGCCAACCCGGTTAGGACACAAGTTACAAGAGTAAAGAGCAAAATCCGGACATCGATCAGCGCACCCAATTCGCGCGGAACCCACTCCGGAGCCCAAAACGTGAAAATCTTCACACCGATGACAGAAAGAACAAGACCGGCCGCACCGCCGATCGTGGAAAGCAGGATGTTCTCCGAGAGCAGTTGGCGCACAATCCTTCGCTTGTTCGCTCCCAACGCTACACGTACTCCAATCTCCTTCCGTCGTCCATCTGCCCGAACCAGCGATAGATTCGCGACGTTCGCGCAGGCAATCAAGAGCACGAGCACGACAATTCCAAGCAGCTTGTAATAGACGTCTGCCCATCCCCCGAACAAACGATTCCGGAGCGGCTCGACCCTCACTCCCAGGTCCTTGTACGCCTCGGGAAACGTCTGCGTCAGGCGCCTGGCGGTAACGTCCATCGCCGCTTGCGCTTGCTGGATCGAGACGCCTGGTTTCAGCTTGCCGATCGCGATGAACCATCGCACATCATCGACCCCGGATTTGGTCGGATCCCCCATTCCACCAAATTCATAAATCTCCGGAGTTCCGGTTCCCAACAGATCAAATCCTGGCTCCACGACTCCAACAATCGTCCCCGCCCACGTATCGACAAAAATCTTTTGGCCAAGTATGTCGGGCTTGCCTCCGAAGTGCCGCTTCCAGAAGTCGTAACTGATGAGCACACCAAAGGAGCCTTTCTGCTCGCTGAGATCGTCGGTAGGAATGCTTCCCATGAAAGCCTTGACCCCGAGGAGCGGTAACAATCGTGCGCTCATGTGCTGCACGCCAACACGTTCGCCCGAGCCAGCGCTCGACATCGCCACCATGTCTGCGTGAGACACAAACTCCAGGTCCTCGAAGACTTGGTTATCGGCGCGCCAGTGGGCCACATCTGTGCTTGAGACCGGCCGTGACCATTTCGGCTCCTTCAGGCTGACATTCCCCACAGAGACGAGCCGATCCTGATCAGGATAGGGAAGTGGGCGGAAAATGAGTCCATTGATGACACTGAAGACCGCAGTGGTGGCCCCAATTCCGATGGCCAGAGTTAGAACAACGACGAGCGTGAACCCAGGGGACTTGCGCAATCCCCGAATCGCATAGCGGAGATCTTGAACGATCGATTCGATCCACCGGGTCATGGCGTCACCTCATGAATCGGCCTTCCCCAGACGCGACAAGTCTACACTCTATTACAATCCTCAGATTCATGGCTTGGCAGAACAGAAGGCGGAGAACGAGTTACTGTCCGGAGGCTTTCTCGAGTTTGCTGGCCATTTTCACGCCGCTCAGCCCGTCTACGTACTTGGCAATTCCCCGGTACAGCGACTCGGCGATCTTCTGCCGGTACTCCGCCGTCTGCAGCCGGTGTTCATCGGTAGGATTCGAAACAAAAGAAATCTCCGCCAGAATGGAAGGCATATTCGCCCCAATCAGCACGATGAACGGCGCCTTCTTCACCCCTCGGTTGCGAATCGCCGGGCTCTTCGCAGCCAATCCGCTATGCAGAGATTCCTGAACGTCGCCGGCAAACTCGCGCGATTCTTCAATCTTCTCTTTCAACGCGATCTTCTTTACCAGATCGCCCAACTCGAAAATGGACTTTTCAGAAACGGCATTCTCCCGCGCCGCAACCTCGAGCGCATCGGGCGATGACGTGAAATTCAGATAATAGGTTTCAACTCCACGCGCGGCAGGATCGCGGCTCGAATTGGCATGAATGGAAACGAAGAGGTCCGCGCGCTGCTGGTTCGCAATCGCAGTGCGCGTCTCGAGCGGGATGAACGTGTCGTCCTTGCGCGTATAAACGACTTCCGCCCCCAGCCGTGTTTCCAGCAGCTTGCCCAAGCGCCGTCCGACTTCCAGCACCAAGTCCTTCTCTTCCAGACCATTCGGGCCTATGGTCCCCGTATCGTGCCCGCCATGCCCGGGATCAATCACGATTTTCCCGATTTTCAAGCCGAGAGTACGGATGAGCGACCGGTCTCCCGATGCCGTAGGCTTCGCGACATGAATGGCAAGATCGTCTCCCTTCCGATGGCTGCTGGAACGGGAAGAAACTTTGCTGCTCACGCTCGTGGACGCGCTGCCCTCATCATCGCCCGCAGAAGCAGTTTCCGGCGTAGTGTCGTCATCGTTTGTACTGCTCTCAGTCGTGCGGGGCTTTTTCTTCGAAACCCGGCTCTTCACCGGCTTCGCCGGAGGCGTGTCATCCTCATCGTCATCGTTGTCGACGATGACTTTCTTGATCGGCGGATTCGCCTTGGCCTGAAGTTCGGGCGCCTTGGACTCAATAGGTTTCGTGCGTTCCGCGGGAACTGCATTGCCCGTTGTATCTTCCCCCTCGGTCTTGGCGACACCGTCGTGATCGTTATGAATCTCTTCCTTCTGCGTCGCCGGCTTCCCTGCCAGCGCCTTCATGTCAGCTTTGACTTCCGGCTTTGGAACGTGAGCTTTGGTCTCGGCCTGCGGCGGAGCCTCGACGTCCGCCAGCGCAGCGACCTCTTCCTTGCTCAATTTCGTGTGCGCAATCTTGTCACCCTTGCCGTGAATGTCGATGATCAACCGATACGGATTCGGCAGCAGAAAGGCCTCATAGGTCGACAGATTGTCCACTTCGAGCACTACGCGCGTACGGCCGGGCTGGAACTGCGCCACGCGGATCTTCTTCAGGAACCCGTCATCCACATCAAAGCTCTTGCCGACCAGAGTGGATGCCAGCTTGGTATCTCGCAGGTCAAAGAAAATGCGGTCGGGGTTCGCAATCCGCTGGGAACCGAATTTGATTTCGCTCTCCAGATCGATCGCCACCCGCGTGTAATCCGGCGTCGACCAGTGCCGGATGGCCGTCACTCGCGGCAGCTTCTTCGGATGCGATTCCTCCGAATCTGTGCTGGTTGCTGCCGTCTCGGTGCCACTATCGGTGGGGGCTGATTCTTTGGCAGTCTTGGTTGGAGCAGCCGATTTCGTCCGCTCGCCGAGTCCCGCACTGTGCAGTTCGGTCTTCTTCTCCGAGTCCGCGTCTTTCTCCGCCAAAGCTTTCTTCTCGGCCGACTCGTGCCCCAGTTCCACAATCGCCTGCTGTGCGTCTTCACAGAGCCGGTTGTGCGGATAGCGTTTCAGAAACTCCTGGAAAGTGGCCCGGGCCTCGTCGGGATCGTCCAGGTCGTCTTTGTAGATTTCCCCAATCGTGAATAGTGCATCCGCCCGATACTTGCTCCCCGGATACTCTTTCCGCAGGAACCTATATTGAGCGATGGCCCTGTTGAGGACCCTGTCATCCTCGAACCTTCGCCCCATTTCCACTAGGGTTTCAGCGACAGCAACTGCACTGGGGTCAGCCTTGGTAGAGGTCGGTGCGCCGTAGTAAACGCTTCGGTAGGCATTAATGACGCGCTGGTAGTCGCGCCGCGTACGCTCGGCCGGAGGTCGACCGTTAAGAGCCTCGCGCATCTGGTCGGCCGCTGCAAACCGCTCTCGCGCCCAAGCCTCGCTGTGATGCGGACGGGCATGCGCCTGCATTACTGGAAGCGCCACCAGCAACAGCAGCACTCCCCAGCAAAAACCACCGCGAGTCAGGGTCACTTTCCTCACAAAATCTCAGTAATACTTGTCATCCTGAGGCAGGCGCTTTTTGCCTGCCGAAGGACCTAGGCACGCCGCGCGAATCGTCGCGTTATTTGCGGCGAAAGAATCGCGCGATTGGCTCATCCCTTATTAGCAGTTGAACTGCCTGGGTACCTGAGAGAATTCAAATAACTGTCTTTTCGGGTTGCCCATCCTCGCCCATTCTGCAAGGAGTAGGATTTCCCGTTGCCATCTACTGATGCGATCTCGCCTAATCCGTGTTGCTAATGTAAAGCACACCCCGCGCATCTCGTTGAACATGCACAGGTTCGCGGCTCGACCCAACTTGTGAAATCCCAGAGCCGCCGTAATAAATGTTGGTAATGCGCCGCACATAATCCTGTGTCTCCGCGATGTGAGGCACGCCGGCGCTCCGCCGCACCGCCCCTTCACCGGCGTTGTACGCCGCCAAGGTCAGGTTCACATCCCCGTTGTAGCTTTCCAGCAGATATTTCAGGTGCCGTACGCCCGCGTCCACGTTCTGTTCCGGATCGAACGGATTCTTTACTCTCAACTCGCGCGCGGTCTTGGGCATGAGTTGCATCAGTCCCATCGCGCCTTTACGTGAAACCGCATTGGAATTGAAGTTTGACTCCACTCGGATCACCGCCCGAACCAGGTTCGGATCCACGTTGTGCCGCGCCGCCGCCATCACGATCGACTGGTCGACTTCATCGGGAGATGCCTGGTGTCCATGCGAATTCGCAGTCATGATCTTCACGTTCGCAGACTGCGCCGAATCGTGTCCGTAGTATTGGCTTACTTCCGCGGCAGCCGATCGCGCCGCGCGCATTGATTCCGTTCCCGCCGAGGGAACTGGCTTCCACCGATTCTCCTTGCTGCTCCAATAAACGTATTTCGAGGCCTTGGGCTCGAGAACAGGTGTCTCAGCCTTCACCCGTGCCGGCACATCCTCGTTAACGTAGATCATCCGCCCATGGTCTTCCGTAGCGGTGATTCCGTGAGTGGAATTGTCGCCTTCCTCGGCCCAAACCGAAGTTGCAGTTGTGGTGAAGGGAAAAAAGGCTAAGGAGGTCGCGATAGCTGTCGTTCTCGTCAGCATCAATGCTAATCTCAGGCGCTTTCGCATATCCGGGAGTCCTTTTCACCAATCCTTCGCTGGAACCAGCCCTCAAACAGACTGATCCCTCTCGAGTCCTACCCGGAACCTGACGGAGAATCATCTACCAGAGTAGGACGATTATAGGCCCCACTCTAGACCCCGACAATCTCTCTGAAGGGAGTAGAACCAGCGGAGTAATGCAACTCAACTCCTTCAAACAGAAGCAGATTAGTACATTTCAAGAAAGCAGAGAGAGATGTCGCTGGTAACCAAAGGCGTGGTTACCGAAGGGTCGCGGCGGCGTCCGTTGACAGCGAGGTCGCGGGGAGAAACCCGACGCCCCTCAATAGATACCGAAAAAGCCACTTCCTGATCGCTTGGGAGGTCAGCGAGACGACTAATCCGGAAAAGGAGTACACTGCCGCGATCAAGCCAGGGGGAAACATGAAGGCGGTCCTCTATCGCATTGCAGCGGTTCTTTTAGTGCTCTTTGCTTTTGGGCACACTCTAGGATTTCGCCAGAATAATCCCGCATGGGGAGCAAGTTCGGTCATTAGCGCAATGCAGGCAACCCATTTCGACGCGCAAGGCTTTAGCCGAACGTACTGGGATTTCTTCAGCGCTTTCGGTCTCAACTTCTCGGTGTTTCTACTTTTCGCGGCCGCATTGGCATGGCAATTAGCAGGATTTGCAGCGGAGACTCTGGCGAACATCCGCGGCATTCAGTGGTCGCTCGCGATATGTTTCCTCGCGATTACAGGTCTGACTTGGAAATATGCGTTCACTCTCCCACTCGTTTTTTCAACCGTAATTACTATGTGTCTGATAGCGGCGGCTTGGCTTTCAAAGCGACTTTGATGGTAAATCGATTCTCAACGTGGTATGTCGAGAAGGCGGCATTGGAGTCGGACCTCGTGGAAGAGGCCTATTCATAGCACTCAGCCGCACTCTGATCGTTCACCCAGCCGCTCGGCGTTCTTCTGGGCCCGAGCGTAGTGGTACACAAACTTGTATCGTCGTACCACTCATCGGCTTCGACTGAATGTCGATCGTTCCGTTTACCAGACGGATCCTTTCGCGCATGCTGGTAAGTCCCAGGCCATTCTCTTGCACGGCTTTGAGATCGAACCCCTTTCCTAGATCACTAATGATGAGTTCAATCTCTCCCAAGTGTTCATGCATTTGCACTTCTACGCGTTTTACGCCGCTGTGCTTGACAGCATTGTGCAGGCCTTCCTGTAGAACACGAAATAGTGTGAGCCCAATTTCATGTGGGAAAAAACTGTTGACGTCACTTCTGAAATCAACTTCCATTTTTCGGCGCTCCCCGAATTCCTTGCACCAGCTTCTTATCCCTCCCACAACACCCAGATACTCCAGTTTGGAGGAGTGCAACTCGTGAGAGAGTGCTTGGACGTCGCTCGAAATCTCAGCCGTTCGTCTTCGGAGTTCACGCGCCCGCCGCGGAACGTCTGTCGGCTCGTTTTCCAGTTGCTCCAGTTCAACAGCCAACATCGAAAGCTGCTGATTGATGTCGTCGTGAAGCTCTCTTCCAATTCGGGACCGTTCTTGTTCCTGCGCGTCGATCAGCTTCCGGCTCATGCCCGAGAGCTCATCCTCCATCTGTTTACGACGGGTTATGTCCTCCGAGAGAACGAGAATTCCTCCGACTGCGCCATCAGCATTTCTCCACGGACGGACCTCCCACCGCGCCCAACGAGTAATCCCTCCGGATTCCCACCGGTCTTCGTCGGATCGTAATGTCTCTCCTTCGAGAGCGCGACGATTCACCTCTTTCCATCGCTCGGGGACCTCGGGTCCCACCTCGTACCGCGACCGTCCCAATATTTCTGAAGCCTCAGCGCGATTCTCGCTACACCACCGGTCGCTGACCTGAAGATAGCGCAGATCGTGGTCAAGCATCGCGACTGCTGCGGGCACACTCTTCACAAAAACTTTCAGCAATTCCTCCCGAGACTGCAGTAAAGCGGTCTGCGCTTCTAAAGCGCGATTTACTTCCAACAGTGCCTGTTCCGTCTGTTTGCGGTCTGTAATGTCCATGTTCACGCCGACGCCGCGACCAGGCTCGCCGGATTCATCCTTGAAGACCTGCCAGTGTCCGGCGATCCAATGAATGCTGCCGTCCGGCCAGATCACGCGCCATTCGGCGTCTGTCGGTTCTCCGGTTTCTTTTGCCCGGTCAATCAGGTTCATGATCCGCGTCCTGTCTTCGGGATGAATCAGTTTTTCAAAATCCTGTAACCCTTTTCCAAAGCCGCCCGGGAGCAACCCATAGAGCCCTTCCGTCCCCGAGGTCCAAGTCAGCTGTCCCGTACGAAAATCCCTTTCGAACGTTCCGATGCGAGCCGCTTGTTGTGCCAGCCGCAAACGCTCCTCGCTTGCACGCAGTGCTTTTTCTGCGTTCTTCTTTGCAGTGATGTCCTCCACCATCCCGATCACCAGCGGAGATGGCTCACTTTTCAACAGAGAAATACTCAAGCTTCCCCACACCAGCGAACCGTCTCGCCGAAAATACCTTTTTTCCATCTGATAATGATCGATCGAGCCCGCACGCAATTGTTGAAATAGAGCCCAGTCTTTTGCCGCATCCTCAGGCGGGGAGAAGTCAACGCAGTGTTTGCGATGCAGCTCTTCTTCAGTGAAGCCGAGAAACGCACAAAAGGCAGGATTCACAAACAGAGGCTGCCCCTCCAGGTTCTCGACCGCAATTCCGATGGGACTCGCGTTGAAAACATCACGAAAAAACTGCGGGCTAGCCATTACTACCTGTGATGCGTGACTCATAGCAACAAGGTGTATAGCACTCTAGCTGCCTATACGCAAGAAATTGCACTGAGCGATGTCGCTGCCCTACTGCTCCAATGCTGCCGCAAACGCGTCCAGCGACAATGAGCGCAACAAATTCCGGCGCATCCCACGCTCCACTTCGGCCAGGCGATCCGACGCAGCCGTAATCCATTCAAAATCCGCCGACTCCGCCATCCGCTTCAACTCCGACGCAATGTCCGTATTTCGCACCAGGTCCGGCGCACCTGAATCAATAAACGCCAAATCCTGCAGCAACGAATAAATCGTCCGGATCAGCGCCTCCGTCTTCTCTCGCCCCTCCGCACCCGGACGATAGGACTCAGTAATCTTAAACAGTTCGCTGTGCTCCCCGCCTCTCAGAGCTGAATTCAGAATCGCCAGGGCATGTTGCCGTGCCGCCACATACGAATCCAAATCGAAACTCCGCGCCCGCCCCACGGCTCCTTCGCACAGCCGCGCCACCAATGCCCGTTGCGCGGCTTTCCAATCAGGATGATATGTCTCTAAATCCTTCTCGATGTCTTCTCCAGACAACGCCCCCAAAGTAAACGTCATCGAGCGCGACCGGATCGTCGGCAGCAACTCTCCTGGATTCTCTGTCAGCAGGAAAATCGTCGCGAACTCCGGAGGCTCCTCGAGCACCTTGAGCAGTGAATTCGCCGCTTCTTTCATGAACGCCGAATCAGTGAAGATGTAGACCTTCTCCTTGCCTTCGGCCGGACGGTAATAGATCGTCTCGATCACTTTGCGCACCTGATCGACCTTGACCATCATCTGTGGAGGATCTGGCGGGATCACCAGCACATCCGGATGCGTCTGGACGAAGATGCGCGTTTCTTTCTTGTCGGTCTCGCGCAGATTGTCGCGGACGTCAACGGCCTCGGCAAAGCGGGCATCGAGATCGAGCGCTTCGGAAATGCGCGTGCAGTTGGAGCACTTGCCGCAGAAATCAGGCAGACCGTCGGTGTTCGGCGCGTTGAGACAATTCAGGGCCTGCGCCAACATGAGTGCCAGCGTGTACTTGCCGGATCCCTTCGCGCCTGCGAGCACAATGGCGTGAGGCAGATGGTCGCGTCCGATCATCTCGCGCAGGCGATGCACAATCTCGGAATTGCCGTGGAAATCAGAAAACATTATGTCGACAATGGGCTCGCTTCTTGAGGGCGACGCTCGCTCTCATTCTATGGTGGTCTGCACCGGTCTGGGAAATTTCAGTTCGATATTAGTGGTGTCGCGCGCATATACACCGATGACCTTTCATACAGGTGCAAATCCGTCATGATATGCAAAAACGTCCCATGCTCCCGGAAGAAGTGGGACCAACAAGCGACCCACACTATCAGTGAACACCGTCAGCTCTGTTTTGTGCGGACGCTTGCGTTTTCCAGGTACGCCGTTCCAGGACATGGGAGCACCGAGATCATTCCATCGGGGCGTGACCGGCGAATTCGGAACCGCCACACCCGTGGGATCGATGACGCTGCCAGTTAAGATCCCGTTGTCCTGGCCCATCATCAGGGTGCTCGCTGTCGATAAGCTCAATGCTGCTAGAAAAAACCAGGTCTTCACCCTCATCTTCGATTCGTCATCGGCTTTCTGCCTTTATTACTGCTAGAGCTTGAGTTTCTTCCGCACTTCCTCCAGAACCTTCTGATGCGTCAGCCCCGGAGTTCCGCGTGCGTCTACGACCACGACCCGCCCCGGTTCCCTCTTCGCGATCGCCGCGAACCCCTCTCGCACGCGCGCGAAAAATGCTCGCGTCTCGCGCTCAAACCGGTTCTCGTCGTGACCGCGATTCGAACTCTTCGCGTCGAGTTCGTTTCTTCGCCGCGCCCGGTTCAAACTTGTGTGCGGGTCTGAATCCAGCAGCAGCGTCAAGTCCGGCTGCAACCCACCACACAGGGCACGATGCAACTCGAGCACAGGCTCCGTGCCTAGCTTGCGTCCGCTACCCTGATACGCTTCGGTTGAATCCGTAAACCGATCACACAGCACAATCATTCCTGCTGCCAGTCCCGGCTCAATTACTTCAGCAATATGCTGCGCACGCGACGCAAACATCAGCGCCATTTCTGCCCGCGGATCAAGTCCAGCCGTCCCCGAATCCAGCAGCACCTTGCGAATCTTCTCCCCGGTGGCGGTTCCTCCTGGTTCCCGCGTCTCGATCACTTTATGCCCCGCCTCGCGCAAAGCGGCTGCGAGCTTCCGCATTTGTGTGCTCTTGCCCGTACCATCTAGTCCTTCGAATGTGATGAACTTTCCGCGTCGCATCAGCGGAATGATATCAGCGTCATCTCGATTCCGAAATTCTGATGAAATGTCACTTTGAGCGAAGTTGCGACTCGCACAGCGGACCACAAATGAAGTCGAAATTCCATGGCTGTAACTCCGGCGCCTGTACGCTGTCGTTAACTGGCTGCTATAGTCTTACGTAATCCGCGTGATACTTCGCAAGTGCGCCATGGGGTCCCGAAAAATGAAAGTTGCAAAATTCCTTGTAATCATTGATCTGCTTCTGTCTTCCATCACACTGTGGGCGGCAATCGGCCCTACGGTCACCATCTCGGTCGATGCCACGCACGCTCCGCGCAAAATCTTCCACGCCTCCCTGAAGATTCCCGCGGCTGCCGGCGATCTCACTCTTTACTATCCCAAATGGATCCCCGGCGAGCACGCCCCCGATGGTCCCGTCGACGACCTCGCTGGTCTCTTCTTCAAAGCCAATGGCCAGACGCTCAAATGGCGTCGCGATCTGCTCGATGGCTTCACCATTCACGTTGAAGTTCCCCAAGGCGCAACCGAAGTTGACGCAGAACTCGACTTCCTCTCTCCCGCGACGCTCGAAAGCGGATTCTCCGCCGGCTCCTCCGCCACTGACAAACTTGCCGTCATCAGTTGGAACCAGGTCCTGCTCTATCCCAAAGGCTGGAAATCCGACGACATCACCTACACCGCCTCGCTTAAAATTCCCGACGGCTGGAAGTTCGGCACTCCACTCCCGATTGCAAGCCAAAGTGCTAACGAGATTCACTTCTCTCCAGTCTCGTTGACCACGTTGGTCGACTCGCCAGTAATCACTGGAGAATTCCTGAAAGTCGTCCCACTCGCGCAAGACCCACAGACCGAGATGGACATTGCCGCCGACAGCGCTGCCGCACTCGATGCACCAGAAGCCGTCTGGAACCAGTACCGCTCGCTCGTCGATCAGGCGCAGAAGCTTTTCGGCGCGCATCACTACCGCGACTACCACTTCCTCTACACGCTGAGCGATCACGTCGCACACTTCGGCCTGGAGCACCACGAGTCCGATGACAGCCGTGTCGACGAACGCGCGCTTGTCGACGACACCTCACGCAAGCTCTCCGCCGGGCTGCTGCCCCACGAGTACGTTCACTCGTGGAACGGCAAATATCGCCGCCCTTACGATCTCGCCACTCCCGACTACCAGCAGCCCATGCAAGATGATCTCCTCTGGGTCTACGAAGGCCTCACGAATTATCTGGGATTCGTTTTGACCGGACGCAGCGGATTACTCACTCAAGACCAAGATCGCGACGACCTCGCCATCACTGCCGCGACTCTCGATCATCTCCCCGGACGCCAGTGGCGCAACCTGCAAGACACCGCCGACGCAGCCCCACAACTCTATTTCTCTCCGCAATCGTGGTATTCCTGGCGCCGCGGAACCGACTTCTACAACGAGGACACGCTCAACTGGCTTTGGGTCGACGTAATCATTCGCCAGCAGAGCAAGGGCAAGAAATCCATCGACGATTTCTGTCACCTTTTCCATGGCGCGCCCAGCTCCGGTCCCGCGCTCAAAACCTACACCTTCGATGACATCGTCAACGCCCTGAATGAGATCGCTCCCTACGACTGGCGCGCCTTCTGGACCGAACGCCTCACCAATCACGGACCCGGCGCCCCTCTTGGCGGAATCGACGGCAGCGGGTGGAAGCTCACATATGACGAGACTCCATCAGAAATGCTGAGCGCTCAAGCCGCGATGTATCACATTGTCCCCGTAGGATTCTCAATCGGCCTGAATCTACGCGATGATGGCGGCATCGAAGACACGATCGAACAGGACGTGGCGGCAAAAGCTGGTATTGGGCCCGGCATGAAAGTCGTGGCCGTCAACGGACGCCGCTTCTCCCCCGAAATTCTCCGCGAGGCGATTAAAGCTGCAAAGAACAGCAGTGCAACAATCGATCTCCTGATCGAGAACAACGATTACTTCAAAACCTTCAAACTCGACTACCACGGCGGCGAGAAATATCCGCACCTGACCCGCGACCAATCCAAACCCGACCTACTCGCCGAGATCCTCAAAGCAAAGTAAGTTGTGAAGTTTGGGGTGGCCCACTTTTTCGCGCGTTCTTTGAGCGAAAAGTGGGGACTTTTTGCTTGCTTCTCCAACGGAACGCCCCATATCGAACGTCACAATCGGACCGCGTGACATGACCGTGCGCGTGACCTTACCGTGGAAGAACCGTGCGCGTGACATGCCGTGGTAGAACCATGGGTGTGACATGACTGGAAGAACCGTGCGCGGGACATGACCGTGGAAGAGGGCCCTTTAAGGGCCGCGTTAATCGCCCAAAATTTCGGGGCTTTAGCGCCTGTGGTACTCTTGCCACAAAATTTACATGATCCGACCCACGCTCACTCTCTCTGTCCTTCTCTTAACGAGTTCCGTCTGCCCCGCGCAATCCATCCGCGGCTTCACTCCCGTCTCGGCTGCTCATGAATCCCAAGTCGAAGCCAAATTCAAATCCATCCCCACTCCCGAAGAAGAGAAACGTCAGCACCGCATTTTCACGCAAGAGCCTCACACCGCCGGATCGAAACGCAACAACGAACTCGCCCAATACATCGCCGACGAATGGAAGAAGCAAGGCTTCGAAGACATCGTCATCCACCGCTACGACGTCTACGGCACCAATCCCAAAAACGCCGCGCTCGAAATGATCGCCCCCACCAGCTACAAAGCATCACTCAAAGAAATTCCCATCCCCGGCGACGATGACTCCGCCAATCCAGCCATCTCCGGCGCATGGCTCGGCATGTCTATCTCCGGAGAAGTCACCGCCCCCGTCGTCTACGCGCACAGTGGCAATCCCGAAGACTACGATCTCCTCCGCAAAAACGGCATCAGCGCCAAAGGCAAAATCGTCCTCGTCCGCTACTCCAATCCCTACAGCTATCGCGGATTCAAAGCGCTCACAGCGGAGCGCGAAGGCGCTGCCGCCATGCTGGTCTACAGCGATCCGCAAGAGGACGGCTACGGTAAAGGCAAGGTTGATCCCGAAGGCCCTTGGGGTCCCGAGTATCACATCCAGCGCGGAGCCATCACCTACGACTTCATGGTTCCCGGCGACCCTCAAACTCCAGGATGGGCCTCAGTTCCCGGTGCGAAGCGCATCCCGATCGAGCAAGCCGTCTCCGCGCCGAAAATCATGGCGCTGCCTCTCTCCTGGCATGACGCCAAGCCGCTTCTCGAAAATCTCGGCGGCCCCATCGCTCCTCCCGACTGGCAAGGAGGACTCGGCTTCTCCTACCACCTCGGCGATGGCCAGGAAAAAATTCATCTCAAGATCGAAATGGAAAACGGCCTGCAGCCTTATTACGTCGTCGAAGGCCGCATCCGCGGCTCCGAACTTCCCGACGAATGGATCGTGATGGGCAATCACCGCGACGCCTGGGTCTTCGGCGCCGTCGATCCCTCCAGCGGCACCGCCAGCATGATGGAGCTCACCCGCGCCCTCGGCCAGCTCAAGCAACAAGGCATGCGCCCGCGCCGCACCCTCGTCGTCTGCAGTTGGGACGGAGAAGAAGTCGGCCTCACCGGCTCCACCGAATGGGGAGAGCAGTTCGCCGACGAGCTCCGGCAAAAAGCAGTTGCCTACATCAACGTCGACGAGGCCACCTCCGGCCCCAACTTCCACGGACAGGCCGTCGCCTCTCTTGCTCCCATGCTCGAAGAAACAACGCGCAGCCTGCAGGATCCTTCCCGAAAGTCTCTCTACGCAGCGTGGAAACAAACGGTCGACCGCGAAAAAGCAGGCCAGCAATCCACTCAATTCAGTTCATCGGGAGTCTCTGGCGAAACTCTCGCCGACACCCGCTTCGGCTGCGGCAGCGATCTCACCGTCTTCCTCAACTTCATCGGCATGCCCGTCCTCGGCCTCGGCTTCGATGGAGACTACGGCGTCTACCATTCCGCCTACGACGATTTTTTCTGGATGAACCACTTCGGCGACCCCGGCTACAAATACCACACGCTGATGACCCAACTCTGGGGAGTAACCGCCCTGCGCCTAGCCAACGCCGATATCCTCCCCTTCGACTTCGCAACCTACGCCAGCAACATCCGC
>DATJWZ010000829.1:0-1037 GCA_035500795.1 Candidatus Eiseniibacteriota bacterium | reverse complement strand
GCCGGCGTGCCCATCTTCTGCGTCAGGAAACCGACAATCGCGCCGACGATGAACCCAGGCAGCATGATCTCGAGATAGTGTGACTTTCCACTGCTCGCATCCATGACAGCAACGATGAACGCGAAAAGCAGGCCCAGTGCTGAACCAACCACGATTCCCCATCCGGTCGATTGCACTTTTCGAGCAAACCATCCGCTCAAAAGGCCGACGAGCATGCCTTTGAATGACGATCCGACCATAATGCCGGCGATCAGCGGTCGTGTTTCTGGATAAAACAAGGCAGTCGCGCCGTCTACAGCCCCCAAAACGATGCCAAAGATCAGTCCCACCACAATCTTGTTCATTGATATTTCCTCCTGCCTAAGAATTCCAGATCGGCGGAAATTCCTTTAAGGCTTTCGCAAGAAAAATAATAGAAACTTTACAACGGTGTAAGCGGTCAGCAGCCAGAGCAGTATCGCATTGCGCGATGCAAACCTTTGCAGCCGGTGCCAGAAGGGCTCCGACCACGCCTCGACCGCCAGCCCTTGTTCAAAACGATCGACATCGGCAAGAAATGCCGTGACAGACGAATAACGATTTGCGGCTACTGCACTTGTTGCTTTCTGGGCAATTGCCCTGAGGGCGGGAGACGATGACGCAGGGACAAGGTACTGCAGCAGAGCTCCCAAGGAATAGACATCAGAGACTTTGTCGAGCCCTGCTTCAGGAGCGCGGAATCCCGGGGTTCCCGCCACGGCCTCCACGCCCCAGTCCATCAAATAGACCTCACCGAATTCGCCGATCATGACATTCTGTGGCTTGAGATCGCGATGACAGACTTCCCGCGAATGCGCAAAAGCCATGGCCTCGCTCACACGACGGATTACACGCAATCGTTCGGCGAGCGCGTGATCCGTCTTCGCATACTGGTCCAGACGCCTGCCGCTAACCAGTTTCATTGCATAGAATGCGCGCCCGTCCGGCAACGTCCCGGCCTCGTAGATGGGAACTATGCCGGGGTGTTCGAGACGAGCAATCAACTGCGCCTCGCCGGG
>DATJWZ010000828.1:0-2270 GCA_035500795.1 Candidatus Eiseniibacteriota bacterium | reverse complement strand
TGCGAAAACCGATTCGACTCCGGTTGGAGTCCCCAAGTACAGCGGGACACGAGAAATCCTGCTGGAATTTGCGGCGACCATGCCGTAAGGCTAAATAGGTCCATCAGACCGATAGTGAACCAGTACCGTGAGGGAAAGGCGAAAAGAACCCCGATGAGGGGAGTGAAATAGAACCTGAAACCGTCAATCTACAAGCAGTGAAACCCCTATGGTAAACCAGGGGAATCGCGTGCCTTTTGCATAATGAGCCGGCTAGTTATTTTCAGTGGCGAGGCGAAGCCGAAGAGGCGAAGCCGAAGGGAAACCGAGTCTGAACAGGGCGTTCAGTCGCTGGGAATAGACGCGAAACGGGATGATCTAGCCTTGACCAGGATGAAGTTCGGGTGACACCGAATGGAGGTCCGAACCAGTGTGGGTTGAAAACCGCTTGGATGAGTTGAGGATAGGGGTGAAAGGCCAATCAAATTCCGTGATAGCTCGTTCTCCCCGAAATAGCTTTAGGGCTAGCGTCGGATGTTTCGTCGTGCAGGTAGAGACCTGAATGGACTAGGGGGCTTACCAGCTTACTGAATCCAACCAATCTTCGAATGGCACGCCGTGAAGTCCGGCAGTCAGACTGCGGGTGATAAGATCCGTAGTCGAGAGGGAAAGAACCCAGATCGCCAGCTAAGGTCCCAAAATTCATGCTAAGTGGAAAAGGATGTGGATGTGCTTAGACAGCCAGGAGGTTAGCTTAGAAGCAGCTATCCTTTAAAGAAAGCGTAATAGCTCACTGGTCAAGCGGGTCCGTGCCGACAATTCAACGGGGCTAAAGCATGTTACCGAAGCTGCGAACGTAAGTGGTAGGGGAGCATTCCCTACGTCTGTGAAGGTTGACCGTAAGGACAGCTGGAGACATGGGAAGAGACTCTGTCGGCATAAGTAGCGTAAAGACGGGTGAGAACCCCGTCCGCCGTAAGACTAAGGGTTCCAACGCAAGGTCAATCCGCGTTGGGTTAGTCGGGCCCTAAGCCGAGGCCGAAAGGCGTAGGCGATGGAAGGCTGGTTAATATTCCAGCACCATGAGCATCTCGTTTGTACGATGCAGGGACGCAGGAAGGTAGGGACGCAGGGCTATGGAATGTTCTGCGAAAGGATCCAAGGGTGGCGCTTAGGGAAGTCCGGGTGCCATGAGCTCAAGGTTTCTGACGAAAAGTCCTGATCCTACACTGCCGAGAAAAGCTGCTAAGGAGAGGTGCTTGTGTCCGTACCGCAAACCGACACAGGTAGTCGAGGAGAGAATCCTCAGGCGTTTGAGAGAACTCTGCTGAAGGAACTCGGCAAATTAACCCCGTAACTTCGGGAGAAGGGGTACCCCGGTAGGGTTCATAGCCCGAGGGGGTGGCACATAAATGTTCCAGGCGACTGTTTAACAAAAACACAGGTCTCTGCAAACTCCAAAGAGGAGGTATAGGGGCTGACGCCTGCCCGGTGCCGGAAGGTCAAGAGGAGCGGTCAGCGCAAGCGAAGCTGCGAATTTAAGCCCCGGTGAACGGCGGCCGTAACTATAACGGTCCTAAGGTAGCGAAATTCCTTGTCGGGTAAGTTCCGACCTGCACGAATGGCGTAACGATCTGAGAACTGTCTTAACATGCCGCCCGGCGAACTTGTGGTCCCGGTGAAGACGCCGGGTGCCCGCCACTAGACGGAAAGACCCCGTGCACCTTTACTATACCCTTTCATGGAACTATGGGGCGATCTGCGCAGGATAGGTGGGAGGCTTTGATTCCGGGTTTTCGGACTCGGAGGAGCCAACGGTGAGATACCACCCTGATCGTTCTGTGGTTCTAACCTGCTCCCGTAAACCGGGAGAGGGACAGTGGAAGGCGGGTAGTTTGACTGGGGCGGTCGCCTCCTAAACGGTAACGGAGGCGCGCGAAGCTTGGTTCAGGCGGCTTGGAAATCCGCCGACGAGTGCAAAAGCATAAACCAGGTTAACTGCGAGACCAACAAGTCGAGCAGATACGAAAGTAGGCTTTAGTGATCCGGTGGTTCTGCATGGAAGGGCCATCGCTCAACGGATAAAAGGTACGCCGGGGATAACAGGCTGATCGGAGTCAAGAGTTCACATCGACGCTCCGGTTTGGCACCTCGATGTCGGCTCATCGCATCCTGGGGGTGTAGAAGCTCCCAAGGGTTAGGCTGTTCGCCTATTAAAGCGGTACGTGAGCTGGGTTCAGAACGTCGCGAGACAGTTCGGTCCCTATCTGTGGTGGGCGTAGGAGATTTGA
>DATJWZ010000827.1:0-6812 GCA_035500795.1 Candidatus Eiseniibacteriota bacterium | reverse complement strand
AGCGCCAGCAATGTTTGCCGGTAGGGAAATCGGGCACAGATCGGAACTGTCCTCCAATTCTATTCACACCGGCTTCCGCACCAAGAGTAGGGGCAACGGCACTTTCCGATGTCGGACGTGTGCATCACGAGCTAACTGGAGATTTATTTGCGGGCGAGAGGTCCGGATGTAGGAAATGAGGTCTCGGCCAAGGTCGCTCGCGTTCTCATCTCCTCGCACGCCGTTTCTGGCTAGTGACAGGTACTTTTCCGAGTATGCGACTCATCAGGAACTAAATTAGAGAGCATCCGGTGAGGGCGTTTACAAAACGCTGGTGGCGCAAGGTTTTTGCCCAGGCGTCGCATTGAAGGGATGCTCTGAGAGGGCTTTGTTGAGAATTGTACGCACAGTTTATGGCTGAGGAGTCGCTTCCAATCCCGCTCTGAGGGCATCGATCATTCGCTCATTGAAAGCTATAGAGCCCGGCGCGTTGTTGGCCAACAGGTTGAAGCCGTGGTAAGCGTTTGGCACGACATCTAGTTTGCAGCTGACTCCCGCGGCCTGTAAGCCCCTACAATATTCAACGTCCTCGTCGTAATAGAGGTCGAGGTCTCCAACTCCAATCCATGCCGACGGCAGACCATTAAGTGTTTTTCGCCGTGCCGCTGCTGCGTAGGGTCGGTCGTCCTCCAAATGGGGCATTTGACCCAAATAGGATTTCCATCCAAAAAGATTTAGCTCTGGGGTCCAAATTAGCCTGCCACGACCGTTTGTCTCGCTCTTTAGGGTTGTGCGGTCATCGATCATTGGATACATCAATACTTGAAACACAGGGCTCACTCGGCCATCGTCATGAGCACGTTGGACAAGGGCAGCGGCTAGACCGGCCCCAGCGCTTCCACCGCCTATAGCAATGTGCCTCGCATCAATGCCTAGTTCATCCGCATGATCATGCATCCAGAGGAGAGCCACGAAACAATCATCCAAAGGCTGCGGGTATGGATGCTGAGGAGGGAGACGATACTCCACGCTAACCACAACGATATTGAGCGCACGCAGAATCGGTTGCAGGAATTCGGTGTCCGCCCTTGCGTTGCCCAACACGAGGCCTCCGCCATGTATCCAAAGCAATGCGGCACTGTGTGGTTTCTTGTTCTGACTTTCGTATATGTAAATGCGCACGGATGTTTTGTCGATCCGTACATCTCTGCTAGAGATATTGATGTCATTCGCAACGGCAAGGTCGGGTACGCTAGTGCGTTTTTGCAATACAGAGACAGTTGATGTGTGGAGATAATTCGTCGGCGCGTACAGCATAGGCACACGATATTGGCGGTCAACTCGGCGGATGTCCCACGCCTTGCTGACAAAATAAGTGCTGGCTAAAAACACCAAGACACCCGAGAAAACTGAAACGAGCCAAACCGCCCGGTTCATTTTGGTCTTGTGCTTAGAAATACTTTCACCTCTCACGACGAACTGGGAAGGAGGGCGCGCATCTTCGCGGCGATTGTTCGTGCCGCGTGAACGGGGCTTAGCCGGTATAACTTGTCCATCAGCACTGCATCCCTTCCAACAAATACGTGGTACGCGTCACGCTCGATGCCGCGAACTATTATTTCTGCGGCCTTGGCCGCTGCTAGTGCCTTGGTGTCACCGCTATCCACAATCTTTTTGGGACTGTCGACAGACGAGTTCTCTCGAATGTTTGTCGCGACGGCGCCTGGAAACACAACCGTTACGCGAACGTTGGACCGCCCAAGTTCGGAGGCCAAACCTTCTGACATGAGCTTCACAGCGGCCTTTGCCGCGCAATAGATTGTTTGACCCGGCACTGGAACAAAGCCACCCATGCTCGAGAGGTTGATAATGTGTGCTTCGGGGCGGCTTAACAGATGGGGTAGGAACGCTTTCGTGACAAACAACGTGCCATATAGGTTGACGTTCAACACGCGGTCGATGGTTGGATAGTCTAGTTCGTTTAGTGTCGAAAATGGCTGGATTATGCCTGCGTTGTTGATGATCCCGTCTACCGCGCCGAAGCGCGATAGTACGTGTGAAGGCAGAACTTCGACGGCCCTTCTTTCGGTGATGTTGACAATAAACTGAGCAAATCGGCCCTCATAACGAGTTGCAAGGTCCGCTGTTTCTTCAAGCGACTTTGGGTTTAGATCTACTCCCGCGACGCGCGCGCCCTTCGAGAGGAGAAAGAGTGCGAGTTCGCGCCCAATCCCACTTCCCGCTCCCGTGACGACCATTACTTTGTCTTGAACCTTTATTTCTTCCTCCTGTCCGGTTGCCCGATACTAAGGCATGTTGGATAGCTCTTCGTTTACCGTAACGACCAGCTAGAACTTGAGGCAGATATTTTGATTATTGATAAACTCTGACCCAATCCACTTCGTAACGTGCGGGGAATTGTGTCTTGGACGGATCACCACCCGCGACTCCACCAACGGCGAGATTGAGCAGAATATACTGTGGCTGCCGGAACGCATTAGTTCCGTCTCCATTGGCAGCCTTATCGAGGTCCAGTTCGTTCAGTAACTCGTCATCCACCGATATGCGAATCTTTTCCTCATCCCACTCCATGCGCCAAACGTGAAACTTATTGCTCCAGTCGGGATCGCCGAATGAAGCGATCGGCCTCCGCTTCGAGGAAGCGCGGCTATAGCCGGGCATCTGTCCCGCCCAGATAAAATTGGCGTTTAGCAACCCGCCCCACGACTCAAGAATGTCGATCTCTCCGCCCCACGGCCATTCCCGATTGGTGCCTAGAGCCCAAAACTCTGGCCAGAGGCCCGGTAGGGTATCGAGGCGAGCTCGCATCTCGAATCGCCCATATTTCCAACTTGCAAGACCCCGCGTCTCCAAGCTGGCCGACGTGTACTCGGCGAATTCCCGATTCTTCGTCCAATCCTCGCTTCCCGCTACGTAGTTTGGATTTTTCTTTCGTTCGCGGCGGGCTTCGATGATCAGGAGGCCATTCTCACATCGAGCGTTGTCCGGCTGATACCACTGCAACTCCCGATTACGCACAAAGCCGGTCTCATAAGTCCACTTCTTCGGATCGGGCTGGCCGTTTTGATTGAACTCGTCAGACCAGACAAGTTTGAATCGAGTGGCGCTGAATTCGCTCTCTGTCATGAATTCCTGCGCGTTGACGATGCCGGTGATCTTGTTTTCAGCCTTCAGCGCTCCGTAATAGGTTGCCGTGACGGGCCCTACCATGGTTTGAAACTTCATGGTCCATGTGATCTTTTCGCCGTCGACTTTTCCTGTGATCGGCTCGCTCCCCGTCGTTTTTGCTTTGCAAGTGCCGCTGAGGTCGGAACCCTTCAGCATAAACTCACAGGTTTTCGCGCTTTCGCTTCCCCCGGCGCTTTCCTGAACGAACCACTCGCCACTCATCGATGCTGGTGCGGTTTGTGCATAAGCAAGTGGGGGCAAAAACAGAGCGAGCAGTAAAAGGGTTTTCATGGACTTCCTCAAGAATGGCACTCAGTGCCATTTATAGAGTAAACTGTTTTAGGGTTGTTTACAACATACTTAAGAGGGTCGCCTGAGGGCAGCTCCTTGAAATTTCTGGCGAGACGAGGTTACTGCGTTGAGGAAGAAACAATCACGGAAGAAAAGTGTAGTTCGAGCAATGGAGGCGGAAAAGACCGAGACTCCAAAACGGGCGCTCACCCGCAACGCGATCTGGAACGCGGCTCTCAAACTCTTTGCTGAAAATGGCTTTGAGCAAACGACAGTCGAAGAGATTGCCACGGCAGCAGGAGTTGCACGGCGTACCTTCTTTCGTCAATTTGAATCAAAAAGCGACCTGATGTCCTACCCTGTCATCCGGTACGGCATCTCAATCACGACGGCTATTAAGGAGTGCCCGCAAGAAACGTCTTTGTCAGCTCTGTTTCGTTATGTCGTCGGTCACGTCGCCCAGCAAACGACCGGCGATCCGCGCATCCGAAAGCTCATGGCAATCGCGGCAACCCAACGGTCCGCACGTGAAGCTCAACTCTCAGGAGTTACGGACTTACAAGATCGTGTAGCTGTGGCGTTCACCGCAAGAGGCTTGGAGCCAATCACGGCGGGGGTCATGGCCGAGCTCACGCTTTCTACCCTCTCCATGACCTATCGCATCTGGTATCGCTCCCAAGGTCAGGGTGTCGCTGCGGCCGTGGAGCAAGTCCTGTCAACGCTCTCACAGGTGCTTTGCCAAGACGGCAAAAGGAGGGTCAAGCATGGGCGACGGAAAGTCGGTGACCCGATCCACGTGTGAGCAAGTCCCCGATTAATGCGGTACTCGGACAAATGAAATCTTGCAGACTCCCCCGAAGTCCCATTGTGTGAAGTGAGGATTTGTCGAGGATCTCTTGAGTTCTCATCTCCTCGAACGCCGTTTCTGGGGAGTCTGACGGTTGCGGCGCATTTTATCTGCGCCCGCCACTCGACCTTGCTGACAACAGGTTCTGAGTTGAATCGGTTCGGTCAACGCCAGCTCGTTTGTAGGTACTAATTCAAAAAATGTGCGTCACCGCCGATATTGATCATCACTCACTTTTTCCATCCAGTCGACCGCCTTCCCATTCAGACTTTCCTGAATGGCGATGGGCGTCAGGGCCGTAGTCGGCGTGGCTCCGTGCCAGTGCTTCTCTCCGGGCGAAAACCAGACCACATCACCGGGTCGGATCTCCTCAATCGATGCGCCTTCACGCTGAACCCAGCCGCAGCCGGCCGTTACAATTAGCGTCTGCCCGAGAGGATGCGTTATGCCACGCAGTGCGAGCGCTTGGCTCAAACGTTACGCTGGCTCCGCTGACACGTGCGGGAGCGGGTGCCTGAAACAACGGATCGACTCGTACGGTGCCAGTGAACCAGTCTGGCGATCCTTTCGCGGAAGGCCGCGAGCCAACTCTTTTGATTTCCACCTTCTGAACTCCTTAGATTGATCAATACGGGCTTGCAGCTATGGACGAAGCCCGAGAATAATCCGATTCAGAGGCTACCGACCAATTCGGGTTTCGGAGCGGAGGCGGAAAGAAGTGATCGAACGTCACGCATCGGAGGTTGGCCGAAGAATCGGCTGTATTCGCGGTTGAATTGCGTGGCGCTTTCGTAGCCGACCTCAAAAGCCGCGCTGGCCGCATCGAGACCATTGTTCAGCATCAGGCTCCGCGCTGATTGGAGCCGGAGGTGTTTCTGATACTGGAGCGGACTCATTGCCGTCAGCATCCGGAAATGATGATGCAACGTTGATACGCCCATGCCGGCAAGCTCTGCCAGTTCTTCCACGCGTAGCGCCTTGGCATAATTCGCGGTGATCCACGCAACCACTTTTGCCGTCCGATGGCTTTGATCTCCGAGTGTTGCTACAGCCCGCAACCTCGCTCCAGCGCGTCCGCGCAGGACGCGGTAAATGATCTCGCGCTGAATCAGTCCACTCAGAAAAGGAATGTCTTGCGGATTATCCAACAGGTCCACCAGTCGGCAACATGCGTTTAGGAATTCGGGCGTGGTCTGGCCGATCGACATCGCGGGACTGTCGGAAGGTGACTCCGCGACATGAATTTCCTCACGGCTGAGCAACTCTCGCACCATGGACATGTCCAACTTGGTTGACAGTGCGAGACAGGGAACCTCCTCGGTTGCCTCAGCCACCCAGCTAACAATCGGCAAATCGACCGCGGTCACGACGAAGCGCGACTCGTCGTAGGTGAAGCTGGTCCGGCCAAGGTTCACCTGTTTGCTACCCTGTGCGACCACGATGATGCCCGGATGGTAGGTCATCCGGCAAGGCGGAGTAGGGGCGGTTCGCTGGTGAAGGCTCACGCCGGGAATCTCCGTTGTCCGATTCTCTTGCTTCCCCAAAAATGAAGCAATCTTCCGCGCGAGTTCTGCCTGCAAACCGCGGTCCTCGTGCGCTTTCAGAGTGGCCGTTTCTTTTATATTTCTCATGCTAGCGATCTCTGCCATTCCTTCTAAAGATAGCCTCATGTCTCCAGCCAAAGCCATCGATTAATTACGGAACAAGAGGAATAGGCAACAAGTAGGCAGGATCGGGCTACCTCTCCGCGATCATTTGGTCATAGTGTCGGGGTGTGCGAGGGAAGATCCAACACCGCCTAGTGAACGCTCGATACCTGATCACTCTCATCGTACTGGGGATCTGTCTCGCAAAGGCTGCATTCGCGGCTGGGATTCTGATTGGTAATGAAAAGTCTCGACCGGAAAGCCTGACCGTCGCACCTGGCGGAGTACTGATCGTTGGCAGCGCCGGCTCGCCGTTCGTCTATAAGGTACGCCCGGGTTCCACTCTTGCCGAGAAATTCATCGACGTTTGCGCCGAAGGGCCGGGAACTTCCTTCCTAGGCATGTTGGCAGACCCCGAAAGCAATACGTTATGGACTTGTCAACGGACAACAATTCCGAATGCTCCTCCAATGCACGGGCAGAGCGCGCTTCGCGGTTTCGATCTCACAACCGGCGCACCCAAGCTGCGTTGGAGCCTCCCCGGTGACAATACGGCCTGCAACGATTTTGCTTTCGGACCGGATCGTGCGCTCTACATTACAGACCCCTTTACCGGCAGAATCTACAAACTTCCCACCGACTCTTCAACTGCTGAGCTTTTCCTTGAACATCCGTTACTCAAGGGCGTCGACGGGATCACCTTTCTGGATGGCACGCTGTATGTGAACAACGTGCTCTCCGGCAAACTCTACCGCATCCCCGCCGATGCAGACCGCAAGCCCGGACAGCCCGTCGAGATTGCCACGGACCAGCCGCTCAAGGGACCTGACGGTATGCGTGCGGCCTACGGCAAGCTCTTC
>DATJWZ010000826.1:0-13935 GCA_035500795.1 Candidatus Eiseniibacteriota bacterium | reverse complement strand
TTCGACCAATGGAGCCGTCCGGCGGCACATCGGGCATTCCAGGTCTTCAAATACCACGATCGCAACTTGCGAGCCCTTCGGCGGGCGGAGGACCGAGTCCACGGTTTCCTGGGCCACGCTCAACCCAGCGGCGACTAGAAGCAAAAGCGCAATCGAAACAGTGCGGCAACTCCAATTTCTTGTTCTCATAAACAGATTCTTCCCCGATTGTTGACGGTGCGCGAGCCCCTCTTGATTAGACGCAAGAAATAGCTCCCGAGCAACCTGACTAAGCTTTTCAAGTGGGGAACGGACTTCTTCTATGGTAACCGAGTCAGCGCGCAATGTCTTTGCTGAGAACGTCCGACCGGTGCACCAAACGTAAACTTTCGTGCACGTCTTGCGAGGGTCCGCCGCGCTATAGTAAAGGCTTACCACCCTCTAAACGTGAGACTGCTCGGTTCAATCCGCGCCAAATCGGCGATGCTGTTTCTTGCCGCTGCTGTGATGTTTTCCGCGTGCGGCCGCGGGCGTCATCGCGTTCTCGAGGTTGCCTACGTTTCAGCCCCGCAGGCTTCGCTCCGCGACCAGGTCTCGGCCGTTTACAACCGTGTCGCCACAGTAAAGAACGGCGAGCGCTTAGAAGTTATCGACCGCGAAAAGCGTTTTGCGCGAGTGCGGACCTCCAGCGGCATTGAAGGCTGGATTGAGCAGCGATACCTGATTGATCAAAAGACCTTCGATGCCTTGCAGAAACTCACACAGGACAATCTAAACGATCCGGTACAGGCGCCCGGAATCCTGCGCAATGACACCAATCTGCATGTTACTCCGGGGCGTGAGACCGAGCATCTTTACCAGCTTGCCTCCGGCGCCAAGGTTGCACTCCTAAAGCGGGCTACGGCGGAAAAGCAAATTGGTGCACAGCCTGCAGCCAAGCCCGTTTCTGTGAAACCGGGATCGAAGCAACCGTCCGGCCCAGTGCTTGAAGATTGGTGGCTGGTGAAAGACGATCAGAACCGCGTGGGGTGGGTTCTGTCCCGAATGGTTGACGTTGACGTCCCGCTCGATGTCGCCCAATACGCCGAAGGCCAGCGCTTTGTCGCTTTCTTCGTGCTCAATAGCGCTCAAGATGGCGACAAGAAAGTTCCTCAGTATCTCTGTCTCCTTACCGAACCCCACGATGGCTCGGACCACGATTTCGATCAGGTCAGGGTTTTTACCTGGAATGTTCGAAAACATCGTTACGAGACCGCGTACCGCGAGCACGGACTCGACGGGGTTCTTCCGGTCACCGTTACGCAAGAGAGCTTCGACAAAGAGGGACTCCTTCCTGTCTTCATCCTGCGAGTAAAGGACGACACGGGTGCAATTTTGGAGCGGAAGTACAAGCTCAACACTCCTATCGTGAGGCGAGTATTGGCGCCGGGCGAAGTCCCCACCCGAACATCAAGGAAGCGCCACTAATTCCGTCGTAAATACCCGCCTACAAAAACACATATTATTACACGCAATCCCATACGTCTTTCCGTAGTACGTTGAGCCCATTCAAACCATAAACATCTGATAACAATAGCTTTAATAACATTGATTGTTTGGATGACTAGTTGCAAAACCTAGGTTTCCACCCGTATGTTTCGGGGAATGCCTGAGCCAGAACTCAGGGGAATAAATGAACAAAGCCCGCGCAGACGGGCGAGGCATTAAGGGTTTTTGATCGGTATCCAGCTCTCAGAACCCAGGAATCCAGCAGTTTTCGAAGTCCCTTTCGGATTGCGGCGCTTTCTGCATTGCAGAGTTCGGCCGCGAGTTCCGGAACCCGCACGAAGAATTCTAAGGAGGAAGGAAATGCGATTTAGCAGCCCCTTAAAGCGCATTGCATTGTTGGCAGCAGCGGCACTTTGCTTGTCAACCGTTGTTATGTTCGCCCAGGAAACGACGGGCGGCCTGCAGGGCACGGTAAAAGATGCCAGCGGCGCCGTCATTGGAGGCGCACACGTAGTAGTCCGCGGCACGACGATGGCCGGCGAAAAGGCGCTCGACAGCGAGTCGACCGGCTACTACCGGTTTGCCAACCTGCCGCCCGGAACTTATTCCATCGAAGTTTCCGCGAAGGGTTTCAAGACCGTGAAGCGCGAAGGCATCGGCATCGAAACCGGCCACCTTCCCTCCGTTGATATCACGATGGAAATCGGTGCCGCGTCTGAGGTAGTCGAAGTCAGCGGACAGGCCCCGGTCATCGATGTCACAACGAATACGAACCAGACTAACGTTACGCAAGAGGTTCTTGACAACACTCCGCACGGATATTCCTTCCAGTCGGTAATTCAGTTCGCGCCGATGGCTCGAAATGAGCCCCTTGGCGGCAGCATGACTGGAATGGGCGGAAACGGCGGAGCCGCTCCGGGAAGTACTTCCAGCGGTGCCAACAACGGTTACATGATCGGCGGCGCGGCGGACTCCGAGAGCACCTACCTCGTGGAAGGCCAGGACACCGAAAACATTTCGATGGGATTCTCGAACGCCAACGTCCCCTTCCAGTTCATTCAGGAAGTGCAGGTCAAAACTTCCGGCATCGAAGCGGAGCACGGCGGCGCACTCGGCGGCGTGGTGAACGTGATCATGAAGAAAGGCAGCAATGCCTACCATGGATCGGCGTTCGCAACCTATGAATCCAATTCGATGGATGGATCTCCAATCGCGAGCTTGCGGTATGACCCGTTCGGTGCGCCCTCGGCCACGCAATATTTGGACACGGGCTCGCAGATTTATCAACCCAAGACGGATCACTTCAGGTACGTCCAGCCTGGCTTCAACATTGGTGGGCCGATCGTAAAGGATCGCTTGTGGTTTTTCTTTGGTCTGGCTCCGCTGTACCGCAGCACCGGCAGGACCGTGAACTTCGGCCCGAACATTTGTAATAGCTTGTCGCCGGGAGATCCGGCCGCTGTTTGCCCGAATTACAGCCTGGGAAATCAGTACTTCACGCAGGATAGCCAGCAGTATTACGGCACTCTCCGTCTGGACGCTACTTTGACGTCGAAGATCCGCGTGTTCGGTTCATGGCTCTATCAGTATGGCCGCGAGACCGGAGCCAACCTGCCGAATGCAGACCCAGTCAGCTCACAGTCGGCGTACCTAATCAATACGTCCATCCTTGGAACCACACTGCAGGGCTATTCCCACGGCTTGGGATTTTCATCTCCAAACTCATCCTACAGCACGGGTGCTGATATCACGCTCACTCCGAAGATCGTCTCCACGACGCGCTTCGGTTATTACTTCAACAACTATCACGATTTCGGCTGGCCGACTTCGGGGTCCGACATCAACTGGAATACGACCGGCCTCGGCGTAGGTGATAACGCAGGAAATGCATCACTGCCGCCAGCTCTTCAACAGGGTGCAGGTGCCTTTACGACTCCCTACACCGGCACGTTCACCCAGTTCAATGCCAGCAAACATTACCAGCTCGATGAAGATGTGGCGTTCTTTAAGAGCGGCTGGGCGGGTACGCACAACATTAAAGTTGGCTATCAGTACAACCGCATGAGCAACGTGATCAACCAGAACGGCAACGTTCCATTCGTGTCGCTGACCTTGGGCACAGGCATCGGTGACAATGCCAGCACCACAACCGGCGGCACCAATTGCGCACTCCTTACCGCGCAATGGGGTACATGTGCCGGTCAGTACGGATTCGCGCAGATTACCGATTTCGCGACCATTCTGAAACAGCCGGCAATCGACAACAACCATGCGTTCTTTGCCCAGGATGCTTGGACGGTCGGCCATGGCTTAACACTGAACCTTGGCATTCGCATCGAGAAGGAAGACTTGCCAGTGCCCGCAGGCGTAGTTCCCACTGGCTACCAGTCTCCCAGTGCCATTCACTTCTCCTGGGGTGACAAGATTGAACCACGGCTCGGAGCAGCCTGGGGTTCGGCTAATGGCAAGTTGAAGATCTTCGGCAGCTACGGAGTCGTCAACGATGTCATGAAGCTGCTGGTCGCCCAGACCTCGTGGGGCGCGCAGGGATATAACACCTGCACCTACCCTGTCGGCCCGAATGCCAGCGGAGGGTTTAGCCTTTCCGACATTACCGCTACTTTCGTGGATGGCCGCGCGTGTCCGAACGGTCCTTCGACTACGGGCGCCAATTTCACCGGCGGGGCTGTTCCGACCGTTTTCACAGATGCACCAACCGGCGTTCAGCTAATCGAGAACGTCGACTACCGTCCGTGGGAGCCGATCGCGCCGGGAGTCAAGCCATATCGCCAGCACGAATACGTAGCTGGTGTTGACTACCAGTTGAGCCGAAACTGGGCACTTGAAGGGCGCTACGACCGTCGTCGTCTGGACCACGCCATCGAAGACGCATCCTTGGCCGATCCAGAGAACTTCGAGATGTACACGATCGTTAATCCTGGGCAAGGTGTGAACAAGACGATCGATGGCTACGCGAACTACCTGCAGAGCATTGGGCAGGCTTATGGTGTCCCGGGCGTCAGCTTCAACTCCTCGGGCTTGTTCGGAACTTGCCCGAGCTGCCCGAACAACCCTGAGGCCATTCGTAACTACGATGGTTTCGAAGTTCGGCTCACTAAAAGCGCGAGTAAGGGCTGGGCGGGGATGTTCAGCTACACATGGAGCAGCCTGTGGGGTAATTACACCGGCCTGACCACTACCGACCAGATCGACGGTGGTACGACCGGACGCGCGTCACCGGACACCACTCGCTCGTTCGACGAGCCGTACTACTACTTTACTTATCAGGGCAAAAGCAACGCTGGTCCGTTGCCGACGGACCGTCCGAATGCCCTCAAGGGCAACGTATATTACACCTTGCCTTGGAAGGGTATGGCCAGCACTTTCGGTCTGTTCCAGGTTGCGTATCAAGGCAGCCCGGTTACAACCTCATCTGAGGTTGGTATCGGATACACAAGCCCGATCGAAGACACATACATCTTTGGTCGTGGCAAGTGGGCCAATATCACGCAGGATCCGAACACAGGAGCTTTGTCGTTCGGCAATCCGTACGACCGTCGGACGCCATGGTACACGCAGACAGACGCTAACTTCGCACACATGTTCAAGGTCAACAAGAACAACGAGCACCAGACGCTCCAGTTCACGGCAACGATCCAGAACCTGTTCAACCAGCGATCTGTGGTTTCGTACTGGCAGACAATGTCGTCGTACCAGAGCCCGTCGGGCTTGTATCCAGTGAACTCGGCCGTTCAAGGCGGCGCGCCACAGAACATATTCGGCGGCGCAGCCTTCTACCAGGCTGCTGAAACCGGATACAACCTGCAAGCTTCGGCGACCGCGGCCCCGTACGTGCTGCACTCGGGCTACGGCCAACCGAATCTATGGCAGCGTCCGCGTGCGATACGGCTTGGCGTTCAGTTCAACTTCTAAACCTTTCAACTGCAAACACACAGGGAGCCGGATTTTCCGGCTCCCTTTTTTGCGGCATGAACGGTTCCGCAAAAACTTAGCCCCCACGCTTGGGAGTGGGGGCTTGTTCCTTTGAGCTTGACTCTCTGTATCTACTTTCCGAATATCACCGTACTCGAAAAATGCGCCGCAGCAGCCATGTAGAACAGCAGCGGCACCGACAAGAAGAAATTCGTTCGCGAGGCAAGAAAGGCCTGACGCGCCAGTGCTGCTGCGTTCTCCGGAGGCGTGCCCGCCAGTGTTCCCCGAATGATCTTTTTATTATTCGGCCAGATGATCCCCCATACGTTAAACATCATCAAGATGCCCATCCCGCCGCCGATGCCGATTCCGAGCACGTGATTATCTTCTCCCCCAACCGGCGTGTAGTGCACGAACAACCAGCCAGCTGCGTAGACAACAATCGCGACGATCACTCCGAGAACATATCCATTCGGCTTCATCAATTTGATCGCGAAATAAATGATCCAGAAGGCAATGATCCAGATCAGCAGAAACAACCCAATAGTAGCTCCGGCGCTGCCGCCGTCCCGCTTGGCATCGGGACCAACATAGGCCTGTCCCCAGAGTGCGAGACCCACGAGCACCGTCACAACTGAGCTCCAACGGAACCAATTTAAAGCCGGCAACGTGAGACTCTGGAAAATCTTCGGCTTGGCGGCTGCGTCCACTTGCTTCATGAACGAGACGTTAACCAGGTTGAAAAAATAAAGCAGGCCAACCCATAAGATCCCGGCGATGAAATGGAACCAACGCAGGATCAGTTGAGCCGCTTCCTCCCCGGTGATCGTGGGCAGGACGAGCGCTGCTGCCGCTGTGACGAAATCGTGCATGAATCTCCTCCGAAGTTGATGTTGACCGATGGTTCCCCGAAGCGCTGTGAGTGTACCGCTTCGGTCAGGACTGAGAATTGCCGATGCGAGGAAAGTCTGCGCCCGCATTCTGCCTATGTCAAATTGCTCCCAAACTACTCTGCGAAAATGGCGGTTGAAAAGCTTTCCGGATCGCCGTATCGTACTCACAACTGTCCGCCGGATTGCTGAACACTGAACGGTCGGTAGCAGATCGGCGGGTTATCCCCCCGTGTTCTCCGGGCAGTTGGAGAACATGCTGTAGCTTGGGCCTGTCCATGCCTCGCGTGGGCCGGCAGTTGGAAGTCTGGCAATACAAGGAGATCGGCTATGGAAAACAATAAGCCGGCGCAGAACATTCAGGATTCCTTCCTCAATACAGCCCGTAAAGAGAGAGCCAGCATCACGATTTATCTGCTAAGTGGTGTGAAGTTGACGGGCCGCATCCGCTCTTTCGATAAATACTCGGTCGTTCTGGAAGCGAACGGCCAAGAGCAACTCATCTTCAAACACGCCATCTCGACCGTTGTGATGGGACGGGTGGCCTCGACCCACATTGCCCACGCGGCGCATCCGGAAAAGGCCGCTTCAGCACCAGCCTCGGTCACCACCGTGGCGAGTGCCTCGGGCACTGAAGGTTAAGAACAAAGACAGGCGTTCTCTGCTTTGGGAAGTTCTCGCAAGAAATCCCGCGACACGACGCGCGCCGCTGGACGTGTGTCCACCGGAGCACGAAGAATGCACGATCTCGCCCACCTTCGGGAGGAATCGGAGCGGGCCTTCCTGGTCGGGCTTGACGCGCGCAGCCGCCGCCGAGCGGGAGGAAATAGCACTGTGACAGCTCAGGCCTCCGCGGCGCGCGATGCTGCCACCGCATCGGCACCCAAAGGAGAGGGGCGTCCAAGCATTCCGGAATTCGATGCAGAAGAATCGCTCAGCGAACTGCGCACGCTGGCTGAAAGCGCGGGCGCAGAGGTTGTTGGAGAGATCCTGCAGCATAGAGACCGGCCCGATCCGGCGACGCTGGTCGGCGGAGGCAAGCTCGAGGAGATCGCCGGTGCGGCTGCGTCCGTGGATGCCGACGTTCTTCTTTTTGATCACGACCTCAGTCCTTCGCAACAGCGCAACATCGAAAAGATCATCGACCGCCGTGTGATCGACCGCACGCAGCTCATCCTCGATATTTTTGCGCGCCACGCCCGAACGCGCGAAGGCCAGTTGCAGGTGGAACTAGCGCAACTGCATTACATGATGCCGCGACTGGCCGGGCGAGGTGTCGAGATGTCCCAGCTTGGCGGCGGAATCGGAACGCGCGGTCCCGGTGAAACGCAGCTAGAAACGGATCGCCGCAAGATCGCGCGCCGTGTACGCCATCTCGAGCAACAATTGGAAACCGTTCGGCGCATCCGAGCGCAACAACGCCAAAGAAGGGAATCGGCCCCGATTGCGACTGTAGCGCTGGTGGGCTATACAAATGCGGGAAAGTCGACGCTCTTCAATGCGCTGACGCGCGCCGGCGTGCTGTCTTCGTCAAAGATGTTCGCGACCCTCGATCCGACAATCCGCGGTGTCGATCTGCCGTCGAAGCGCAAAGTGCTTCTCTCGGATACGGTCGGATTCATTCGCAATCTCCCGCACACGCTGGTTTCGGCTTTCCGTGCGACTTTGGAAGAAGTTCAGAAAGCGTCGCTGATTTTGCATGTGTCCGATGCGAGCAGCCGGCTTTCCGCTGAGCAGGATGCGCAGGTTGAAATCGTGTTGAAGGAACTTGAGGCGGAAAAGAAACCGCGCCTGCGCGTGATGAATAAAGTCGATCTCCTCGACCAGGAAGTTGCGGAAGGGCTGATCGCTGACGCCACGAAACCAGAATCAAGAACCATCTATGTCTCGGCAATCGAAGGCACGTGCCTGGACTTGCTCCTCCACAGAATCGACCAGATGATCGAAGAAGATCAGGTCAGCCGTGTGCACTTGCGTATTCCGCAATCCGAAGGCAAGCTCCTGGCCCTGCTCGAAGCGCGTGCGCGCATCTACGCACGTGACTACAAAGACGGCACCGTTGAGATGGAGGCCGAGGCACCGGAATCAGTGGTGAGAAAAGTAAGAGCGTTTGCTGTGGAGTGACTGAAACTTCCGTGAGCGGCTTTCGCAGCCGACCACCAGGCATTGCACGGTGCTAACGACTGATGACCGACGGCTAACAGCTAAAAATTAAATGGGCCGGCAACCAAGAAGCGGTGACATTCCTTGGCTATCGGCCCATTCGATCCTGAATTGGATCGGAGGTGATGTATCTATGCTAGTCCTCTTTGTACTGAAGTCAAGACCTTAAGTGCAGAAAAGTGCGACCCGCCCGATTTTCGTCGCCATTGCCTTTCTAAGTGTTTAATTTTTAGGGACTTATGTCGTGCGTGGAAGCCGCTGTCCGCGCAGTTCTTCTGCAGATTATTGAGGAGCCACTCTGATCTTCCTTCATTGACATTAAACTGACGTGGACGTTAGACTTAACAGTTTTCATAGCCCTCATTTTGCTGGTTCTATAGCGCTCGTATTCACAGCTAATGGATCAAACGCTGCAACAACTAGGCGAATTACTGCTCGGATCGGTTCCGACGGTGATTCTGGTGGCGCTGCTCTACGTTCTCTACGGGGTCATCGTTCACAAGCCGTTGAAGCGCGTGCTCGACGAGCGGCGCAGTAAAACCGAGGGCGCAGTGGAGAAATCAAGAGCGGACATCGCCGCTGCAGACGCGCGCACAGCAGAATACGAGCAGAAGCTGCGCGAAGCGCGTGCTGCGGTTTTTCGTGCACAGGAGGCGAAGCGCCAGGCGGCAATGCAGGCTCGCGCCAACGCCGTTAGCGAAGCCCGCAACAAAGCGCAGGCGCAGGTGAAGGCAGCCAAGGCCGATATTGAGCGGGACCGTGCTGCGGCGGAAAAGGGATTAGCCGGGGAAGCGGCAGCGCTCGCGCAGGAAATCGTGCGGCGCGTGCTGCAACCCGCAGGAGCGGGCCGCTGATGAAACCGAACCGCATCGCCCGGATTGGGCTCTTGGTTCTGCTACTCGTGAGTTTTGCCGGGATCGTATATCTGCGCGCTCAGACTGCACCTACGGCTCCAAATCCAAATCCAAACCAATCCAATTCCGACGAAGCGAGCATGACGCCCGGCCGCCAGCTTGTGCACGAAAGCCGCGAAGCTGCCGGAGAAGAAAAAGATGAGATGGAAGAGTTCAAGCACTCAGCCTCCGTGCAGGCGATTCACCGCCTCACCGGACTGAGTGTGCAACAGTCCTACTGGGCCTGCTTCGTTCTGAATTTCATCGTCATTGCCGCCGTGATCGTCTGGGCTGGACGCAAATTTCTGCCAGGCATCTTCCGCGACCGCACGGCTGCAATTCAAAAGGCCATGCAGGAAGCTCAGAAGGCTAGCGAGGAAGCACGCCGCAAACTCGCTGAAATTGAGTCACGACTACAAAAGCTGGACGTTGAGATCGGCATGATGCGCGATGCAGCCGAGAAAGAGGGCGCATCGGAAGAGGCTCGCATTAAGGCAGCGGCCGAAGAGGATGCGCGCAAGATCGTTTTATCCGCCGAGCAGGAAATCGCCGCGGCCGCGAAAGCTGCGCGTCGGCAGCTGACTGCGCACGCAGCCGATCTTGCAGTCGGGTTGGCGCAGAAACAAATTCATGTCGATGCAGCGACGGATCAGGCGCTTGTTCGAAATTTCGCCGCTGAGCTGGGAACTCCCGAGAAGCCCGGAAAGGACCGAAACTGATCGATGGCCGCCGTCGCCAGCACGTATGCCCGGGCGTTCGCAGATGTGGTCTTCGAGGCACATCTGGATGCTGCGCGTGCAATTAGCGGATTGCGTCAGATCGCGACGCTGTTCGATCAAAGCATTGAATTGCGGCGAGTCTGGGAAAATCCGGCGGTTCCAGTGGAGCAGAAGCGCAAGTTGCTCGATGTAATCGTGCAGCGTGACGGCATTGAACGTCAGGTTCGTAATCTGATTGCTGTTCTCATCGATCACCGGCGGTTGCCTTTTCTGTCGCGGATTATCGAGCAGCTGGAAAAAGAATTGGACGCGCGGCTGGGATTCGCCGAGGCGCAGATTTCAAGCGCGCGTGAGCTCGGCAGCAGTGAAAAGCAAGTTCTGGAAGCGCAAATTGCCAAAACTACCGGCAAAAAAGTCCGCGCGACGTATGGTTTGGATCCGTCGCTGCTCGGAGGTGCGGTGGTGCGCATCGGCAGCACGATCTACGACGGTTCGGTGAAAGGGCAGTTGGAGAGGATTAAAGAAGCAATAAGCTCCTAGCGGCTACCTCCTGGCTTTTAGCCGAACAGGTTCTTGTTTAGCTAGCAGCTAGAAGCTACAAGCTGAAATCTGAAAGTTTTTTCTATGGCGCAAATCAAAGCAGACGAAATTACGAAACTGATTCGCGAGCAGATCGAGAACTACGAGTCCTCGATCTCCGTGGACGAGACGGGCACCGTTATCACCTTGGGTGACGGCATCGCGCGTGTGTACGGCCTCGACAAAGTTATGGCGGGCGAACTGCTTCAATTCCCGCACGGTGTCGCGGGCATCGCCATGAACCTGGAAGAAGACCAGGTCGGCGTGGTACTGCTCGGCGAATATACCGAGATCAAAGAAGGCGACGAGGTCAAGCGTACGGGACGCATCATGAGCGTGCCTGTCGGGGACGCCATGATCGGACGCGTGGTGAACTCTCTCGGCCAGCCGATCGACGACAAGGGCCCGATCGCAAGCGATAAGTTCATCGCCCTCGAGCGACTTGCTCCCGGCGTCATCGATCGCCAACCGGTGCGCGAGCCTATGGCCACCGGGCTCAAGGCCATTGACAGCATGATCCCGATTGGTCGTGGGCAGCGCGAACTGATTATTGGCGACCGCCAGACCGGAAAAACCGCCGTTGCGCTCGACACGATCATCAATAGCAAGGGCAACGATCTTATCTGTATCTATAACGCCATCGGACAGAAGCGCTCGTCGATTGCCCAGGTCGTGAAGATTCTCGAAGATGCTGGCGCGATGGAGTACACGATTGTTGTCGCCGCGTCCGCTTCCGAGCCCGCCCCGATGCAGTACATCTCACCCTACGCCGCATGTGCCATGGGTGAGTTCTTTCGCGACACGAAACGTCACGCATTAGTGATCTACGACGATCTCTCGAAGCATGCCGCGTCGTACCGCGAAATCTCCTTACTCCTGCGTCGTCCGCCAGGACGCGAAGCGTATCCTGGAGACGTCTTCTATCTTCACTCCCGTTTGCTGGAACGGGCTGCGAAATTGAGCGACAAAAATGGTGGTGGATCGCTAACCGCATTGCCCGTTATCGAAACCCAGGCTGGCGACGTGTCGGCGTATATTCCGACAAACGTTATTTCGATCACCGATGGTCAGATCTATCTGGAAACCGACTTGTTCAACCAGGGCGTGCGCCCTGCAGTGAACGTGGGTCTTTCAGTGAGCCGTGTCGGCGGTAGCGCACAGATCAAAGCCATGCGCCAGGTCGCCGGCACACTGAAATTAGAGTTGGCGCAGTACCGTGAATTGGCAGCATTCGCCGCCTTTGGCAGCGATCTCGACAAAGCGACGCAAGCGCAGTTGAATCGTGGGCAACGGCTCGTCGAACTGCTCAAGCAGAATCAGTTCTCTCCTCTGCCGTTCTCGAAGCAAATACTGATCATCATGGCAGGCACCGGCGGGTTCCTCGATGATATGCCGGTTAATCAGGTTCGCGAATTCGAGCAGGAGCTTTACAAATACGTCGAGTCTACGAACCCCGCGATCCTGCGTACGATCATGGAGAAGAAGGTTCTCGACGATCAATTGAAAGGCCAGTTGCAGAGCATCATCAAGGAAGCAAAGCAGCAGTTCGTTTCGCAAAAGGAAGCGGTAGCAAAGTAGTCGATAAGCCGCGAACCCGGAGTCTCGATCGAAGTCCGGATTGACGACTCAGGGCTAATAGCTAACAGATGCCTAACATTCTCGATATCCGGCGCCGTATTCGCAGCGTGATCAATACACGGCAGATCACCAAGGCCATGAAGGTCGTCTCCGCGGCGAAATTGCGGCGTGCTCAGGATCGCGCACTCGCGGCTCGTCCGTATGCGCAGATGTTGACGAATGTCCTTAAGTCCCTCGTATCTCGAGCAGAGATCTATGATCCAGAGACGGGTGAGCCGAAGCATCCGTTGCTCGCCCAGCGTCAAGAAAAGAACATCCTGCTGATTGTGCTGACGGGAGATAAGGGCCTGGCTGGAGCGTTTAGCGCGAACATTACAAAAGCGGCGGCACGGTTCCTGCAATCGAAAGAAGGCAAAAACGTTGATATCGAGGCGATCGGCCGTAAGGGACGCGATTTCCTGCGGAGACGGTTCCCAGCAGCAAAGGTTCAAACTCGGTCTCTGGCGGAATTGACCGAGTCAGTTGACACGGAACCCCCGTCTGAGGAACGCGCCGGGGCGATGCAGATTACCGGGGAGCACGTCGGCATTCTTGGAAAAGTCGAATTTGCGCAGGCTTCGGCTCTGGCCGAAAACGTAATCCGCCGCTATTGCCGGGAAGAGATTGATTCAGTTTACATTGTGTTCAACGAATTCAAGTCAGTCATCGCTCAGCGCCTGATTGTAGAGCAGATTCTGCCCATCGAGCAGATCGGGGAACAAGCTGTGCGCCTTGCCGAAGAGCCGACCGAAGAAGAAAAGAAAAAAGCAAAGGAAGCCGCGGTGCATGCAGGTGTCGGCATGCGCACCACTGAAGGAGAGGCTGGAGACGGAACGCAATTCGGAACCTCCCAGGTCGACTACATTTACGAGCAGCCGCCGGCGGAGTTGTTCCGTGCCCTGCTCCCGAAATATGTAGCAATTCAGATTTTCCGTGCTCTGCTGGAGTCCGTGGCCGCCGAGCATGCAGCTCGCATGACAGCCATGGATTCGGCAACCAACAATGCCACTGACATGATCGATTCCCTGACGCTTGCAATGAACCGCGCCCGCCAGGCAAAGATCACGAAAGAGATTATCGAGATCGTCAGCGGTGCGGCGGCGATGTAAGGAAGCTGTTAGCTTCTGGCTACTAGCTTCTAGCCAAACAGGCGTAGTTGTACTTCAAGCGATTTCAAACGATCGATAAGAGGCTGTAACGAAAACGAAAATAGCTAGGAGCTAGCGGCTAGTAGCTAGAAGCTGAATTTATGCCAAACGTAGGACACGTCATCCAAATCGCAGGACCGGCAGTCGACGTCCAGTTCGAAGAAGGGCACCTGCCTCCAATTTATGAAGCAGTCGAAGTCGTCAGCGACGGCTTCAACGTCCCGACTCCGATCAAAGTTATTCTCGAGGTGCAGCAGCACCTTGGTGAAGGGCGCGTGCGCTGCATCGCCATGGAGGCGACCGACGGCATGGTGCGCGGCATGAAGGCGATCGACCAGGGCGGGCCAATTTCTGTTCCCGTCGGCCGCGGAACGTTGGGTCGCGTGATGAACGTCATCGGCGAACCTGTCGATCAACTCGGACCAGTCGACTACAAAGAGCGCATGCCGATTCACCGTCTCGCTCCCGCATTCGACGAGCAGGCCACGACGGCCGAAATGTTTGAGACCGGCGTGAAGGTCATCGA
>DATJWZ010000825.1:0-1065 GCA_035500795.1 Candidatus Eiseniibacteriota bacterium | reverse complement strand
CTTGCTGGTTCCCTCGGCGCTGCAATACTACATGGATTTTTCAGGTTGTGGAAACACGTTCAATTGTAACCATCCTATGGGCCAGAAGCTGATCGTCGACTGCCTCCGATACTGGGTTCGTGAAGCCCATGTGGACGGCTTTCGCTTCGACGAAGGTTCCATTCTTTCGCGCGGGGAGGACGGAATGCCTGCCCTTCACCCTCCGCTGGTATGGAATATCGAGTTGGACGAAGAGTTGGCCGATACAAAGCTGATTGCGGAAGCCTGGGACGCTGGCGGGTTGTACCAGATCGGACATTTCCCCGGCGACCGATGGGCCGAATGGAACGCCCGCTATCGCGACGACGTCCGTCGCTTTGTGAAGGGCGACCCCGGACTAGTCGGCGCAATCGCGTCGCGCTTGGGAGGTAGCGCTGATATATATCAGGAACGCGGCGGGTCGCCATTGAACAGCATTAACTTCGTGACCTGTCACGACGGATTTACCCTCAACGACCTGGTCTCATTCAACCAGAAGCACAACGAAACGAACGGTGAAGACAATCGTGACGGCACCAACGATAACCTCAGCTGGAACTGTGGTGTGGAGGGTGAGTCCGCCGATACCAACATTGAATCGCTGCGCAATCGGCAGGTCCGCAACTTTATGGCAATTCTGCTGCTCTCGCGCGGAGTCCCGATGTTATTGGCTGGCGACGAGATACGGCAGACGCAGAAGGGTAACAACAATCCCTATTGCCAGGATAACGAGATCAGCTGGTTCGATTGGACTCTCGTCAGCCAGAACTCCGGGTTACTCCGCTTCTGCAGAGGCATGATTCGTTTCCGCAAGATGCATGCGGCGGTCCGACGCGACCAGTTTTTTAACGGCGCAGCCAACGAGCGTGGCTTAAAGGACGTATCGTGGCACGGCACGAAGCTCGGTCGTCCGGGATGGGACGATCCATCGGCCCGTGCACTCTCGATGACGTTGGCAGGTTTCGGCGGTGACGCAGACTTGCACGTGATGTTCAATATGTTCTGGGACAGCCTGGAATTTGAATTACCCATGGTGCCGGGAAGGCG
>DATJWZ010000824.1:0-1517 GCA_035500795.1 Candidatus Eiseniibacteriota bacterium | reverse complement strand
GAGGTCACGATTTACCGTCAGTCTTGGAGAGACGGTAAGACGGTCGGGGCTCCACAGGTCGCCTTGAAGGTCCCGTTTGCGTTTCCCGAGTACTACGTGAGTCATGCTGCCTACGATTTTTCCAGAGACCTTTCCACCATCGTCTATGCGCATCCCGGTGGCCATGCTGACCTATATCTACTGGGTCAAAATTAAGTTTCTAGTCGTGAAACTTGAGCGGACGATCAAGCTCTTCAAGTCGTGAGCGAGCGCAACCACGCCGGGTGTTCGCGCTCGCAGGATAGATGCCGATGACGTCGAAGCACTTCGCATTTTGATCCTCTCCTATGCAACTTCTGCAAGCTCGCCGGCTATGACCGAGCATGGATGGGACCGGCAGCCCGATGAGGGCTGCCAGTCCCGAACGGATGTTCGATACGGGCCGGCGGGGCGTTAGCGGCAGCCGCCTGCTGCACCCTGTGCCAGTTTTTCCATCACCAGCTTCAGGCTGAAGCTGCCAGCCTCCTGACTCGGCGGGAACTCCTTGAACGTGGCGAGGAACTTTCCGACAACTCCCTGCGCCGGAACGAGGATGAAAACATGGTCCAGGAGCCATTCGTAGTACGAGTTCGACGTGATGTCCGCCCGTTCGAATGGATCGGTCCGCAGATTGAAGATCTTCGGTACCCGCAGCGTAACGAACGGCTCAGCCCAGATCCGCAGCGTTCCCTCGGTGCGCTGTTCCTCAAAAACCATTTTCCAGTTGTCGTAACGCAGAGCGACCAGTTCGGCATCGTCATTGAAGTAGAAGTACTCCTCGCGCGGACTCTTCTTCGTCTCGCCGGTCAAATACGGCAAAAGATTGTAGCCGTCGAGATGCACCTTGAAGGTCGTGTCGCCGACCTTCATCCCCTTCTTCAGTTGCTCCGCCACATCCGGAACGCCTGCCGCCGCCAGGAACGTCGGCGCCCAATCCAAATGCGAGATGATCTCGTTAGAGACCGATCCAGCTTTGATGTGACCAGGCCATTTAATCATGCAGGGCACGCGAAAGGCGCCTTCCCAGTTCGAGTTCTTCTCGTTGCGGAAGGGCGTCATGGCACCGTCTGGCCAGGTATTCATGTGCGGGCCGTTGTCGGTGGAATACATAACGATGGTGTTGTCCGCCATCCCGAGTTCGTCAAGCGCATTGAGCACCTGGCCGACGTTCTTGTCGTGGTCGATCATGGTGTCGTGATAAGCGCTCTGCCAGCGGCCTGACTGCCCGATGCTCTCCGGCTTGGTATGCGTGCGGAGGTGCATGTGAGTGAAGTTCACCCACAGGAAGACCGGCTTGCCGGCGGCCTTCTGGCGTTTCAGGTAGTCCACGGAACGGGCCGCGATGTCATCGTCAATGGTCTCCATACGCTTCTTGGTCAGCGGGCCGGTATCCTTGACGGTCTGCTTGCCGACCTTGCCGAAGCGCGGATCCACCGTGGCATCGTCCTTGTCGGTGGCCTTGCAGTCCAGCACGCCGCGCGGTCCGAAATTGTTGAGGA
>DATJWZ010000823.1:0-16614 GCA_035500795.1 Candidatus Eiseniibacteriota bacterium | reverse complement strand
TTCAAAAACTTTCTAGGCTATGATCGTCACTGGAATGAGACTGAGGGGTCCGAAGACTGCCATGGGCGCGCCTTGTGGGCACTGGGGACGGTTCTAGGTGGATCCCAAGATCATGGACTGAGGGGCGCTGCCGGCCGCTTGTTCGAGTTTTCACTCCCGGCAGTCTTGCCCTTCAGCAGTCCACGTGCCTGGGCCTACACACTGCTGGGACTTCAGGAATATCTTGCTTCCTATCCTGGAGATCGCGACGCACAGAAAATACGATCTGTCCTGAGCAGGCGTCTGGTCCAGATGTACGAGTCAGTCCGTCAGCCGGATTGGAAATGGTTCGAGAACGTAATGGCCTACGGCAACGCCAGGCTATCCCAATCCATGCTGGTTGTAGGTTCCGCTTGCTCGGACGATCGGATGGTTTCCGTCGGCCTGGAATCTCTGGACTGGCTGCTGGAAATGCAGCGGTGCGAAGCCAACGGGCACTTTGTTCCGATCGGCTCACAAGGCTTCTATCGCAAGGGTGGTGAGAAGGCGCGTTTCGATCAGCAGCCTCTCGAAGCTGCAGGCGCGGTTTCTGCTTGCTTGCAAGCGCACCGTGTAACTGGTGACATCCGGTGGCGCAGTGAAGCGTGGTCTGCTTTCAATTGGTTCCTCGGCCACAACGATCTGCAAGTGCCTCTGTATGACTCCGCAACCGGCGGATGCCGGGACGGCCTGCATCCCGACCGTGCCAATGAGAATCAGGGAGCAGAATCAACCTTGTCGTTTCTCATGGCACTCCTCGAAATGCAATCTGTACCAGAGCCTCAACAAAAGGAAACCTTTTCATGACCGTACACGCCGACAAGCAAGTGAGCCTTCTGCGCACTCGCTTCGAGCCATTACTTCTTCGCCATCCCGCAAACCCGATCCTGACGGATAAGGATTGGCCGTATCCCATCAATAGTGTTTTCAACGCAGGAGCAACTCTACTCGCAGATGGCACAACTCTGCTACTTTGCCGGGTTGAGGATCGACGCGGCCTTTCGCATCTTTGTGCTGCGCGCTCCCGAAACGGAGTCGATGATTGGCGGATCGATAATGAGCCGACACTGATGGCCGACCCGAAGAACTATCCTGAGGAAATCTGGGGCATTGAAGATCCACGCATCACCTTCGTCCCCGAATTACAGCAATACGTGGTCACCTACACGTCCTATTCGCGCGGTGGCCCCGGAGTGTCGCTGGCGCTGACCAAAGACTTCCGCACCTTCGAACGATACGGCGTGATTATGCCGCCGGATGACAAAGACTCTGCACTCCTGCCTCGCAGAATCGACGGATGCTGGGCATTGATCCACCGTCCAATGACGACTCTGGGGTCTCACATGTGGATCTCCTACTCTCCAGATCTGCGTTATTGGGGCAGGCACAGGCTCATGCTGGAAGCCCGCCGCGGTGCCTGGTGGGACGCCAACAAAATCGGCTTGTCACCGCCACCCATCGAGACATCCCGCGGATGGCTCGTGCTCTACCACGGAGTGCGGCACACGCCTTCGGGGTGTTTGTATCGATTGGGATTGGCTCTCTTCGATCTCGAGATTCCGGAAAAATGCCTGCTGCGGGGAGATTCGTGGATCTTTGGGCCGGAAGCGGAATACGAGCGTCAGGGCGATGTGCATGATGTCGTGTTCCCCTGCGGGTACACGATGGGTGCCGATGGCGATACGATCAACATCTACTACGGAGCTGCTGATTGCTCGATCGCCCTGGCCCACGCCAGCGTTCGCTCACTACTCGACTGGCTCGATACCAATGGAAGCATCGAGCGCCGCCAGCGATCGCAGGATTTATGAAGACGTTGCTGGATGTGTTCCGCTTTGTTTTCGGCTGCCGGCACCGTCATCTCAGTCGTGTCTTCACGATCCAGAATCGCACGTACAAGGTCTGCTTCGACTGTGGACGCGAATTCGACTTGCCAAACCCGCAGGAGCCAGAGAGCACCAACTCGGGTGCGCGCTTGGCCACGAAGACTCAACATGCGCGCTGAGACCCGTTGGCTTTGATTCGTTCGCGTTTTCTCTACCCCAGTGTTTTGAGTAAATACAGCATGCCGATCTCTGACAATAAGCTTCACTCTGAGCAGAGACCACTGTGGAGCACATGGCAAGAGGAAAGTCGACGCGCCGATCGGTTGATCGAAAAGCGTGTGGCGATTATGGTTCTGGCTGTGGCGTGATCCTGCTTGGTTGTATTTTGTACTACGCCCTTCGAGCTAAGGCATCGTTTGACCCTGACCATTTACAACGTGGCTTAGTCCATGCATACAGTTCAAGCCGCATTGCCGAAAAACAGGCTTTAGGGAGCCACCCGTATCGCGTAGCTTCAGTTAGTTAAACCAAATGGGGTGCTGTCACCGGCCGCCGGCGCACACCCAATTATTCTTCCGCGCCAAGCACACCTACCTTTACAGGCTACGGCATGAGGTATCGTTCTCGTTTCTCGTAGAACGCCTGCCTCTCGCGCAGGAAGCCGCGGGTTCGTAAGAGCCTTGTAAAAAAACAACTGAATGAAAAACTTGCCATTTTCGCCTTTTTCGGCATTCACGCCTGTCGTGGAATCAACAAGTTACGTGGAATGAGTCCCCCACTGGGGAACAAATCCACCCCCGCAACCAAATCCCTCCGCAGTTCCCTTCTGCAAGTCTCCGGATTGTTAAAGTTGCGAGTCGAACCGTGTACATGGCTCTTCTAGTTTGCGGCCGCGTTCCAATTCCATGTTCCAGAATTTGGATCATCTCAGAACGGATCGATAAACTCGGCCTGCTCCAGCGGGAGCGATAAGCTTCGCTCCCCGCGCAAAGCGCGCTTGCTTTCCTTGAGGAAAGCAGCTATACAGTTCCGGTCCTTTTTGCTCCCCCCAACAGCGTCGAGTTTGTTTCCTCGGAGGTGATTCCCATGCAGGTTCAGCCTTGCGCTGCCCTACCCATGGCCCGGTTCCCGCGTATTGCTTCGGTGCTGGCCATCTTTCCCGTGGCCCTTGCAATTGCTACAGCTCAAGTTTCCGTCCTTACGCACCACAACGATAACTCGCGGACTGGCCAAAATGTCAGTGAGCCCTACCTTGCGCCGTCCAATGTGAATAAGAGCCAATTCGGAGTGCTGTTTACGCAACCGGTCGATGGAATGGTAGTGGCAGAACCGCTCTACGTGCCGAACCTTCAAATCAATGGAACGCAGCACAATGTAGTTTTTGTGGTTACGCTACATGACGGCGTTTATGCCTTCGACGCGGACAACAGCACTGGAGCCAACGTATCGCCTTTGTGGTACACGAGCCTGATCAATCCTCCGGCTGTCACAACTGTACCGATTGCATCCCAAGGCTGCTTGCAAACCGGGTTCACGGAAATGGGAATCCTTGGCACACCGGTGATTAATCCGACGACAAACACGATGTATCTAGTCGCCAAGACGCTGGAGAGTGGAAAATATGTCTTTCGCTTGCATGCATTGAATATCCTGACGGGGCAAGAATCTCTTGGCGGTCCGGTTGAGATCCAAGCTTCTTACACTGTCGACGGCAAGCACGTTTCTTTCGCCCAGCGCCATCGGATGCAACGACCAGCCCTTCTGCTCGCAAATGGTGTGGTCTACATTGCGTTCGGGACCATGGGATGCAGGACTGATCCGCCTTCTACGGGGTGGGTAATGGCTTACAACGCCAGCACGCTCCAGCAATTAGCGACTCTTGATGTGGGTCCGAGCCAGACGGCAGTTCCGGGAATCTGGATGAGCGGAGACGGTCCTTCGGTCGACAGCCAAGGGAACGTGTATCTCGCTACCGGCGACGGAGCGTTTGATTACAACGTGGGCGGACTCGATTTTGGCGACACGCTGATGAAACTCAGCTTGCAGAGTGGAAGCTTCGACGTGGCGGATTACTTCACGCCATACAATCAAGCTGATCTTGATCAGAACGACTTGGACTTAGGTTCGGGCGGATTGGTTTTGCTACCAACGCAGCCCGGTCCTTTCCCGAATCTTGGAATTATCGTAGGGAAAGGCACGACCCTATATCTCGTCAATCTGGACAATCTTGGTCAGTACAACCCTCTGGTTGATCAAGTCGTTCAGGAGGTGCCATTTGAATCCAGTACTCCGACAGAGATTCTGGGAGGCGTAACCTACTGGAACCAACTCGTGTACTTGAGCGGCGGCCACAACGCGATCGAAGCATTTTCGGTCACTAACGGACTTCTGTCGGCCACGCCGGTGCTGAAGACTTCACAAAACTACAACTTCCCAAGTCTGTTTTCGCTGTCGGCCAACGGACAACAGAACGGGATTCTCTGGGGCACGGAACAGGTGTTCAATGGAGCGACTGACCTCGCTTCCGTTCTCGGAGTATTCAAGGCCTCGAACTTGCAACCGCTCTATGGTTCACCCTCCTCTGGCACGCATACGGTTGCGCCCGGAACAAGCTTGAATTTCCCGATGGTAGTGAACGGAAAGGTGTATCTGGGAACGCAGGTGAACGTTACGGTTTTTGGATTGTTCGCCAAGATCAAAACCTTCAGTGGCAGCAATCAGAAAGGTGCCCCCGGAACAAAGCTACCGCAGCCACTGCGCGCCAGAGTCACCGACGCATATACGGGGAATGCCAGTGTCGGGGTCTCGGTCAGTTTCAGTGATGCTGGAAGTGGAGGGACCTTCAGCAATCCCACTGCGGTCACGAATAGCAATGGCGTGGCCTCGACCGCGTACACACTGCCAAACAAGGCGGGCGTTTACAGCATCACCGCAACTGGCACAGCTGTGACGACGACGACCTTCACTGAAACGGCTACTGCCGCCCAAGAGAATTGAGCGGCAGTAGTGGAATCAATCGAGTTCGAGGCTAGTTGGTTTCGAACATTATCGGAATCACGCCGACTGTGGTTGATTGTCCCGACGATATGGGAATAGTCTTGCCACCATAGGTGCCATTGAACTCCCGATAATCCACGTACTGAGAACCGGGAGTGTACTGACTATTTCCATCTGTATTCCAGACAATCAGCGCGCTCTTGCCATTTTCTTTAAGGGTGCAAGTATAGACCGCGCCGCTGTTCGTGCAAGATCCGGTGAACCTTGCGCCATTCATCCATTGCATCATCGTATAGAAATACGTGTCGTAGTGTCCGGAAGTAACGCTCGGCCAATCGAACCAACCTACGTTGACTGCCCCGCCCGGACCGCCGTCAAGTGCAAACTGCAAAACGAACCAGCGGACCAGCATCCCATCGCACTGTTGTGTGGTGTAAGTGGTAGGACACGTGTATACGTAAGGCTGAAAACTCGTCTCAGTATTCATCCAGGGCACTGAATTCCAGCCATTCTGATTCTTCGTGGTCACCATACGGGCGACCATATTGATTCGCTTCTCCGGCGTATAGCTATCCAAATAGACATGAAAACCGTAATAGTCAGATAGCCGGCCGTTCGTATTTTCCAAAGCCAGCCACGCTGCCATCCACTCCGTTTTACCGCTTACAACCGGAGGAGTGGATACTGCCACTTTGGGAATGTTGCTACGGACAATAGATACTGCAGGTTTGAACATTGCGTAGAGCTGGGTCGGAGTACCCGTCCAAAAGCCGACCAGGTTGGCCTCGTTCCACATCTCGAAAACTTTGATGTAGTCCTTCACGCAATGGCCAGCCGGAGAGCAATGTCGCGTCAACTGCGTGACGAAGTTGTTGAATGCCTGGCTACCATTCTGGCTGAGATCGCTCGGCGGGCTTGGGGACCAAAGCGCACTCCACCCCGTCCCGTTACACTGCGCGCTTGCAATCCAGCAAGGTGAGTTTCCGAACGTGTAAATTACCGTCGTGGGCTCATGTTGCGCGATTAGATCCAGCCACAGATCCAGGTTTGCCCAGTCGTAGGAATTCTCGGATGGCTCGAGCTGGTACCAAGCCGTTCCGGCGCCCCATAGTCGTACCGTGCCTGGCTGAGACTGCGTATTGATCCACGTGTGACCACCAGACCCGTTTACACCGCACTCGCTGTCATACTCGCACTGAAAGCTCCAACTCCTAGGCACGATGGAGTGGTACCCGGAGGCGGGTGTATTTTGCGTGTTTTGTGCGACGACGGTGGCACCAATCGCGCACACGAGGATGCAGCAAGAGATTGCGAAAAACCTTCGCATGGGGGATCTCCTGTCGGGACCGTGAAGTCAGCATCCAGCTGGTCGTGCAACTCGGAGCTGACCTCGAGATTTTTGTGAAACTGCAGGCTTATTCTGCTAGCCCGAGTATGCCGGGCACTGGGAACACACGCTAGGTCACGGAGGTTCACCGTCTGCTCTCCAATCGAACAAGTTGTGATGTGACCCGGTTAACCGGGAATCTTACGGCTTTCGTGTGTTACTAAAGAAACGGAGCATCGCCGCCTGTGCAACCTCTAACTCTGGGGCGGAATGCGGCAACAGATGCCCAGTTCAGCGCATTATCGTCGAAAGTCGAATTTCTGTCGACTACGCAGATTTTTGCAACTTTCAACAATTGACGTGCACAGGCTTTTGCAGTTTTCGAGAGTTTCATTTTGGGAGACAAGCCTCTGTTCCGAGCGCGGACTGGGCAAGCCTTCGGACTTGGAAATCTCTTGACAAGCAGACAATCGGGATAGAAAATTTCAAACCACGGTGTACTTCTAAGAAATCCCCCCACCGCAGTAGCAACCTGTTCCAAGCCCAGGATTGGGGAAACCAAAACCGTCTAACTCTACGCCCTTGACACAACGGCGAAGCACCATGTTCACGTTACGGAGTGTGTGATGAAGAGACTTTTCTGTGCGCAGTTCTTAGTGTTGCTGGCCACAATTCAAATTTTCACGGGGAATGCATCAGCTGCCCCGCTCCAGCCCGCTAGCCTGAGCCCTTTGGGAGGTCCGCCCGCAACGCCTGTCATCCTCACTCCCACCAGCCTGACGTTCGCCGCCCAGCTCATCACCACCCCCAGTGCCGCACAGAAGATCACACTGAAGAATAATCAAACCGTAACACTGACGATCTCAAGCATTACGACCTCAACAAATTATTCGGAGACATCGACTTGTCCAATTTCGCCGGCGACGTTGGCTGCTGGCGCTACCTGCACAATATCGGTGACATTTACTCCGACCGCGCTCGGCACGATTAATGGGACTCTTTCGGTAAGCGACAATGCCGCCGGAAGCCCACAGACTGCGAGCCTCACGGGCACGGGCACCCTGGACGGAGTTGCTTACATTGGAATTACCCCCAGTGTCCCGTCTGCACCGTCGGGAACTCAGCTGCAGCTTTCTGCGACTGGCCAGAATGCCGCTGGACAATTAGCGGACATCACCCAGTACGCTACCTGGTCTAGTTCTGATGCGTCAGTTGCGCAGGTGAGTTCGACAGGGTTAGTGCAAGCGCTCTCCCAGGGTGTGGCGACGATCACCGCGTCTTTGGATTCAATCAGTCAAACGGCTAAGTTTACGGTGACGGCCCCCTCCTTGAGTTCCATCACTGTCAACCCTGCGAATCCCTCGGTTGCTTTCGGCGCGAACCAACAATTCACAGCAATGATGAAGTTTAGCGACGGCAGCACGAAGGATGCGACTTCAGTTGTGACTTGGTCTTCTTCCAATACGAGCGCTGCGACCATCAGCAGTTCCGGCCTAGCTACAGTTGCGGCTCCGGGAAAAACAACAACGATCAACGCGACGCTGCAATCCGTAAGCGGCAATACCCTTCTAACTACCACGAAGGCGGCTTGTGCGGCGCCGCCGGCAGGACTTGTGGGATGGTGGAGCGGTGATGGCAATACGGTCGACCTGGCAGGAACCAACTCAGGAGTATTGCAAAATGGTGTCACTTACAGCCGCGGCGAGGTTGGAAGTGGATTCACCTTCAGCCAAAGCGGTGCCTCGGTGCTGGTAAACGCTCCGGAATACTCGCCCACGGCCGGCACGCTTATGTTCTGGTTCTTGTCTACGGGTGGCGGAGCGATGACTGGCAGCCTTCTGCCGAATGGCAATCGTGGTCCGGGGTTGGCCATCGATCCCAATGGCAATCTGCTTTGGGAACTTGGCAATCTGACGGCTCAATCGTTGGGCCAGGTCAGCTCCAACACATGGCATCATCTTGCCCTCACCTATTTCACATCCGGCTCTGCTGTCGATGTGATTCTGTACCTCGATGGCACCCAAGTTACGACGGCAGCTACGGTTCCAAATACCGCTTGGTCACCCCAAGTTCTTTTTGGGGCATACCTCGGAGCTGCGCAGCCATCTTTCATTGGCTCGGTGGATGAAATCACCATCTTCAATAAAGCGTTAAGCGCACAACAAGTCCAGCAGGCGTATCACGAGTTCGGTACTGGAATGTGCAAGCCGTCGCTGCAATCCATCGCCGTAACACCCGGCAATCCTTCGCTCGCTCCAGGCACAACTCAACAGCTAATTGCCACCGGTACATTTAACGACAGTTCCACTCACGACCTTACTTCATCAGCGGTGTGGAGTTCCTCGAGTGGTGCGGCAACCGTGACGGCGACGGGCTTGGCAATCGGCGCTGCACCGGGCACCTCCACCATCAAAGCATTTCTAAACGGCCAACAAGGAACGGTGAGCGTCACAGTCGGCCCGGCTCTCGCCTCAATCCGGGTGAGCCCGGTCACGGCTACGATCGCAGTCGGAACGAGCCAGGCATTTACGGCTACCGGCACCTACAGCGACAACAGTCAGCGTAACGTCACTGCCGGAGTGACATGGAGCTCGAGCTCCGGGGCCGCAACGGTTGGTGCGAACGGTGTCGCACAGGGAGTGTCACCGGGCCAGACCAGCATCACGGCTGCTCTTGGCACAGTTAACAGCTCTGCGAATCTAACCATCACGTCAGCGACCCTGAAATCGATAGCAGTGACTCCAGCCAACCCCGCGATTGCTCCCCAAACAACAGCTCAATTCACGGCAACGGGAAGTTTCAGTGACAACAGCACGCAAGATCTGACGACGCAAGCAACCTGGAGTTCGTCGAATCCAGCAGTTGCAACCATTAGTGCGACTGGGCTCGCGACTGCGTCCGCGTCGCTTGGTTCATCAACAATCAGCGCCTCTCTTGGTTCGATCAGCGGAAAGACGCTTCTGACTGTAAACAAGGTCAACGGCACCTTGCAGTCGATCGTTGTTTCCCCTGGAACTTCATCCCTGAGCGCTGGGTTTACGGAACAACTTAAGGCGCAAGGAAAGCTCAGCGACGGCACCTCATTGGATGTGACTAGCGCAGTACAGTGGAGTTCCTCCGCTACGACAGTAGTCACGATTAGCAATACGAACGGGACGAATGGCCTGGCTAGCGCGAAAAAAGCAGGCAGCGCCAACATTACTGCGACGCTGGGAAGCGTCAGTGGTGGTGCAACCGTCACCGTGAGTAAGGCAAGCCTGGCTTCGATGCAGATCACCCCGACTGGTTCGACGATCCCACCGGGAAGCTCAGCTCAGTTTACGGCGACAGGAACGCTCACGGACGGGACCACATCCAACATCACCACCACAGTGACGTGGGCATCGTCAGCACCTACTGTCGCGGGAATCAGCAATGCCGCTGGGTCCAAAGGGTTGGCCACCAGCGTCGGTTCGGGCACAACCACCGTCTCCGCCAAAATTGGACCTCTGGTCGGGGCTACCAGCCTTGGCGTGCAGGATCAACTGGTTTCAATCAGTGTTGCTCCAGCCAATGCCACCATTTCTCCGACGACCACGAAACAATTCACGGCGACGGGGCTCTTTCTCAGCGGGCTGACCGCGGATCTGACGAAGAGCGTACTCTGGACATCTTCGAATTTGAGTGCCGCCACGATTAATGCCAGCGGTTTAGCGACGGGAATGCCGCTACCAAAAGGGAGTGGGCTCGCGGGACAAACTGTTTTGACCGCCAGCCTGGGGACGGTGAGCAGCACGGCCATGCTGGCAGTGACTCCCATTCAGCACGTCATCATTATGGTTCAGGAAAACCGCAGCACCGACAATCTTTTCCAGGATCCAGTGTTGATTTCTCGGGGAGCCGATATTGCGCAGAGCGGATTGGATAGCAAAGGCAATGTAATTCAGCTCCAACAGATTCCATTGGACACCGGATGGGGAGGGGCCCACGAGTTCTTCACTTTCAATCAGTCCTACGACAACGGCAAGATGGACGGGTTCGATCTGGTTTCGGTGGGTTGCAACCCTGCAAAATGCGACACAGTACCGCCGAATCCCATGTATTCGTACGTCAATCCCGGCGATATTGGGCCTTACTTCCAGATGGCAGAGCAATACGTTTTTGCGGACCGTATGTTCCAAACCAACGAAGGCCCGAGTTGGCCCGCCCACATGTTTGTGTTCAATGGGACCTCTGCGCCAGACGCGACCAGCAATATGTTCGTAGCGGAGAACCCGTATCCCATGGTGGTGCCAATGGGCTGTGGTGGCGCTCCGGGTCAAATCGTCAAGTTGGTCAATCCTCAGGGAGTAGAGTCTTCTTCCACATTCCCTTGCTTCGACCCTCCCGCCTTGGTCGATTGGATGGACCTTTACGGGATCAGTTGGAAATATTACACATCGACCGCGAACTATCTGTTTACCGCACCCAACGGGATCGCGCACCTTTATTACGGTTCTGATTGGGTGAACAATGTGATTCAGCCGAGCAGCGCGATCTTGACGGACATCTCCGCCGGCGATCTGGCGGCCGTGAGTTGGGTGACCCCAACTGGAGCGCAATCAGATCACGCCAATTGGTCCAATGGTACGGGACCCTCTTGGATTGCCTCAGTAGTAAATGCGATCGGCAACAGTCCGTACTGGAACAACACAGCAATAATGGTGACCTGGGACGACTGGGGCGGCTGGTACGATCACGTTCCTCCGCCAAAAGTGATCAGAGATGGAACGAGTTGGGGATCCGGATATCTGTATGGCTTCCGCGTTCCGCTGGTTTTGGTGTCACCTTACGCCAAAGCGGGCCATGTTTCTCATACGGTCTATGATTTCGGCAGCCCGCTAAGACTGATAGAAGAAACCTTCAATCTTCCGTCCATGGGATTCGCGGACGCCCATACGAACGATCTCTCGGATTCTTTTGACTATACCCAGAGCCCAATTCAGTTCAAGAACATCAACGCACCGTTTGGCGCCGACTATTTCTTGAACGACAAATCGGAGCCGACAGATCCAGACGATTACTGATTTTGTGCAGATATCCCCATGTGGTGATGGTGACACATGGAAGTTGGCGCAGCGCTGAATTAGTTTGCCTGTGGTAATAGGGCTATTGAAGAGTATTGTGGGCCTTTCCAGGGAGGAAACATGCCGTTAATTCGTCGTTTCAGCAGTACCGTCGCTGCCGCCACCTTTAGCGTCTTGCTTCTTTCAATAGTCTCGTTCGGCCAAGTTGGCATCACCACCTATCATAACGACAATTACCGTACCGGCTGGAACTCAAGTGAAACCATACTTACTCCGGCGAACGTGAACCCATCTCACTTTGGCTTACTGACCACCGTTCCCGTAGATGATCAGATCGATGCCCAACCCTTGTTTGTCGCAGGCGTAAACATTACCGCAGGAAGCTTCCCGGGGAAGCACAATGTGGTGTATGTCGTCACCGGCAACGATACCGTTTATGCGATCGATGCCAATGCTGGGACCGTGCTGCTCAGCAACCACCTTGGCACGCCGGTTCGCCTGCCGCTCGGTTGCAATAATAATGCTCCAAATGTAGGCATCACGGCCACACCGGTCATCGACATTGCTCGCAACAACCTGTACACGATCGCCTACATTCAAGGAACGAACGGACCGACCTATCAAGTCCATGCCTTAGATTTGGGAAATCTGACCGATAAGTTGACTCCCGTCACGGTGAGCGCATCGCACACCCTAACGGATGGAACTAGCTTCGTTTTCAGCGCAAAGGTCCAGCGGCAACGCCCTGCTCTGCTCGAAGCAAATGGGAATATCTATGCCGGATTTGGTAGTTTTTGCGATGAGGCCGGCAGTACATCTCGTGGCTGGCTACTGGGATGGGATGCAAGAACTTTAACACCACTAGCGGCCAACCAACTCTTCGACACGCAGGCTTCCGATGTAGATAGCTTCTATTTGTCGTCGATCTGGATGTCAGGTTATGGACCCGCAGCGGATGATTCAGGAAATGTTCTTTTCGTCACCGCCAATTCAGACCCGTCTGGAACTACTTACGACGGCATCACGAATATTCAAGAGAGTGTAGTCAAGGTATCTGCAGACCTGACGACAGTCGTGGATCTATTTACGCCTTCGAATTGGAGCAGTCTTGATCAACATGATCTCGACTTCGGTTCTGGCGGAGTGATGGTTCTGCCCGATCAGCCCGGTACCATCCCGCACATGGCGGTGGCTGCCGGAAAGCAAGGAAACCTGTTCTTAATGAATGAAGACGACCTCGGCGGATACTCCTCCACCGGCAACAATGTCCTTGCGACTAAGTTCATTAATCCTTGCTGGTGCGGGCCCTCGTATTTTTCTTACAAGGGAATCGGATTTGTCCTCACGAGCGGTGGCACGGCAATGAAATTGTTCGAGGTCGTTACGTCACCGAGCCCGACGCTCAACCCAATTTCATCGGCTGGCATAAGCAGTGGCCAAGATGGCGGCTTCTTCACAAGCATTTCGTCGAACAAAAATGCGAATTACATCATTTGGGCCCTCTCACGCCCACTCTCGAAGAGTGCACCAGCCATGACGTTATACGCATTCGCTCCGAACACCCAGGGCAAATTGAGCTTGATTTTCAGTGGAATAGCTGGACAATGGCCCAATTTCACAGGAAACTCCAACCAAGTCCCAACGATTGCCAACGGAAAGGTTTACGTTGGCAGCAACCAACAGCTGCAAATCTTTGGGTTGATTTCTACCAAACCTGCGACCAAGAAAAAATAACAGCAGGCATAATGCTTCGGAACAACCGGTGTTGACAGCTGTGGATTGATGTTCCGACCGCAAGTTTTACTAGCCCCGTAGTACTTTGTTTCTTAATACATCTGGCACTTCCCGGAGGAAATATGCCACTGCTTCATCGCTTCTGCGCTATTGCTACCGCCATCCTTAGCGTCTTCTTTCTTTGTACCAGCTCTTTTGCTCAGGTTGGTATCACAACTTCTCATATGGATAATCGCCGCACTGGGTGGAATTCGAATGAAACGATATTGACGCCGGCGAACGTGAACGCCTCGCACTTTGGCCTGCTGACCACGGTTCCGCTCGACGATCAAGTAGATGCCCAGCCTCTCTTTGTAGCAGGTATAAACGTCACCGGCGGGAGCTCTCGAGGAAAGCACAATGTCGTGTATGTCGTCACGGCGAACAATACGGTTTATGCGATCGATGCGAATTCTGGGGCCGTGTTGCTAAGCAATCACCTGGGAGCACCCGTACCGCTGCCGCTCGGCTGCAACAACAATGGCCCGAACGTCGGTATTTCGTCTACGCCGGTAATCGACATCTCTCGCAACAATCTGTACCTAATCGCATACCTGCAAGGAACGAACGGCCCGTCGTATCAAGTTCATGCGCTAGATTTGGGAAATCTGACCGACAAGTTAACGCCTGTCACCGTGACCGCATCCCATACGCTTACGAACGGAACCAGCTTCGTTTTCAATGCGACTGTTCAGCGCCAGCGCCCCGCCTTGCTTGAGGCAAATGGAAATATCTACGCGGGGTTCGGCAGCTTTTGCGATGAGGCGCCAAGCCAATCGCGCGGCTGGCTTCTGGGGTGGGATGTCAGGACACTGACGCCTTTGGCCGCCAATCAACTGTTCGACACCCAGGATACAGACACGGACAGCTTCTTTCTGTCTTCGATTTGGATGTCAGGCGTCGGACTTGCGGCGGATGATTCCGGAAATATCCTTTTCGCTACCGGAAATTCGGATCCATCTGGCACTACTTATGACGGCATTACCAACATTCAAGAGAGCGTGGTCAAAGTATCTCCAGATCTGACCACGGTTGTGGATCTGTTCACTCCATCAAATTGGAGCAATCTCGACCAACACGATCAGGATTTTGGCGCTGGCGGAGTGATGATTTTGCCCGACCAGCCCGGCTCGGTCCCCCACATGGCAGTGGCTGCCGGGAAGGAAGGCAACCTGTTCCTGATGAACGAAGACGACCTCGGTGGGTATTCCTCCACGTCGAACAATGTACTGGACGAGGTGTACATCGGGGGAGCTTGCCTTTGCGGAGAATCCTATTTCTCTTACAAAAACATCGGATTGGTGGTGACCAGCGCGGCCAACGCCCTGAAATTGTTCCGGCTCGTTCTGTCACCAACTCCGTCGCTCACCGTACTTTCGACAGCCACCATAACGACTGGTCCCTACGGTGGTTTTTTCACCGCCGTGACCTCGAACAAAAACGCGAATTACATTATCTGGGCGCTCTCACGACCAGTCTCTAAAACGGCGCCCGCCCAGACTTTGTACGCTTTCGCTCCAAACACGCAGGGCCAAATGACGCAGATTTTCAGCGGAGTGGCTGGCCAATGGCCCAATTACACCGGTAAACCGAACCAGGCGCCACTGATTGCCAACGGAAAGGTTTACGTTGGCAGCTACCAGCAACTGCAAATCTTCGGATTGCTTTCGAAGAAAGCAGCGGCGAAGAAAAGATAGCGGGTGCAAAGATTTTCGGCTGTAAAGGCCCGGCTTTCGCTGGGCCTTTTCTTTTCATCTCAGATCGCTCAATTCACTTCGATGACCTTGCGAATCCTGTCAACGGCCCAGTCGATCTCTTCCCTGCTGATGGTCAGTGGTGGTGCAATACGGATGACACGATCGTGCGTCTCCTTGCAAAGTACGCCCTGCTTTTTGAGCGCTTCGCAGTATGGCCGGGCTGCAGTGTGAAGCTCGATGCCGATCCACAGTCCTTTGCCTCGAATTTCTTTGACGTGGTGATTCTGGATTGCTCGTAGTTGATCGAGGAAATAGCCGCCGAGCGCAGCCGATCTTTGCACCATCTGCTCGTCGATCAGAACTCGCAGCGCGGTTCGGGCAACAGCGCATGCCAGTGGATTGCCGCCGAATGTGCTGCCGTGATCTCCCGGATTAAAGACGCCAAGAATCTCTTTCGAAGCAAGCACGGCAGAGACTGGATAGAATCCGCCGGAGAGCGCCTTGCCGATAATCACAACATCGGGCGCGACCCCTTCGTGCATATATGCGAATAATGCTCCGGTGCGTCCGAGGCCTGACTGGATCTCGTCGCATATCATTAGCACTCGATTGTCTCGGCAGACAGCAACCGCTTCGCGAAGGTAGCCTTGCGGCGGGATGATGATGCCCGCTTCTCCTTGAATCGGTTCGACGAGGAATGCACACGTATTGGGCGTGATGGCCATCCGCAGCGCGTCCGCGTCTCCATAGGGGATGATCTTGAATCCGGGAGTAAACGGTCCGAAGCCGTCGCGATATTGTTCGTCGCTCGAGAAGCTGACAATCGTAACGGTGCGCCCGTGAAAGTTGTTGGCGCATACGATAATTTCTGCTTTGCCGCCAGGAATTCCTTTGACCTTGTATCCCCATTTTCGAGCTGCCTTGACGGCTGTCTCCACCGCCTCTGCGCCGGAATTCATCGGCAGCGTCATATCGAAGCCGGTCAACTCATGCAGGTCTCGATAAAGCAGCGGCAACTGATCGTTGCGAAACGCGCGAGACGTAAGCGTGACTTTGTGAGCCTGTTCGATTAGCGTATTGAGAATTCGCTGGTGACAGTGCCCTTGATTCACTGCTGAATACGACGCCAGGCAATCAAGATAACGATTCCCTTCCACGTCGTAAACCCACACGCCTTCGGCACGATCGATTACGACGTCCAGCGGATGATAGTTGTGGGCGCCAAATTTGTCTTCGAGTTCAATCAACTCCTGAGTTCGCGTCATTTCTATTACAGACATAAGTTCTCCTGAGATATGAATCAGCTAGTTCTTGTCCAACAGCATGGTCAACAGAGCCATGCGCACATAAAGTCCATTTGCGGCCTGGCGGAAATAGAGGGCTCGCGGATCGTTATCGACTGCCTTATCCAGTTCCACGGTGCGAGGCAACGGGTGCATGATCAGCGCGTCCGGCTTCAGGTGGCGGAGCATTTCGCTGCCGATCGCGTAGCGGCGCGCAGAATGGGCTTCGTTCACGCGTTCGGGGCGAATCCGAGTCTGATAAATCACATCCGCTTCCCCGATCACACGTTGTACGTCCGACTCGAGTTCATATTTCACGCCGTGCTCGTCTAGGTATTCAAGGATGTCGGGCCGCATCTGCAGTTCGGGTGGTGCAACAAAGAAAATCCTGACGCGATCGAACTTCGCCAGCAGATACGCCAGAGATCGCGCAGTGCGGCCGCGGTCCAATTCCCCGATGATCGCGACACTTAGCCCAGTCAGTGGACGCTCGCGATAGATTGTGTACAGATCGAGCAGGGCCTGTGTCGGGTGCTGGCCGCCTTCGCCATCTCCCGCGTTGACAACGGGGATGGGGGAAACTTGCGCGGCACGCTCCGCCCCCCCAGACTGCGGATGCCTCACAACAATCACGTCGGAATAATTGGC
>DATJWZ010000822.1:0-3559 GCA_035500795.1 Candidatus Eiseniibacteriota bacterium | reverse complement strand
CGCCACAATCGATCCGAAGAAAATCAGAAACGCTAGTCCAAGAATTGATTTGAGAGAAATAGCAGACGAGTGCAGCGCATGAAACTCGCCGGTTACACCGGCGGCTGCAAGCAGCATCACGGCGCCACAGACCAGAGGCACCGCCGTCCGCGCCAAGGCATCGGTTGGCAGCTTTAGCTTTGGCGAGATCACCACACCTGCCGCCCACGACAGCGAGCCAAGCAGCACAGCGATCATTCCTATAAGGCTTGTGTCTTTCGAAGAGACTTCCACACCTGTGAGGATCGCCACGCCCACCACGCCAACAGCGAGGCCCAGAGCGCTAAGCCGACTGATCTTCTGCTGGCCGCTCATCCACGAGAGCACCAGAATGAACATCGGTTCTGTCGCAATGAGCAGGGCAGCGAGCCCAGACGCGACATGCTGCTCGGCCCAGTGCAGCGAGCCATGCCCGATCAGGAAGAAAAGCGCGCCCAACACGATGCCACCGATCCAATGCTCACGCCGAGGACGATATCCGCGAGCGCATGCCCACCCCAACAAAACGCCACCAGCAATCGTGTGACGGATGCCTGCGGTGACGAGCGGCGGAATCGTCTCGACCGCGTACCGAATCGCCAGGTAGGTCGAGCCCCACACCAGATAGATGGCAATGAAAGCAAGCGCCACCTTGATGGACTCACCACGCTTCTGGCTGTTCGGATTTCCTCTGGGCACAATCACAGGCCTACCTCCTATGTTTACCATTTCCACTTCCGCGAGGTGGCGGTTTCGGATCAGGGCCAGTATCTGAGAGGGCTGATCGCGAAACATGCAGCTAACCTCCAAAGTGTATTTAACAAGTTAGGTGGATGCTAAACTCCGACGGCTAACTTGTCAACTAGCTTTTAATGGTTAGATAATAGAGGCACGACAGGGAGGTCAAAATCTACACCGAGCACTTGAAGAGACGGCGCGCTCCACGCTTTGAACTCATGGGAGGAGCGGTGTCCCTGGATTTCGTCAACACGCTCGACGACCGCTTCAGCAACGAACCCAAAGAGATGTTGAAGAGCTACGTTGATCTTGCGCGCTTTGGCGAAGACACGGGAATTCTCACTGATCAACAGGTGGATCGTTTCTTTCCGTGGAGCATTCAGTACAAAGAGGAAGCAGAAGAAGTACTGAAGTCAGCAATTGAATTGCGCGAGGCGATCAGCGCGGTTTTTTATTCAATTGTGCAAAGGAAGCCGGTGCCTGCCGCGCCGCTGGACATTTTGAACGTCCGCGTGCAGGAAGCGGCGCGACACCTGAAGTTGGTCCCTGGCAAAGAACGTTTTAAATGGAAGTTCGACTCAGGAATCAACGATCCCTATGCTCCGATTTGGCCGATCGCTCGCGATGCGGCAGAGTTGCTGGCGTCGGATCGCCTGGAGTTCGTCCGTGCATGCGCGTCGAAGACCTGCGAGTGGCTGTTTCTCGATGAGAGCAAAAACCATCGCCGCCGCTGGTGCGATATGACGAAATGCGGAAACCGAGCGAAGGCAAAGAGGTTCTACGTGCGGCAGAAAAAGGAAGCTAACTAGTTTTGGCCCCTATTTGTACTCGCAGGTCGCAGTGACAATATCAAGTTGCTTTATGTTGTTGCGGGTTTTGCCTGCTGCTGTACCGATGCCCACTTTGCGTGTTCCTGCGAAACTAGTGACTCGATTCTGTCCGCCAATAGAGCGTGCGGATCGGGTGAACCTGCATAGGGGCCGCCTTTGCCCAGGTAGACATATTTTTCGTGTTTGAGGGATTCGCACGTAGAGCGGTAGGTGATCCAGTTTTGTTCGTACTGATTCAGGTGGAGCATACCTTCGAGGATCGTGATGATGACGCCAAGAGCGCCAGTAATCCAATTCGTATTGGGAAGGTGTGATGCGGAGAGGAAAGGAATCACCGCAGCCGCTGCGATCTCTACAATCTTGATTCGCTTGAAGTAGTGTTGGTTCGTGAGGCTCTTCCGGTCGTACCAACTGATCTGGTCCTCGAGCCGCTCCATAATCGGGTCGACCACGGTCGTGTTCATCGCTTGAGTCGCCATGGCACCGGATTCTAACTCCCGTCTGCAAATTTCCTGTAACAAATTTTGATGGAAAATCCCGAACTTCTGGCACAATCGGCCACACGTAGTCGGCCCATGGATGAAGTGAAACTGATTTGTCTCCATCGGTTCTCATTGTTACAGAGAGGACAAGGACAAGAATGAAGCTGTTAACCAAGATCAATCTGATTCTGGTCTGCATGTTTGCGATATCTGGATTCGTGATCTGCGAGATCGCGTACCGGTTCCTGATTGAGAATGCGCGGCGCGAAGTCATGAATGAAGCCGAACTGATGATGGCGAGCGCGCAGTCGGTGCGCGACTATACGGCCCAGGACTTGCGCCCATTGCTCGAGCAGAATCCGGCACACAAGACCAAATTCATCGCGGAGACTGTCCCGGCAGTCGGTGCGATCGATGCATTGAACCGCCTCAGGCAGCAATATCCGGACTATTCGTATCGCGAGGCGACGTTGAATCCGACGAATCCGGAACATCGCGCGACCGATTGGGAAGCGGATGTTATTCATTATTTCCGAGACCATCCCGGACTCAAGACATTCTCGGGTGATCGCGATACGCCCACCGGCCCTTCGATATTCCTGGCGTCCCCGCTGCAAGCGACCGACGAGTGCATGGAGTGCCATAGCCGCCCGGCAGCAGCTCCGGCAGCGATGATTGCGACCTATGGATCGGATCGAGGATTTGGATGGAAAGTAGGCTCCGTCATAGCCGCACAGATTGTTTCCGTGCCAACCTCAGTGCCGATCGGAATTGCGAAGCGAGGTTTTCGCGTGCTGCTCACTTACCTGATCGTCGTTCTGATACTAACGATCGTGGCACTCGACCTGGGGATTTATTTCATCGTGATCCGGCCGTTGCGGCTGGTGTCAGAAGCAGCGGACCGCGCCAGCAAGGGGCAAGTTGGGTCAGAGCCTCTGCCTGTGAACAGCAATGATGAGATCGGAATGATGACTGCGTCCTTCAACCGAATGCAAGTCAGCCTGGCGAAGGCGCTCAAACTGCTGGGATGAGATAGAAGGAGAAACCGAGAGGCCTACCCTGACTTCAAAGAGAAATGGACCGTGATCTGGGTCTGAACGGCCATCGGCTCGCCGTTCAACAGATAGGGCCGGTATCGCCACTGCTTGACAGCATCAATGGCGGCGGGGATCAACATGGGATGTCCACTCGCAGCTTTTAGATTCTCGACGGCCCCCTCCTGCGAGATCTGTGCATCGAGAACAACTTCGCCCTGAATACGAGCTCTGCGCGCCAGTTCCGGATAAGAGGGAACAACTTCTTTGACCAAGAGTGAGTGTGCAGCCTCCGGCGACAAATGGGCGATTGGGCTTCTCGCTCCGCCGACTGAGCCTGCGTTTCCCTCGGTCGCAGGCTTGCTAATGCTGGCGGGCTGAACGGAAGATTCGGCATTTTTCGGCGTTTCAGTTGGAATTGGTTGAGTCGACGGCGGCTGATGATCTGCAGCTGAAT
>DATJWZ010000821.1:0-1977 GCA_035500795.1 Candidatus Eiseniibacteriota bacterium | reverse complement strand
AATTTGCATCCCGCCGTGACTGGTCCGCCGGATCCTCCAAGTGGCAATCGCCGAGGAACTTTCGCGGCCACTCCTGACGGACATGCCGGCGCATCGGGCAATCCAGGCTCTTCGGGGGCGAACGCGAACGTTACCGCCAATTCTCCCGGAGCCGGTACATCAACGGCGAATGCAGGAACTCTTCCGAAAGGACTGTACGTCGGAAGCCCATCGCCAAAAACGGCACCGATCGCGGGCGATCCCACACCATCCGCTCCCGCGAACACTGTTAATCCGAACCTGATCGCCAGCGTGCGCCCACCGCGTGTAAGTTCGGCACCGCCAATGCAGCCTGCCGATGCCACCAAGTTGACGGAGCCCGAGCGAGCGATTTTCGGCAATCGCAGGTTCTACTCCGTCAGCCTCAACATGCCGAACCTGAATTCCGGTGGAGGAAGCTGGGTCATCCGCTTCGCCGAACTGAAGCACGATGCCGGGCCTCATGACGTGGGAGCGGCTGCGGTCGATCTCTCGCAACCCATGGCAACTCGCAAAGTAGATCCGGCCTATCCCCTGCAACTGATGCGGGAGAACGTGCATGGCACGGTCATCCTATATGCAGTGATTCACGCCGACGGCAGCGTTGGAAATGTGAGGGTCTTGCGCAGTGTAGATGACCGCCTCGACCGGTACGCGAGCGAGGCTATCTCACAGTGGAAATTCGATCCTGCTACAAAGAACGGGTCGCCAGTGGATGTGGAAGCGACATTCCAGATACCCTTCCGGCCAACCCGGGTAGGGACAACGTTCTAATGGCTCGCGCCCTTCTTCTTATCCAGCGCGGCGTAGATAACCTGATCGGTGCAGACTTCGTAGTACGAACGATCGGTCCAGCCTTTAACTGAAAAGCCAGACGACTCGATTCGCGGGATACGGCTCTCCCGCACGACGATTTTTCGGAATATGTCGTGGTCGACCGGCACCATGGCGCTGAAAAGTTTGTACTCGCCCTTATCGGACGAGGCCAGCGAGGCAGGCAGCTTTACTTTCAGCGGCTCCAGCGTGATCTCTTGCTGCATTTTACGGAATGCCACCTCATTCATGCGGATTCCACCCAAATTGAAATTCAGGATCACATCCTCAGGATTGCCATCCTCATCGAGTTCCGCGGACTGAAACGCATACACGTGGAATGGTCCGGCCTGCGGCTCCATGATCTTGCGGACGCGCTTGTTGCAAGACGAAAGCCGGTCGCTCTCGTTCAGAGCTTCAGAAATCATGATCTGATGCTCTCCGTCCATGAGATAGAGCGGCGCCGATTCCTGCAGCGTAATGCCAAGGCCTAACTCAAGCTGAGGCATGCCAGAACGCTGCATCAATTCGTTGTATCCGCGTACGATCTCGATGATCTCGCGGGCAAGGACGCACATGCGGCTTACTGCCAGTCCCGGTTCACCTTCACGTTCGAGAATGGCAAGAATGATGGCGTCGCCTTCCAGAAAGACCTTCTGAGCCCCATATTTTTCCAGGAGCTTGTTCACGGGCTCATAGAAATTCAGGCTGAAATACGAAGCGGGGTTCAATCCTTTGTCCATCATCGTGCGCGTCAGGCGCGTGGAATCACGCACGTCCGCCTTCAAAACGACGTGACGCAGCACACGATCGGAACTGCTCTGATCTTGCTCTTCCGGAAGCAAGAACTGGTAGAGCGTGCCATTCACGCGCGACAGTTCCTGCAATTTTTCGTTGCCAACCAGATTCACCGAATCGAGTGCCGCATTGAGCACTTCGAGCCGGCGCAAATCGCGGTGATAGTGGAAGAAATCCAGCAGGAATCGGGCTGCAACCTTCGCCCGTTCTGATCCGCGGCAACTCGCAACCTTCGAGACTGCAGCGTACAGGCTGTTCGGAGAAAGCTTGCCACCTTCCTGAATCATGCGCTCGACACGATCGCAATCCGTGCGGTCGATCAGCGCATTCTTGAGTTGCTGCGGATTA
>DATJWZ010000820.1:0-2166 GCA_035500795.1 Candidatus Eiseniibacteriota bacterium | reverse complement strand
AGAAAACATCCTGAAAGATTCCGTCTTGGCCCACATCGCAGCGGCCTATTTTTCTGTAGGCAAGAGGCTGGAACGAAGAACTCAATGCTCGGCGACCCGCGGATTCATCCTCTCAACGCTTCGAGGCGGCGTTACGCTCAACCAGAATCAGATCGCCACGCTTCTCGGCCTTGATCGAACTGTTGTGCACCGGTCCATCAAATCCATGGCGCAGGAGGGACTGGTTTCGGAGCGAAAGGCAAAATCAGGCCGGGCCATTCACGTTCAATTAACTCGCAAAGGAAACCAGTACCGGGAACGCTTGATTAAGGCCCGGGTGGCCGCCGACGAGATCGTCCGGGGCCAACTAAGTTCGGGTGAACACGCAACACTTATTCGGCTCCTGAAGTTGATCGTCGAATTGGAGTTCTAAAATTCGGCTGCCTTCGTCTATGCGGACGGATTGTCGGCGATCCCGAAATCGGGATTTCCGAATTAGTTTACTTTCCGAGTAGCCCGTGATCCAGGATTCAAGAATATCGCTCAGTTCCATGGGCCAGAGGAATGCGGATGAACGGCAGCACCCAACTATTCGTGGCGCAGCGCGACTATCGGGTCGATACGCATGGCGCGGCGCGCGGGGACGTAACATGCAGTCACCGCAACGCTGAGCAGAATGACGCACACCACGCCAAATGTGAGGGGATCGGTTGCCGAAACTCCATAGAGCAGGGTGGACATGAAGTGCGTGAGCAGAAGCGCGATCACCGCTCCCGCGCCTAAGCCAAGCAGGGCAAGCTTCGTTCCGTGCCCTAGGATCAGCCGCAACACGTTGTGGTGCTGCGCACCCAGAGCGATGCGGATACCGATTTCGTGGGTGCGCTGTGACGTCGAGTATGAAATCACTCCGAAAATTCCAACACCGGCGAGGATCAAAGCAAGTCCGCTGCATGAACTCATCAGCATAGTGCGGAATCGCTCCCGCGCAACCGACGACGCGATCGCCTCCGGGAAAGATTCGACCTCCGTCACGGGCAGGTCCTTGTCGATGGAGCGAACCGTCTGGCGAATGGCGGAGGCTACGCTCGACACGCTCGAGGAGCTTCTCACCACCACCTCCCCGCCATAAAGGGGCGCCTGAGCAAAAGGCACATACATCATCGGGCCCGGTTTCTTGCTAAGTGCGACATCCCGTACCTCGCCAACAATGCCGATGATTTCGCGCGAAACATTGCCGTTGGGCGGAAAACCAAATCTCATTTGTCTTCCAATCGGGTCCTGGCTGGGGAAATACTGCCGCGCCAGTGTCTCGCTAATGATCGCGACATTCGGATTGGACGGCGAATCCTGCTCCGAGAAAAAACGGCCGTGCAACAGTGGAATTCGCATTACGTAAAAATAATCGGGACTCACCGTGAAATAATCGGCCGTGATGGTTTTGCCGGGGGGGAGCGGAGGGTTTCCTACGATGCTGAACGGTAAGGTGGCTTCGCCTTGGCGGTCCATCGGTAGCGGAGCTGCCAGAGCGGAATCGTGCAAACCGGGCTGCGATTGAAGGTGCGTTAGCAACTCGGTGGCGAAGGCCCTCCATTGCTGCGGCATGGAATATTGAAATTGGGGAAGCGAAACTTCGGCTTCTATGACGTTTGTCGGATCGAAGCCCGGATTGACCGAGGTGACCAGCGCGAAACTCCGCGTGAGGAGACCACCCGCAATCAGAAGCACCGTGGCCAGCGAAATTTCCGCGACCGCCAGGAAACTCCGGAGACGTTGGCTGCCATGTCGACCGGTGCGGCTGTCGCCCTCTTTGAACTTCTTCTGCAGTTCAGAGGGAGTTGCCAGGATCGCAGGCGCTAGTCCAAACACGAGCACGGCAGCGAGCGACAACACCAGCGCGAAAGTCAACACCGAGCCTCCAACGTGAATCGGACTGATCTGGGTCACTTCGGATGGCAAGAAGGGCCGGAGAATCCAGACGCCTGAAGCCGCAAGGAGCACACCCGCAAATCCCCCGAGCAGTCCCAATAAAGCGCTCTCGGTCAGCAGTTGCCGGACAATACGCGCGCGCCCCGCCCCCAGTGCGATTCTCATTGCAATTTCCCTCGCTCGCGAAATGCTCCGAGAGAGAAGCAGGTTGGCAATATTAGCGCACGCGATCAATAGCAGCAGGCCAACTGCACCCAGCAG
>DATJWZ010000819.1:0-6552 GCA_035500795.1 Candidatus Eiseniibacteriota bacterium | reverse complement strand
GGTCTCGCGGATGCGGGTATCGTCCATGACGCGGCCGTCATCGAGTGGCACATTGAAGTCGACGCGCATGAACACACGATTGCCATCAAGCGGCAGATCACGAATGGAAAGCTTGGACATGGCTGGGGTCCTCTTTCAGAGATTTTGGAAGGTAGCGCCGGCGTCCCGCCGGCTGTCGGGGCGGCGTCTCGCCGCCCCATCACGACAGCCACCAAGCGCGCAGAGCTACGCGGTTACAGGCCCTTTGCCGCGATGTAGTTGATCAGGTCGCGCACGCGGCAGGAGTATCCCCACTCGTTGTCGTACCAGGAGATCACCTTTACGCAGTTGCCGCCGACCACCATCGTCGAAGGCGCATCCACGATCGAAGAGCGCGAGTCGCCCTTGAAATCCGACGACACCAGTTCATGCTCTTCGTATCCCAGGTAGCCCTTCAGCGGCCCTGACTCCGACGCCTTCTTCAGCGCGGCGTTCACTTCTTCCTTCGAAGTCTTCTTCTCGACCCACACCACAAAGTCGACGACCGAAACGTTCGGCGTCGGCACGCGCATCGAGAATCCATCCACCTTGCCGCCAAGTTCCGGAATCACCAGCTTCAACGCCTTCGCTGCACCGGTCGAAGTCGGAATCATGTTGAGTGCAGCCGCCCGCGCTCGCCGCAGATCCTTGTGCGGAAAGTCAAGAATGACTTGGTCGTTGGTGTAGGAGTGGATCGTCGTCATCGTCCCGCAAACGATCTTGAACTCGTCCTGCAGAACCTTTGCCACCGGCGCCAGGCAGTTCGTGGTACACGAAGCATTCGAAATAATGTTGTGCTTCGAGTGATCGTACTTCTCGTGATTCACGCCCAGCACGACGGTGACATCTTCATTCTTCGCCGGAGCTGAGATGATGACCTTCTTCACCGATCCATGCAGATGCTTCTTCGCCTCATTCGCATCTGTGAACTTGCCTGTCGACTCAATCACCACCTGCGCGCCAACCGACTCCCAGGGCAGCGCCGCCGGATCTTTCTCTTTAAACACCTTGATCGTCTTGCCATCGACCGTGATGCTATCCGCGCCCGCCGATACCTGGTTCGACAGGTTTCCCAGCACCGAGTCGTACTTCAAAAGGTGGGCCAGAGTTTTGGGTTCGGTGAGATCGTTGACGGCGACGAATTCGAGATTTGGATCCTTCAGCGCGGCGCGGAACACGTTGCGGCCAATGCGTCCGAATCCATTGATCCCTATTTTGATTGCCATAGTTCCTCCGTAAAGTTATGAGGGCGTTAACAGACGTGGTTGACGCTCACTTGGTAAACCCATGATGTTAACAGGGAAAGGGAAGCAAGGTAAATGATCGCGGTCGTTACTTCAGGACACAATTCCCACTATGAGAAATCCAGTGCGCGCTGTCATTGACAAAGCGTGTAAAGACGTGACGCCAGAGGAAATGTGAACGCAGCGTGACAAATGCAGCTTCTTGCACATTGACTTCTCCAGACGAACTGACAAATAATGCTGGCCATCGAACCGCAGTTCCTAATGGTTCCGGCCCTATTTGAAGGCAGTACATCTCCTTGCGAAACGCTATCAGTTCACTATCCTCCGAGTTGAAAGAGGCTCGAAACCAAAACGGACGTCTCTCCCGCGTCGATTGACGCTTCCAAAAGGAATTGGCAATGAAAAGCCTCGCCACTCGAAACATTGCACGCATCGTAGCCGCTTTCTTCTGCGCGGCCGCAATCGTAAGCCACGCTCAAACCTTCAAGTACGGCCAACTCACCGGAATCACTGGCGCGAATCCGATTGGCGCTCCCGTGCAAGGTCTCAATGGAGATCTTTACGGCACAACAGACCTGGGCGGTGCCTACAATTCCGGAGTCATTTACAAACTAACCCCTGACGGGAAATACTCGAAAATCTATGACTTCTGTTCAAAGTCCGACTGCATTGACGGACAGTATCCCCAAGGGCTGATTCTCGCTGCGAACGGTAACCTTTATGGCCTAACGTTGGGCGGCGGAGCTAACAACGGCGGGTACTGCGAGATTTTCGGAGGCTGCGGAACGGTTTTCGAACTGACGCCATCGGGCCAATTAATCACCCTTTATAGTTTCTGCTCGCAGGCCAATTGTGCTGACGGCGCGGAGCCCTTGAGGTCGCTGGTCCAGGGAGTCAACGGCAACTTCTACGGCACGACCATCGACGGAGGGTCCCACTGTATGAATTGCGGGACGGTCTTTGAAATCTCTCCGCAAGGACAGTTCACCAGCCTGCACAGCTTCTGTAGCCCGCAGGTCTGCAAAGACGGATCGCAGCCGGAAGCCGGTCTGGTACTGGCAAGTGATGGTAACTTCTACGGAACCACCTCGGCAGGCGGAGCCTTCGACGACGGCACGGTCTTCAAAATGACTCCCGGCGGCACGGGATCGATCCTCCATTCTTTCTGCTCCGAGGCAAACTGTGCTGACGGTGCCAGCCCGCAGGCCGCTCTGATTCAGGGCACCGACGGCAACCTCTATGGGACCACCGCCGGAGGAGGGGCCTATCTGGAAGGAGTAGTATTTCAACTTACGCTGGGCGGTACATTCACAACCCTCCATGCGTTTTGCTCAGAAGCAAACTGTGCGGATGGCCAAACTCCCTTCGCGCCCGTGATGCAGGCTAACGACGGGAGTTTCTACGGCACGACGGCAAGCGGGGCCGCGCTGGGGAGCATCTTTGAAATGACTCCCGACGGTACAGTCACAACTCTATACAATTTCTGTGTCACCGGATACTGCCTCGACGGATACGACCCGTTGTCCGGACTGACGCAATATACGGATGGCAGATTCTACGGTAGCGCGAATGTCGGCGGAATCATTAACCGCAAGCTCTGCCCCTCAGGGTGTGGCACCATTTACCAGTTGTCGATGGGCTTGGGGCCACTCGTCATCGCCAACCCGCAGTTTGCCAAGATTGGACAGAAGATCAACATCCTCGGCACCAGCTTAACCGGCGCCACCAGCGTTACTTTCAACGGAACTCCCGCAACCGACTTCACCGTCACCGATACCTACATCAGAGCAACGGTCCCAACCGGTGCAACGAGCGGCATAGTGCAGGTCACAACACCATCTGGAACGCTCTCCACCGTTTTCGCATTTCAGGTCTTGCCGTGAAGGAGGTAGTCATGGGGGACATCAAAGCCGTGAGGGTAGCTTGTTCGGCCGCCGTTCTATTTATGCTCTCCGCAACATTGCTGTCCGCGCAAACGTTCCAGACCCTGGTGAACTTCAATGGTACAGACGGAGCGGATCCAACGAGTTCTTTAGTTCAGGGTCTTGACGGAAGTCTCTACGGGACAACGTACGGCGACGCGTACAACAAGGATCCATACGGTAAGGTCTTCAGCATCGATGCATCGGGGACAATGAGTGTGTTTTACAACTTTTGCTATCAATCCAACTGTCTGGATGGAATGAAACCCTACGGAGGGCTGGTTCTTGGGACTGACGGAAACTTCTACGGAACCACTGTATATGGTGGGACAACCGGCGTTGGCACGGTCTTCAAAATAAACCCCGAGGGTGAACTGACCACCCTGTATAGCTTCTGCCCCGAAGGGCTTCCGCGCTGTATCGACGGCGCGAATCCGCAAGGAGGATTGGCCCAGGGTGCCGACGGCAGTTTCTACGGGACAACTCAGGGCGGCGGCGCCAACTGTTATAGCGTGCTTTCTTATGGCTGCGGTTCGGTGTTTAAGATTACCCCGACCGGAGAACTGACAACAATTTACAGTTTTTGCCCCCAAGACAACTGCACTGGCGGCGTGAGCCCTGTCGGCAGCTTACTACTTGGAACCGATGGCAGCCTCTATGGAGTGGCGACTGGTGGAGGATCGGCCAACGCCGGCACTATTTTCAGCATAACTTCAACCGGCAGCTTTACCACTATTTACAGCTTCTGCCAAAAGCTGCTTTGCGCTGATGGAAAATTTCCATCCGGCGGACTTGTTCAAAACACTGACGGCGCGCTTTATGGAACTACATCGGCCGGCGGGGCATTCTCCGACGTGGGAACGATTTTCAAAATCACTCTCCGCGGAGAACTGACCACGCTATACCGCTTTTGCGAGGACATTAGGAGTGGCCCCGGCCTTCCTCCAAACTGGTTCTCTAAATGTCCGGATGGAATTGATCCGGTCGAGGGTCTTGTGCTTTCCAGTAATAGAAACTTCTACGGTATTACCTATGCTGGCGGCATCCTGCAAAACGCTACGAACAACTGTGACTACTCCTGCGGGACGATTTTTAGAATTACCCCACAAGGCCAACTCACAACCCTTCATCGATTCGATGGAAGCGACGGTAACCAACCTGTGGGCGGACTGTTCCAGGCCACAAACGGCAAAATCTACGGCACGACATATTTCGGCGGAACCGTCTGTTTCTACTGCGGCACTGTATTCCAGCTTGGGCTAGGTCTCGATCCATTCGTACTCGCTAATCCCGGCTTTGGAAAGCCGGGACGAGTAATCCAAATTCTCGGAGATCAGTTAGCGGAGACCAGCGCCGTCACCTTCAATGGCGCGCCAGCCCGATTCGAGGTCATCTCCGACACCCTCATCAAAGCCACCGTACCGCCAGCCGCGACCACCGGAACGATCGAGGTCACAACCGCAACGGGCACGCTGGAAAGCAATGTCGCGTTCCACGTTCTACCCTGAAGCCATCAAGACTGTGATGGATATGCCTGGGCAGGCATCCGTCTTCAGTATTGCGCTACCATGACTTAGGCGCAGTAACCACACTGGCCCCCGCTGTGACTCTGCTCACAATCTGCCGCGACCTTTGTCACTGTCCGTCGACCCCCTCCGGCTTCAAATAGCCCCAGCGGCACCCAACCGGCTCGAGCGGCCCTTTCCGTGCCCAATCTCCAAATCTCGACGGTGACCCATGATCAACGATGACGTCGTGAAGTGCCCGTTGTGCGGCGGATTTACTCACATTGAGAAGCCCGAGCTCCTTTCCGCGCTAAAGGAGCCCCGCATCCGCGAACAAATTGAAAAGTACATTGCCGAACTCTTGAAGTCTCCAGTGGATGACTTGAGCACGGTAGGCGCAACCCAGCCCGCTCGCGATTTCCAGAAAGACGTGCACAGCTGGAATCCCTGTGTGCCCATGTGGAAACGGAGCTCGAAAGAATGAAGTTTCAATGTGTCAGAGTTTCCAGAGTTTCAAAGTTGAAAAAGAGCGATTGGATCTTCTTCGCGACCTCTGCGGCATTTCTTAGCGAGCTTCGCGGTCCAAGCTTCTGCCTCAACTGTCCAAGGCGGCGCAGTCTTTGAAACTTTGAAACGTGAGAAGTCGAAACTTGAAAAATTGAAACCTGGCCGGAGGCCATTCATGACACCCAAGATCGTTCTCATTCTAGGTGCAGCAGGAAGAGACTTTCATAACTTCAACGTCATATTTCGCGATAATCCCGAATTCCAAGTAGTCGGATTCACAGCCACTCAAATCCCCGGCATCGCCGGACGCAAATATCCTACCGAACTCGCCGGATCGCTCTACCCCAAAGGCATCCCAATCTTCGAGCAAAACGACCTCGAACAATTAATAAAAGATCACCACGTCGACGCCGCGGTCTTCTCTTATAGCGACATCTCCTACCAGAACCTCATGCACCTCGGCTCCCGCGTCGTCGCCACCGGAGCCGACTTCTGGCTGCTCAGTTCGCAGCGCACTCAAATCAAGTCGACGGTCCCCGTGATTTCGATCTGCGCTGTTCGCACCGGATGCGGCAAGAGTCCCCTCAGCCGCTTCGTCGCCGCCGAGTTGCGCCGCGAAGGCCAGCGAGTCGTGGCCATCCGTCACCCCATGCCCTACGGCGACCTCGCCGCACAAGCCGTCCAGCGTTTCGCCACCGTGGACGACATGGATAAGCAGCAATGCACCATTGAAGAGCGCGAGGAGTACGAGCCGCATCTGCGCCAGGGGACCATCGTCTACGCCGGTGTCGATTACGAACGCATCCTGCGCCAGGCGGAAAAAGAAGCCGATACCATCCTCTGGGATGGCGGCAACAACGACACGCCTTTCTATCACTCCGACCTTGAGATCGTGGTCGTCGATCCGCACCGTCCCGGCCACGAACTCTCCTACTACCCGGGAGAAGTCAACCTGCGCCGTGCCGACATTGCCGTGATCAACAAAGTCGACACCGCCGCCCCACAAGATGTCGACACCGTTCGCCGAAACATTGAGGCCGCCAACCCGAAAGCCAAGATCGTCGAGACCGCCTGCCGCGTCACCGTTTCCGATCCCGGCTCCATCAAAGGACGCCGCGTGCTCGTCGTCGAAGACGGTCCCACGCTGACGCACGGCGAAATGCCCTACGGCGCGGGAGTCGTCGCAGCCCGCCAGTGCGGCGCCGCCGAGTTGATCGATCCGCGGCCCTATGCCGTCGGCTCCATCCGCTCGACATTCGAGAAATACCGGCATCTCACCAGTCTTCTTCCGGCCATGGGATACAGCACCATGCAGATGCACGAACTGGAAGAGACCATCAATCGCGTGCCCTG
>DATJWZ010000818.1:0-1798 GCA_035500795.1 Candidatus Eiseniibacteriota bacterium | reverse complement strand
GGACCTGCACTGGTTGGGGATTTCGTGGCAGGAAGGGCCCGATTGCGGCGGCGCCGTTGGACCGTACACGCAAAGTGAGCGCAGGACTTATTATCTGGCGGCGTGGAAACATTTGCGGGAATTCGGAGCGATCTATCCTTGCACTTGCTCGCGCAAAGACGTGGCCTTGTCGGCAGCAGCACCGAACGATGCCGATGACGAGCCGCTCTACTCAGGGAAGTGCCGACCGAGGCTTGTCGGAGTCGGCGAATCATGTGAGGATGACCCCATGAGCCGTCCGGCAATAGCGAAGGCAGGCGACTTCGAACCGGCCGCCAATCCTGCGGGTCTGAACTGGCGGTTTCGGGTTCCTGATGGCGAGGAGATTTCCTTTATCGACCAGCACCTTGGCCCGCAGACTTTTGTGGCGGGACGCGACTTCGGCGACTTCATCGTGTGGCGTCGAGATGACGTACCTGCATATCAACTGGCAGTTGTCGTCGATGACGCTGCGATGGGCATCACCGAAGTTGTGCGGGGAGCCGATCTGCTGAAGTCCACCGCGCGGCAGATCCTTCTTTATCGGGCGTTGGAACTCGCGATCCCGGACTTCCATCATTGCGACCTGGTGCGGGATGAAGCTGGTGTGCGACTGGCCAAGCGGCACGATCCACTGAGCATTCGCAAGCTGCGAGAGTTGGGATGGACGCCGGAGCAGGTAAGGGAGGAACACTCCTGCTGAATCGGCTCGGCTAAGGTGCGTGTACAATCTTGCTGCGACTCATGAACCAGAACTCCAGCGATCAAAATCCCCGAAAACTCATCATTGCCATTGACGGCCCGGCTGGAGCGGGGAAGAGCACCATCGCGGCGCGCCTGGCGCGCAAACTCGGGTACGTGAATCTCGAAAGCGGCGCAATGTATCGTGCGCTCGCGCTCAAGGCAATCGAAAACGACACTTCTTTCGACGATGCAAATGCCCTCGTGGTCTTGGCGGATCGATCGAACATTCGTCTGGAACCGACGCTGACCGGTAACCGCACCCTGCTCGATGGCAAAGACGTTTCGCAGCGCATTCGCGAGCGCGACGTCACCGATGGAGCTTCAAAGATCTCTGTCCATTCCCAGGTGCGGGAGTGGATGGTTTCTCACCAGCGTGCCATGGGCTCAGGCGGCGGTATCGTGATGGAAGGCCGCGACATCGGAACGAAGGTTTTTCCGGATGCAGATCTAAAGATCTTTCTCGATGCAGATCCCGTCGTTCGCGAGCAGCGCCGCATGGCTCAGCAGAAAATTTCCGGACCAGTCTCGCCCAACGTTGCCGCTGAACTCCGGGAACGCGATCATCGCGATCGCACCCGCGCGGCCTCCCCGCTGGTAGCAGCCGACGACGCCATAGTGATCAACTCCACTGCTATGGCTGAAGATGAGGTATTGGCGCGGGTGGAACAGCTAGTGAAAGAGAAGCAAAGTCCCTAAAGCAAGGTTTCGAAGTTTCCCCGACTTTGTCATTCCGAGCGGGGCGAGGAATCCGCTGTCTGCGTGCAGCATAGACGCCGCAAAATGCGGATCCGATCTCAAGATCTCAAAGTTTGAAAACTCTGAACGCTGCTTTCGAAAGACTGCCACTGCTCAGTTATCAGTCGCCTGTGGCTCAGCTTTCGGCGATGGCAAGGCCTTCCCCGCCTTGCCCGGCGCTGGAGGAGCCGGAGGCGCCGGTGGCGCCGCCGATGCCCTGCGAATCTCTATGCCTTCGTGTTCGTTGTTGATGACGATGTGTGAAGCGCCGTTGCCTACAGTTCCATTCGCTTTCGCTTCG
>DATJWZ010000817.1:0-1531 GCA_035500795.1 Candidatus Eiseniibacteriota bacterium | reverse complement strand
CAGTTTGTGGATGTGACCAAGGAAGCGGGGATCCTGTCGGCCGCAGGCCCGGCTCCGAAGGACTGGTACAGGCTGCTCGGCTCAGGTGCGTGTTTCTTAGACTATGACGCCGATGGTCGTCCAGACATCTTCGTCGCGAGCGGTGGCCCGCAAGGGGGGCTCGGCCTGTATCACAATCTCGGCGGCGGTCGGTTTGAAGAGGTCACGAAAAAGGCTGGACTCGATCCGAGTGTGCAGGCCGTTGGTTGTACCGTGGGTGACTATGACAACGATGGTGCGACCGACTTGGTCCTGACTTTCGGAGATAAACCGGTGGCGCTGCTGCACAATGAAAAGAACGGTACATTCAAGGACCTTGCAAAATCAGCTGGCATCAACTCTGGAATGTATTTCAATTTCGGCTTGACCCTGATTGACTACGATCACGACGGCGACTTGGACTTGTACGTGGCGCGCTTTCACCCTCATGGACTATCGGTTGATCCGCCACAACTGGACGCAAACCTGGGGAGCAGCATTTTCCGAAATAACGGCGACGGATCATTCACCGAAGTCACCGATCAGGTCGGTCTCGATTCTCGGGAACTCGGGATGGCAACGGCTGCCATTGGTACGGACTACAACAACGACCGAGCCATCGATCTCTTGGTTGCCGATAGGGGGCCGACGATGTTCGAGAATCCCCGAGAAGGAAAATTCGTCCAGCGCAAGCTGTGGACGGGCTCAGACCTAGCGCCCGTGGTTGCAGAAACGGTTCTGGATCTTGATCACGATGGTTGGATGGACATCGCTTTTACCAGCATGAGCGCTCCCGCAGTCACACTCTGGCGCAACAATCACGCCAAGTCATTCGATCAAGTGAAACTTCCAGAAACGAACTGGGTGCGTGCTTATGGCATCGCGGCATTCGACTATGACAACGACGGCTGGGTGGATCTCGTTGCAGTTGGAGAGACGAAAGAAGGAAAAGGCGAAGTCCGGCTCTTCCGCAATTTGGGCCCTGATGGATGGAAAGACGTCACCACCGACGTCGGCCTCGACAAGATTCATTTCGAAAGCCCACGTGCCATCATCACTGGCGATTACGACAACGACGGTACGACCGACCTGCTGATCACGCAGAATCACGGGCCCGCCGTGCTCCTGCGGAATGAAGGCGCGAACCAGAATCACTGGCTGAAGCTGTCCCTCAAAGGACTGAACGATAACAAGTCGGCGATCGGAACGAAAGTCGAAGTCTTCTCCGCCGGCAATCGTCAGAAGTTCGAAATTTACGGATCGAACGGATACCTCGGCCAGAACTCTACGGATATCGTCGTCGGCCTCGGGCAGTCGAAAAACGCGGACATCGTCCGCATGTTGTGGCCCAGCGGCGTGCTGCAGGATGAAATTGATGAAGCCGTAGTCGCCGGCGACAAGCGCCATGAAATTCTCGAAATCGACCGTCGCGGCAGTTCCTGCCCAACGCTCTTCGCGTGGAATGGCGAGCGCTACGAATTTGTCGCCGACATGCTCGGCGCGGGCGTAGTCG
>DATJWZ010000816.1:0-9009 GCA_035500795.1 Candidatus Eiseniibacteriota bacterium | reverse complement strand
CTGCCAGTGACGCTCGTGCTGGCGTTGATCACTCTTCTTCGCCCGGCACGCCTCCACCTCTCGTTTAGCTTGCTCGTTGCTCTGGTCGCCCTTGGCGCCATGGGATCGTTCGAGTTTGTGAGGGAGGCCATTCGCAAACCGTACGTGATTGGAAACTACTTGTATGCCAACTCGCTCTATGCAACGCTGATGCCTGGAGACGGCGGTTTCAGCGTCGAAAAGATCGACGATGCCGGAGTCCTGGCCAGCGCGAAGTGGATACAGAATCGCCAATTAACGCAAGAGAACCAAGTGACGGTCGGACATGAAGTCTTCCGCGTGGAATGCCAGAGTTGCCACACCATCGATTCGTATCGTGGGGTAAAGAAATATCTCGAGAAAAGGCAATGGGACCAGGATCGCATTCAGGCGATGTTGACGAGCCTGGACGTAATGCACAACGGAGTGATGCCGCCATTTGCCGGTACCGATGCCGAACGGCTTGCGCTAGCGAGTTTCCTCTCAACCGTGCATCCGGTGACGACCCGTTCGGTCAATGCAGCCGACGGTAAGACCATCTTCGAACGGAACTGCAGCATGTGTCATCAGGTCAAATCGGATGACGCTCTGTTTGCCCACCTGCCGAACGATCCGAAAGTCGCGAGCGACGCTCTGAAGGATCTGCCTAATCTTTTTATCCGGATGCCTGACCTGAAGTTGTCGGAGGCAGAGCGAACAGCATTAGTTCAATGGGTGAACACCCAGCGCACCCTTTCCGCATCTTCTAACGCCACGCAAGGAGGAAATTAACGTGATGGCGCCCAACTACATTCCCGCGCTCGATCCGAATCCATTACCCGCACCGTACTGGGTGTTCAAACTGCTGCTTCTGGTCACGTTCTTTTTGCATATCCTTGCGATGAATTTCATGTTGGGCGGGGCTGTCCTCGCACTGGTGGCCCGCCGCGCAAAGAACCGGGAGCAGGGCAACCGCATGTTCGCCGATATCGCGAGAAAGTTGCCTTCTCTCTTGCCCGCAACGATCACGATTGGGATCGCACCTTTGCTCTTTCTCCAGGTTCTCTACGGGCAATTCTTCTATACGTCATCAGTCATCGTGGCGTGGCCGTGGTTCCTAGTTCTGATTTTTCTCACCTTAGCGTACTACGGCTTCTATTACGCTTCCTTCAAAGGTATCCAGCACCCGGACCGGGCTAAAACGGTGATGTCGTTCAGCCTTATTCTGGTCTTCATCATCGGCTTTATTTACAGCAACAATCTAACGCTCAGCCAGACGCCATCCCGTTGGGCAGGAAAATACTTCGCGGATCCCAGTGGATGGAACCTTAACTGGTCCGAGCCGACCCTGATCCCTCGATTTCTACATTTCGTTGTGCCCGCTGTAGCGATGGGCGGACTTCTGCTGGTGTTCATGGCATTGGTTAAGTGGAACCGGGATCGTGAATATGCTCGCGATCTTTTTCAACTCGGCGGCAAGGCCTTCATGTTCGCCACCATGGCGCAGTTTCTCATCGGTATTTGGTTTCTGGCCAGCCTTCCGAAAGAGCTTCGAGTGTTGTTTCTCGGCGGCAGTGCCATAGCAACGATTCTTCTTATGGTCGGAGTCATTGGCGGTGGTGCGGCGATCTTCCTCATGTCGGCCGCGCTACAGAAGGAAAATATTCGACTCGCCGCTTACTCCGTGTCGAGCATCATCGGCGTGGTGATCCTCAGTATGTCGGTCATGAGAGACATGCTGCGCGACGCTTACCTCAAGCCTTATTACCATCCTGATCAATTCGTGGTGAAAACCCAATGGTCGGTATTTCCACTATTCCTCGGGCTCTTGATCGCAGGTGTAATTCTCTGGCTCGTCATGTTGAAGCGCTACTTCAGTAATGCCAAGTCTGCGAAGCAAACGACGACCGAGACTCCAGTGCTCACCGGAGTGGCGAGGTAAACATGAAATACCGAGTACTTTCTAGCCGCAAACTAAGGGCTTTCTCAAGAGCCTCAAGCCCGCCATTGGCGGAAATGTCGAACGTCATCATGATTCGGTGTGCTTCCGCCGCAGCGAAGCGCTTCCACGACCGTGCGTCCAATTCGATTGCGGTCTCCATATTGAAACGCTCTTCGGCAGCAAGGAACCAGCAGCCATCGTGTGCCAGCCAGTTCTTGGCGAACATTTCCAGCGCGTGCATGAACTCTTTTCGGCTCATGGTCTGAAATGCATTCTTCGTTTCTTCGTCCATCGCTGATCGTCCCATATCCTTCGTGTTGAGTTTCTAGCCGCTTGTCTTTCGCGTGCGCGTCTACGGGCCTGGATATTTCGCACAGGCATATTCGCCCTTAACGCGCGAAGGTATGTCAAATTCCGAGTGCAGAGGAAAGCCTAGATCTCGCCACCCGTGCAGACCGCCCTGCAAAGGGCGAACCCGCGTAATGCCGTGGCGCTTTAGTTTCAAGGCCGTCATGGCACTGCTTGCCTCATTCGGACAGGTACGTAGAGCACCATGTCGCGGTCCCGTGGAATCTCACCATTTTTCTTATCTAGTTCTTCCATCGAAATCCTGATTGCGCCTGGAATGGTATAGGGCTCAGGTAGGAAATCGAGAGAGTGTCGAAGGTCCACGATTGTGACAGCCTCGTTCCGGTCTAACTTCTTCTTGAGTTCTGCAGGCGTGATCCGAGCCATGGCCACGTCCCGCAGGAATCGCTGTCGCCGGTAGTGCTTTCCTGCTACGTGAAAGACCAGTATGGCGATTGAGAATACCGCAGTGACCAATACTCCCAACCGCCAAGCCAAACCTGCAATTCTTGCCAGTTGATTTGAGAAGGCGAATCCGAGAAGTTCAAACGTCGTTGCCCACAAAATAATTCCGAGTGCATCCACTGCGGCAAATTGCCACCACGGTACCCGAATCGTACCAGCGACTGGTGCCGCGATCGCGTTCAGGCCTGGCACGAATTTCGACACGAGCAGTGATCTCAGTCCGTGCTTTTGCAGGAAATTCTTGGCTCGTTGCACACAGGAATCGGGTTCCAGGCAAACCCGACACAGTTTGCCCAGAGTTCCGGTTCCGTCGGCGCTTCCCATCCGGTACCAAAACAGGTCCGCAGAGAGCGCAGCGCCCAGCGTCAGCGCGGTAACCACAAACAGGTCCATGTGGCCGGTTCCTGCGATCGCCCCGGCAGCCAACAGGATTGGGACCGCGGGTATGGGCAACCCCATCTGTTCGGCAAAGACCCAGATTGGCACCACGACGTAGCCGTAACGAGCGAGAGAACTTAGTACGTCAGCCACAGACCTACCGCCGGCCCTACTGCAATAAATGCAAAAGACGGAGGTTCTGTTACGCGGTTATTGAGTTTATTAGAAACGGATGTCGGCAGCACGATCGCCGACGATAGCAAGATAAGGTTTGATCAGTGATGAGAATGACGGTGCCGCGACACCGTATCTGGGGAACTCATGACGAGACGTCCATGACGGACTCCCTTTGTGCTAATGAGCTTGTCTGCTAGCTGTTGCACATCGTTCGACTTGCCGCGCAGGAGTACCACTTCAAGGCACGTATCGTGATCGAGATGCGCATGCAGCGTCGAGATGACCACATCGTGATGTTCATGCTGAAGGTCGGCTAGTTTTTCGGGGAGAAGCCGCGTGTGATGGTCATAGATCAAGGTCACCGTTCCCACAACTGGCGCCTTCGAGGCCACCACGGCGCCTCCCACAAGTCGATCGCGTATCAGATCGCGGAACGCTTCGGAGCGGTTGTCATAGCCTTTCTCGGCAATAAACTTGTCAAAACGTTCGAGCAATTCTGAGTCTAGGGATACTCCGATTCTGCTGACCAGTGCCATAGGCGTATATCGTCAGATCCTTCCGGTCCAGCGTAGCACACACAACAATAAGCGTAATACTCGTTCCACAATCAACGGCTCTCGTGGCCTCTCCAGATCAACCCAGACGTGAACCGACGGCCTGTGACACAACGCTGAGGTGTGACTGTCGTCACAGACGCAGCATGACTTCGAGTAGAGGATATGAAATTCCATGAGTAGCACGAATATAAAGACAGTAATACTATGGGTAGCACGACCGGCACAGAAGTCACACGCCCTGTCTTCTAGGAGAACGCAAGATGCACAGATTCCTACTCGGCATTTTGTTGTTTGTGAATCTGCCGGTAGCACTCGTTGCGCAAGAGGGCGCAGTCCGCGGCCGAAGCGATAAGGCTTTTCTGCCTCAACTGTCTGGAACGGTGGTGGACACGTCCGGCGCAGTAATTCCCGGCGCTACCGTGCAGGTACGAAGCGCGAACGGTCCGGTGCGAACGACGCAGTCGGACACGAGCGGTTCCTTCATTATGTCTGGACTCTCAGCAGGTACTTACCAACTCATCGTTTCAAATCCAGGCTTTGAAACCAAAGAGATTCGCGTCAGCGTAGGGACTTCCGAGGCAGCGGCTCCGCTGCGCATCTCTCTGGCGGTGGGTTCTGACATCACTACCATCAACGTGCAGGGCCGGGAGGATGACCTCGTCGGAGTTGCCGGATCTGCCACCCAGGGGACGGTGGGCGCAAGAGAACTTGAAGATCGTCCGATTCTTCGCTCGGGAGAAGTCTTGGAGACACTTCCCGGTTTGATCATCACGCAACACGCCGGCGGCGGAAAGGCCAACCAATACTACCTGCGCGGCTTCAATCTGGACCACGGCACGGATTTTGCCAACTTCCTCGACGGTATGCCACTAAACTTGACCTCGCACGCGCACGGCGAGGGGTACTCGGACATGAACGTCGTCATACCGGAGTTTGTCCAGCGGCTAAATTTCGAGAAAGGCCCCTACTACTCTGATGTCGGTGACTTTGGCGCCGCAGGATCAGCGCACATGGAGTTCTTCAAGACTCTGCCGTTGAACTTCATCACGGTCGAGGGCGGCCAGGATGGCTACGGGCGACTGGTTTTCGGCCTATCGCAGAAGCTAGGCGCAGGCAATTTGCTGTACGGCGGAGAGGCGTATCACGATGACGGCCCATGGATTCATCCCGATAATTACTTCAAATATAACGGTCTGGTCACGTACAGCCAGGGAGCGGACGACAATGGTTTCAGCATCACGGCGCACGCGTATCGTGGAACATGGCATTCGAGCGATCAATTGCCCGTGGACGCCTTTCCACTGGTCGGTTATTTCGGCACGCTCGACCCGACGGACGGCGGCCATTCCCAACGCTACAGCTTGCAGGGAGAGTGGCACCGTCAGGGCGCAAACTCCCAGACGAAAATAACAGCCTACGGGTTCTACTACGACCTCAATCTGTTTTCCAATTTTACCTATTTTTTGATCGACCCAGCGAAGGGCGATCAGTTTGAACAGCAGGATAGGCGCTGGGTGGCTGGGGTGGATGCACACCATACGATCTTCAGCCGTTGGTTTGACCGCAGCGTAGAAAATACGTTCGGTCTGCAGGTTCGCAACGATTGGGTCCACAACGGTCTGTTCCGGACGGAAGATCGTTTTCGCACGGACAAAAATGACATCAATGCCTGCAATGACGAGCCTATCCCCGAGTGTGACACCAATCCAAGTCTGATCGCAGTTTTGCCCGCAGCCACGGACCTAAACAAATTTACCGAAACGCTGGTCGGTTTTTACGCGGAAAATAAGGTCCAGTGGGCAGAAAAAGTCCGCTCAGTCCTGGCTATGCGTGGCGACGTCGGGCACGCTGACGTGACCAGCTTGACCCCGTCTTATGTCGCCACGGAATTGCCCGGCGCTCCCGTGATCAACTTTGCACAGCTCAATTCCGGTTCCGCGACCAAGTTTCTGCCCGAACCCAAACTGAGTTTGATCTTCGGGCCTTGGGCCAACACGGAGTTCTACGCGCAGGGCGGATTCAGTTATCACACCAACGACGCGCGCGGCGCAACGCAGAAGGTGAACCCGATTTCACCGGACAATCCTTTTCCTACGGCCGCTACGCCAATTCCGCTGTTGGTGCAACTCAAAGGCGGAGAATTCGGTGTGCGCACCGCAGTCGTCCCCCATTTGCAAAGCACTCTTTCGCTCTGGTATCTCCGCAGTGCATCCGAACTCCAGCAGAGTGGCGACACCGGCGGCACGTCTCCTTCTCAACAGTCCAGCAACCGCTATGGCATTGAGTGGGCCAACTACTACACGCCCACCGAACACTGGGCTGTCGATTTGGATATTGCGGACTCGCGCGCCCAATTCACCCAAATCGACCCGGACGATGCGGCGTTCACCAACGTGGGTAGCGGCCAGTATCCGGTGCAGGGCCCGGGTGGCAAGCTCGTTCCCGAAGCGGTTAACGTGGTGGTTTCATCGGGCATCACACTGCACGATTACAAAGGCTTCACCAGTACATTGCGTCTTCGCTATTTTGGACCGCGTGATCTGACGTCCGATGGAATCAACCGCTCGAATGCTACGTTGCTGATGAATGCGGGAATCGGTTATCGATTGAACAAGGCATGGCGCATTAACGCTGATCTTTTGAACTTGCTGAATCGCCGGAACGACGACATTACTTATGCCTATGTGTCCCGCATAGCGCCAACTGCCCCGGCGACATTCTCAAACGTTTCCCATCCCGCCGAACCGTTTCAGGTACGAATTTCGGTACAAAGAACGTTTGGTTTTCGGTAGGGGAACCGAGCACGGCCAGTTCGCTAATTCATGGCTGAGAGTATTCCATGGACGAAGAGCGCTGCGAGGAACGCAAGGCCGGTCATGTAGAAGAACTGAATGGCAGGCCACATCCAGCTATTGGTTTCGCGACGCACCACGGCTAACGTTGACGCGCACTGCATCGCGAAGGCGAAAAATACCAAAAGTGCCATTGCCCCTGAGAATGTCAGGTCGTGCTGAAGGGCTACTTGAAGCGAGGCCGACTGTGTTTGCGGGTCGCGTCCATAGAGCGTTCCCAGAGTTCCGACAATAACCTCGCGGGCCACGACCGAGGTCAACAGCCCGACGCCGATCTTCCAGTTGAATCCGAGCGGACGGATGGCCGGTTCGATGAAATGACCGAGTTGGGCCACCACGCTGTTTTCTAACTCCGGCGGGTGACCTTGGTGGAGCGGAAGGTTAGTCAGCCCCCATACCAACAGCGACACGAAGAGAATCACTGTCCCCGCCTGCTGCACGAACACGCGTCCTCGATCCATCAGGCGCAAGCCGACGGTACGAAACGTCGGCCAGCGGTATTCAGGGAGTTCGAGGACGAATGGCGCTGGAGTCGACTTGAGGACCGACGATTTCAGAATCTTCGCGGTTCCGATCGCGGCGGCAAAACCGAGCACATATAACAACAGCATGGCGAGAGCGCGTGAACCCATGAGAAAACCGACAACCGGACGTTCGGGAATAAAAGCTGCAATCAGCAGTGTGTAGATGGGCAGACGAGCCGAGCAGGTCATGAACGGAGCAATAAGGATCGTTGCCAGACGGTCGCGCTTGTTCTCGATCGTGCGGCTCGCCATGATTGCCGGCACTGCGCATGCGTAGGCCGATAGCAGCGGGATGAAGGCCTTTCCGTTCAGCCCAACCATCGACATGGTCCGGTCGGCAATCAGTGCGGCTCGTGCCAGATAACCTGAGTCTTCGAGCAGGCCAATAAAGAGAAAGAGGACCAGAATCTGCGGGAGGAAAACCAACACCGAGCCGACACCCTTCCAGATGCCATCCAATAACAATGATCGAAGAAAGCCGTTTGCGATCAACGGAGCAGCTTCTTGTCCCATTCTCGCCAGAAGGTTCTGCAGGGCATTGCTGAGGGGTTGGCCCAGGCCAAAGACTGTCTGGAAAACGGCTCCTACCACGATTATGAAGAGGAGAGGGCCCCAGAATTTATGAAGAACAATGTCGTCGAGGCGTCGTGTCCACGCTGGTGGGAGCGGAGGGCGATAATCCGATTCGCTGGCGATCCGAGCAGCCCACTTTCGGCACTCCCTCACGTCTTGGACAATTGGCAGCGTCCTCGGACTAGGTGAGTTTGCCTGCTGCAGGAATCGGCCGACTGCATCGAGGCCGGTCCCGATGGTCGCGCTGACTTTCGCGACTGGGATGCCCAGGTCACTCGCCAACTTCACTGCATCGATGGAACCGCTTCGCTTGGTGAGGAGATCCCCCATGTTGAGTACAGCGAGGGTCGGAAGCCCGAGAGCAATTACAGGTGCAGCGAGCGAGAGGTGCCGAGAGAGATTGGTTGCGTCGAGTACAAGCAAGACGGCATCTGGCACCGGAACCCCATCCATATTGCCGTTTAACACACTGACTGCAACGCGTTCGTCTTCGGAGTATGGGTTGAGGCTATACACTCCGGGCAGATCAACGATAGTGACTTCTTGATCGGGCAGACCCATCACGCCCGTGTGTTGCTCAACCGTGATTCCGGGGTAGTTGCCGACCTTCTGCCGAAGCTTAGTCAGGCGGTTGAATAAAGTGGTTTTGCCTGAGTTGGGAGGTCCGATCAACGCTACAGTCCGGATTCGTTGCTGAGACCCGGCGGCGGAGGATGGCACGGTTTGCAAGAGGGGATTCATCGCATTTGCTCGTGCCTTTGTCCGACAACTCGCCAAGCGAAAATCCGGCACGCTGTTTCGGTCCGCAAGGCGACTTCTGAGCCGTCTAGTGAGTAGACGACTGGGTCTCCGAGGGGTGCACGGCGCGAACATCGAACCTCGGCTCCGTCGAAGAATCCGAAGCGCATCAAAAGCTGTCGTTCTGCTTCCGACAGTGCAACGTCTTCGATTACTGCGATGTCGCCGGGCTGAAGGTCCGAGAGTCGTACTCGCATAATTATTGGTTGCCTTGGCCAATTCGGTTGAACCAATCGACAATCAATCGATCACGGTCCTCGCGATTCCGCGGCAACGGATGGCCATCGCGCTCGTAGACGTGCAGCGAGTACACTTTGCCTTTTTCCTGAAGTGCTTCTGCCATGCGGAGAGCTTGCGTCACCGGGACCATTCTGTCGGTCCGGCTATGGAGTATGAGA